>CAZMOS010000172.1:5001-7018 GCA_964567945.1 uncultured Lentimicrobiaceae bacterium
AAAACTGACAGTTTGCCGGATTATTATTTTTCAACAAAAGATGTTAGTAACGGGGCAAAACACTCTTTCGGGTTTTTCATGGCAAGTTAAAAACACTCTTCCAGGTTTTTCAAACTCTGGAAGGTGTTTTTTCAAGCCGGAGATACGTCTTCCTGCCTCTATTCTTCCACTCCGTAGCTCCGGTAAACCAGGTCTTCGTTGATGGTTTCCAGTGCTTTTTTGATGTCGGCGTCCTGGGGCCAGAGGACTTCAAAATAGTCATTCGTATCGTAAAGGTTCCGGGCGATCAGGGCTTTGAGCTGCAACTTCATAAAATCAACATTCGGTTTCAGTTGTTCTTCTTTCACTTCGGTCTTTTCTTTGGCCCGTGTGATGAATTCATCAAATTCCTGCTGGCTGATGGTGAAGTTTTTATTGAAATCCTGAAAGTCAGCATATTTTTTATTCAGTTTCTGGCGGTTGGCATCCAGGAAGTCGTTGACATAACTGTTGAAAATACCCTTGCGGATCAGGTCGAAATACAGTTCATTGAAGCGTGTGGAATCCCAGGGAATAAAAATATCGGGCATGATGCCTCCACCGCCGTAAACGGTACGTCCATGCTGGGTAGTGTATTTGAGAGAGTCGGGGAAATGGATGCTGTCGGCATTCATCAGTTCGCCGTGCTCAATGCGGTGGGTAAAATCTTTGTAATACTCTTCCACACCTTCGTTATAAGGTTTCTGGATGCATCTTCCCGAAGGGGTATAGTAGCGTGCCACCGTCAGGCGGACCACCGATCCGTCGGGCAGGCGGAAGGGTCGTTGTACAAGCCCTTTCCCGAATGATCTTCTGCCGATAATAACGCCCCTGTCCCAATCCTGGACAGCCCCCGAGACGATCTCACTGGCCGAGGCGGAGCCTTCGTTGATCAATACGGCAAGTTTTCCTTCTTCCATTTCACCTGCTTTCGTGGCATCCAGTTCCTGACGGGGGCTGTGGATGCCCCGGGTATAAACCACCATCTTGCCTTCCGGCAGGAACTCATCACTGATGGCCAGGGCGGTTGAAAGGTATCCTCCCGAGTTGGAGCGCAGGTCAAAAACCAGGTTTTTCATCCCCTTTTTTTTCAGTTCTGTGATGGCATTATTGAATTCATTCAGCGAATTCCGGGCAAAGCGGTTCAACTTGATGTATCCTGTTTTGTTATCCAGCATAAAGGCAGCATCAATGCTGTTCAGCGGAATTTTATCCCTGATAATTTTAAATTCCATCAAGCCTTTCACACCGTGGCGGTATATGCTCACGGTTACTTCGGTTCCTTTTTTCCCACGCAGATGATCCATCACCCACTGGTTGGTGATCTTCTCTCCAAAAGCATCCACACCGTTTACCTTGATGATCTTATCGCCTGCCAGTATCCCCACTTTATCGGAAGGGCCGCCCGGCACGGGAGCGATCACCAGGATGGTATCTTTATATAACTGAAATGTCAGTCCCACGCCTTCGAAACTGCCTTCCAGCGGTTCATTGGCCTTTTCAACATCTTTTTTGGAAATGTAGGATGAATGGGGATCCAGTTGTTTTAAAGTTGACACAATGGCCTCCTCGGTCAGACGGCTCATGTTTAGGGTGTCCACATAAAATCCGTTGATCAGTTGGAGCAGGGCCGACATTTTCTGGGTGGTCTCCAAAGGGTTAAGCGGCTTAACATCCACCTGGGCGTTCAGACCGGTAATAACGAGCAGGGCAATCAGTAAAACTGAAAAATATTTCTTCATGTTCTCAAACTTTCTTTATTGCCGTAAATTTACTTATTCAGATCACGATCGGGAAAAGGGGAACCTCCGGTGGCAATCCATAATTTTAATGGCGCCAAAATTAATACAATTCGCCGTAACGGTTTGTCCGTCATAATTCGATTGCTGTTAATTTTTGTTAATCAGCGTGGTAAAAGGAAAACAGGCGTGATTTCACCCTGCCTTGTGCAGAACTGTTTTTTTTGTTTTTTGATCATTACATCTCCCCGGGATTTTTC
>CAZMOS010000173.1:0-6957 GCA_964567945.1 uncultured Lentimicrobiaceae bacterium
ACTTACAAGATGAATAACGTCTTTTTGGATACCAACATAATTCTTGATCTAATCTTAAAAAGAAGTTCTTTTGATAAAAATTATTTCAATATATCGCTGGAATTGATTAACAAATGTCTTTACGAGTCCTGTTCAATGTATGTTTCCATTATCAGCTTAAATGATGTTTTCTATATAACATCCAAACTCGCCAAAGGACAAGAGGGAACGGCCAAACGGCAACATATCAAACAAAAAATAAATAACCTGCTAAAATTAGTTAACCCGGTCATTACCACTCAAAAGGCATTTTATGATGCCCTGGAATCTGACTTCAAAGATTTTGAAGATGCTTTGCAATATTTTACTGCCTGTGAGAATGATATCAGTTTCATCATCACAAGAAATAAAAAAGATTTTGTTTTTTCAGAAATACCCGTTTACACACCTTATGAATTTTTAAACCTTCCTGTGAAATAAACCTTATCAGGTTTCACGCAACTTCTTATTCCCTAGAAAATAATAGTTGACCAAAAACATGACGCCGATCAGGAAAGGAAAACCCAACATGATCAGTGTGCCATACATAAACCGCCCCGATTGAATAATAAAGAAGATGACAAAGCACAGGACTAAAAGCAGCAAAAGTGCACCTCCGATATTTTCGCGTTTCCAGGCAATGATCAGGACAATGATCATCAGAAACGAAGGGACATTATGAATCAGGAAAGCACCGACAGCTTCCCAGAAATCATAACCCTCATTGAAAACATCAAGGGAAAATATCCCCCAGAAAAAGATGGTTACAATCAGCAGAAAGCGCAAGGCCCAGGAAACGAAGATGTTACCACGGTCAGTAGTTTTCATAGCTCTTTTTTTATTCGGTAAATAAATTTGTCCGTTTAGTTCCGAAAGATACGATTAAACGCATTAAATGTCAAATATATATGCGATCCCTGCTCCGGTTAGTCAGACAGCCTGCCTTGCTGCGCGGGAGCGGCCGGTATCAGAGTATTTCCAGGAATGCTTATTTTTATGTGATTTTTCAGGTCATCCAAAAGTTCATATTATGGAATTAATCGCATTGATCGTAGCTTTTGTTCTGGGTTTTATCATGCGCCTGTTCGGATTCCCTCCCATGCTGGGGTTTCTTATTGCAGGTTTCGTTTTAAATCTTTACGGTGTATCTTCCAGCGAAACGATTGATAAAGTTGCCGATATGGGCATTTTGCTGCTCCTGTTCACAGTGGGCCTGAAACTGAATGTAAAAAGTCTGATCAGAGGCCATGCCTGGAAAGGAGGCCTGCTTCAGATGTTGCTGAATTTTATCATTTTCGGCCTGATCTTCATGTTCATCGGATATGCGGGAGTATTTTTCTTTGCAGGCGTGTCGCTGAAGGTTATTGCACTGATCTCTTTCGCCTTGGCTTTTTCGAGCACTGTTTTTGCAGTAAAAGTTCTCGAGGATACGGGTGAAATGACGGGGATACAAGGCAAGACAGCCATCGCCATTCTCATCATTCAGGATGTTCTTGCCGTACTGTTCCTTGCGTTGTCAGAAGACAAAAATCCATCGCCCTGGGCGTTCCTGTTACTGGGTCTGCCCTTCCTGCGAAAGCCCATCATCTGGTTGATGAAAAAATCGGGACACGGCGAAATGATGATCCTTTTCGGGTTTTTACTGGCATTCTGGGGAGCAGAGTTGTTTGATATGGTCGGGCTCAAACCGGATCTCGGCGCACTGGTAGCGGGAATGATCGTGGCCAACAGTCCCAAATCCAATGAAATGGCAAACTCACTGATGAATTTCAAAGAATTTTTTCTGATCGCTTTTTTTCTTAGTATCGGTTTGTCAGGGACTCCCGAATGGTGGATGATCGGAATTGCTTTTCTGCTCATACTGCTACTGCCTGTCAAGGGATTTTTGTATTTCAGGATATTGACTTTTCTGGGGCTGCGCGCACGAACCTCGTTCCAGGTCTCAACGAGTTTATTAAATTACAGCGAATTCGCACTGATCGTGGCGAGCGTGGCCGTAGCACAGCACATGCTCAGTAACGAATGGCTGATCGTGATATCCATCGCCGTTTCCCTTTCATTCATTGTTGCTGCACCGGTCAAATCTTATCTTGACTTTACGATACTCGAGAAGTATCTTATCCGTTTTGAAAAAACAGAATCCATTGCAGAAGACAAACAGATTGATATTTCCGGTTTCAACATTTTGGTTTTCGGTATGGGAAAGATCGGTACAAAGGTTTACGACGAACTGGCCGCCGAGTTTGATGAAAAAGTAATTGGACTGGATGATAACTATGACATTGTGCTTGATCACAGGGAAGCCGGAAGAAACGTGATCACCGGCGATGCCACCGACACGCAATCCTGGGAAAGAATATTACCCGGTGATGTTTCCCTTGTATTGTTGACACTGAGCAATCACTCAGCCAACCTGATCGCTGCAACAACCATGAAAAAATATCAGCCCACCATCAAAATTGCCGCACTGGCCCAGTATGAGGATGAAATGGAAGAATTAAAAAAAGCAGGCGTTGACAAGGTGGTTAATTTGTATGAAGAAGCAGGTGCAGGTTTTGCAGGACATGCCATCACGCTTCTCGAAGACACACCCTGATGCCCGTTTATCCGGATCGAAAAAGTACCGCAAAAGAGTGATTCTGGTCATTTTATTTAAACAAAAGAATAGATTACATAAGCTATATAAGCTCCTATCAACAAGATGCCTTCAAGTCGGGAAATGGCCTTTTTTGTTTTACCGATGTCGAGTTTGACAAAAACCAGAATGAGCAATGTGGAAGCAATCAGAATAATGATCTCCTGATTTAAAGCTTTGTCAAAGGCGATGGGTTTGATCAGGGCGCTCACTCCAAGCACGAGAAGGATGTTGAAAATATTGGATCCGATAGCATTGCCGACGGCTATGTCCGTATTTTTCTTCATGGAAGCAAATATAGACGTGACCAGTTCAGGTAAGGAGGTGGCTGCCGCAACAATAGTCAGTCCGACAGTAGTTTGAGAGATATCCAGATCAGTTGCAATCCGGCTTGCTCCTGATACGATCCATTTACCCCCGAGATACAGTCCGGCGACTCCGGCCAGGATCAGCAGGACAGCCCAGATGCTTTTTAATTCTCTCGGTCTACTTATCTTGGTTGCTTTTTCCGGTACTTTTCCCCTGAAAAAGGAATAATAAAGAAAACCGGCAAACAAGACGATCAGTATCAACGCATCAAGCCGGGTAATAAAGTGCTTCATTTCCGAAAACAACGAAACGTTGGCCATAAAAATCAACACCAGTGTAGCCAGCAGGCTGAACCAGATATTAACTGTACTCTTCCGGCCTGCCATTCTGATGGGATAAATTGTGGCCGCTACCCCGACTATCAACAGTGTGTTAATGATATTGCTTCCCAACACATTTCCGATGGCCAGATCGGTCCTGCCCTGAACGGATGCAAAAATATTGATCACCAGTTCGGGCAGGGATGTGCCAAGTGCAACAATTGTCAAACCGATCAGCAACTGGGATACCCCGAATTTGCGGCCAAGTGACGAAGCGCCGTCAATCAGCCACTTCGCCCCCAGCAGGAGCACAAAAAAACCCAGTATGAATAACAGATAAGTAATAATTTTAATTTTTAAGGCAAGCTCATTTTTTCATTGCCATCCACCCTACTCTGTCTTTCCCGGATAAACTTTCAGCGCTTCCTCAAGTACCCTGACCGAAGCTTTCAGGTCTTCCACTTTCAGCACATAGCTTATCCGTACTTCATTTTTGCCTTTACCCGGTGTGGAATAAAAACCCGAAGCCGGAGCCAGCATAACGGTCTGTCCTTCATAATCAAAATCTTCCAGCAGCCACCGGCAGAACTTGTCCGAATCGTCAATAGGCAGGCGGGCGACCACATAAAAAGCGCCGGCAGGATTGGGACAAAACGCCCCTTCAATCCTGTTGATGCCTTCCACTATCGCATTGCGGCGGGCAAGGTATTCCCGCTTGACATTTATAAAATACTCTTCAGGCGTATCCACGGCGGCCTCTGCGGCAACCTGCCCGAAGGTGGGCGGACTTAAACGGGCCTGGGCAAATTTCAGCGCCGTGGCGATCACTTCCTTGTTTTTGGAAGCCATCCATCCCAGACGTACACCGCAGGCGCTGTATCGTTTCGAGACCGAATCAATCAAGATCACATTGTCTTCTATCCCTTCCAGATACATGGCAGAATATTGCGTGTTGCCGTCGTAAGTGAACTCGCGATACACTTCATCGGCGATCAGGAAGAGATCATGCTTTTTTACAATGTCGCGCAACGATTCCATTTCCTGTTTTGTGTAAAGATAACCGGTCGGGTTGTTTGGATTGCAAACCAGGATGGCTTTTGTCCTTTCGGAAATGTTCTTTTCAAAATCTTCGATGGGGGGCAGGGCAAAGCCGTTTTCAATGCTTGAAAAGACCGGTTTAACATTGACGCCCGCATTCACGGCAAAGCCGTTGTAGTTGGCATAGAACGGCTCGGGAATGATCACCTCGTCACCGGGATCCATGATGGACTGAAAAGAGAACAGAATGGCTTCGGAGGCTCCTGTTCCTACGATTATCTCTTCCGATGTCAGTTGGATGTTTACCGTTTTGTAATATTCAACCAGTTTTTCCCGCAGCGAAAACATGCCTGCCGAATGGCTGTATTCCACCACTTTGTGATCATAATTTTTGATGGCACTGAGGGCAACCTCCGGTGTTTCAATATCGGGCTGACCGATGTTGAGATGATAGACTTTTATGCCTCTTTTTTTGACTTCTTCGGCATAGGGAACCAGTTTCCTGATGGGTGATTCGGGCATCAGTTGTCCTTTTTTCGAAATGTGTACCATGCGAGATTGGTTTTTGATTCAATGTGTATAAAAAAAGGCTAACCACCCGAACCCTGCTGAGCCACGAAGGTTAACCCTGATAAAAACTTTTTTGGGTTTTTATTTATTGATGGGTGCCGCTCCCGCACCTGTCTTTTTCTCGGGAAGTGCTTCTGCCGGCTTGGGATTAACTTTTCCCTTAATCCGTAAAACCACTGCTGATTTGTTTTTGGCATTGGAATAAACCGTTACCGTTTTATTGAAAGCCCCCACGTGGCTCGTGTTGTAAGTAACCTTTATCTTGTTTGACTCACCCGGCAGGATGGGCTCTTTGGGCCATGACGGCACTGTGCAACCACAGGAAGAACGGGGCTTTGAAAGGATCAGCGGTTCGTTTCCCGTATTTGTAAATTCAAACTCGTAGGTTCCGTTTGCTCCAACATAAATTTCACCGTAATCATGAAGGGCGGTCTTGAAAGATATCTGCGGGCCATTCTTCTGTTTTTCACCCACTTTTTTGTCCTGTGCCGTGACAGCACCGGCAAAGAGTAAAATCATCGCAAATAAGACAAATTTTTTCATAATATTTCTTTTTTATGGTTTTGCCCTGCAAATGTATTAATTATTGATGCCTTTCAAAATATTTAATTGTGAAATTTTCTTAATTACCGGTCAGCAAAAAGAAATACCTGTTTCAGGAATCCGCTGCTCCGCACTAAACCGTTTTTTTCCTATTTTCGCAACGGATAAAAATGAGAAAAAAATAATCAATTCACTTAATTTTAAAATTTTCACCTTGTACGCCTCTGCGACTTCGCGTGAACAAAAATTATCATAACATTACATCATGAAAAAGACCTTTATATTCATCCTCCTTGCCGCTTTTGCCGCCCTGGCTTTTAAAAACGACAAACCGGCTTATCTAATATATAACCAAACCGGGAAGCCTGTGAAATATTCCAAAATGATCAAAGACCTTGAAACCGCCGACATGGTATTTTACGGTGAGATGCATACCGACCCCATTTCACACTGGCTTGAATACAACATTACACGCGATCTGTATGACGTTAAAAAAGACAGCCTTGTTCTCGGCGCCGAAATGTTCGAGGCCGACAACCAGTTGATCATGGAGGAATACCTTGCAGGTGATTACAGCGACAAAAAATTTGAAGCAGAAATAAAACTCTGGAAAAATTATAAGACGGATTACAAACCCCTTGTTGAGTTTGCCAAGAAGCACAACCTGCCGTTCATTGCAACCGACATCCCCCGCCGTTACGCTTCCATGGTGTATAAAAAAGGATTTGATGTGCTTGACTCACTGAGTGCGGAAGCAAAAAAATATATCGGCCCCGACCTCGTCAAATTTTATGACCCCGAAATAAAGTGTTATAAAGACATGATGAACATGAAAGACATGAAAGACCATGTGGATGAAAATTTCCCCAAGGCCCAGGCCGCCAAAGATGCGACGATGGCTTATTTTATCCTGAAAAACTGGTCTCCCGGCAAGTTGTTTCTACACTACAACGGTTCCTATCATTCCGACAATTTCCAGGGGATCGTCTGGTGGATCAAAAAGCTGCATCCCGGGTTGAACATCAAAACCATATCCACGGTCAACCAGGAAGACATCTCCAAACTGGATGAAGACAACCAGAACCTTGCCGATTACATCGTGGTCGTTCCCGACGACATGACAAACACGAGCCGTTAGCCGGAAAAGCATGGCACAGGTGCACAGCCCGCCGGACAATGCTGTAAACAATTAACAGAAGAGGAAAAAACAATCAAAATTCCACCGATCTTCCTCATCGTTTAGGTGTTATTCTATATATTTGTTTTGGACAAAAGGAGTTAGTTGCATTTAAAGAATAAAACCTGATTCTATGAAAACCAATAAAAGAGATATTAGGTTTTTTTTAGTACTGATTGTAATTGTGTTAACAATTGCGTGTAATAATGTGAATACAGAAAATAAAAATCAAAATAAGATACCCCCGAAAATTTTAAGTTTTAGCGAATTAGAAAAAATTGATTATGAACTACCTTACATTTTGGAATTAAAAAACGGGAATAAGCATTTAGCAATGTACGGATGTA
>CAZMOS010000174.1:0-6884 GCA_964567945.1 uncultured Lentimicrobiaceae bacterium
CTCCTCACTCCTCACTCCTCACTCCTCACTCCTAACCCCCACCGCCCTTTGCACCGCTTTTCTCCCGTAACGCAGGCGGATGCTGTCCATGGCCTGGTAAAGGGAAGTCAACTCCGGAGTGTCTTCAAAAAGGTCCAGTTGCTGGAAGCCCCCCACAAGATGACTGAAGCGCACGCCGATCAGCCGGATGAGCATCCTCCGTTTGTAGAGCCGGCTGAACAACTCCAGCGCCGTCTCGATCAGCACATGGTCAAAAGCCGTGTAGGGAATGTGTTTCTGCAAAGTATGGGTGTCGAAGTTGGAGTAACGTATCTTCACAGTAATACAACCGGTCAGCTTTTGCTTTTTCCGCAGTTCAAAAGCGATCTTTTCCACCATACTGATCAGGAGGTTTTTCAGTTTGACAACATCGGTGGTGTCTTTGTCAAAAGTCCGTTCGGTACTGATGGATTTGCGCTCGGAGTAAGGGATTACCGGCGCCGGGTCAATGCCGTTGGCTTTTTTCCAGATGGTCAGCCCGTTTTTGCCCATCACCTGTATGATCATCTCCGGCGGGATCATACTCAGTGTCTTTATGGTGCCGACTCCCATAGAGCGCAGCAGGCGGTAGCTTTTCTTTCCGATCATCGGTATCTTCCGGATGGAAAGCGGGAAAAGAAAGGGCTTTACTTTTTCGCCGGGGACATATAGCTCGCCGTTGGGCTTGGCCTCTGTGGTGGCGATCTTGGATACGGTTTTGTTGACCGAAAGCCCGAAAGAGATGGGTAGTCCGGTGTTTTTAACAATATATTCCCGCAGTTCGTGTGTCCATTTCAGGCTGCCGAAAAAGCGGTCCATACCGGTGATATCAAGATAATGCTCGTCAATGGAAGCTTTTTCGAAAAGGGGTGCCCGCTCGGCGATGATCTCTGTCACGATCTTCGAATACCTGCTGTACTGCTCTGCATCGCCCCGGATGACAATGGCGTCGCCGCACAGTTGACGGGCCATCCGCATAGGCATAGCCGAGCGGACGCCAAAACGCCGGGCTTCATAGCTGCATCCGGCCACCACCCCCCGGTTGGACATACCGCCAACGATCACCGGCTTGCCGACAAGCGACGGGTTGACCAGCCGCTCCACCGAAACGAAAAACGAATCCAGGTCCAGATGCACGATAGTTCTGTCTGTCGTTTTCATCTTTTTTTAATTTTTTTTGACGAGATGCTTGACATTTAATAAAAATGTATTACTTTTGATTAAAAATTGATCATATTTGCGATTACAATATAATCATTATTGGAAATAGTGTCAAGAAAAATTATGGAATGTAGGATGTGAAGGCTTCACTTTTTCCCCACCCTAAAGCCCGCCTGACCGGACGGGCTGGGTGAAACAAATCAGTAACCCGGCCCTTTCCACGTAGTGGTCCGTAGGAAGGGCTGGCTGATACAAAAAGCTGTGGTGAAAAAAAAGCAATAAACTATGTCATACGTTAAACTATGGATACACGCTGTCTGGACGACAAAAAACAAGAGACCTTATCTGACCTGGGAAATAAAGAATGATGTGTTCAGGCATATTAAAGATCAGGCGTACAAAAAAGGAATTTATGTTGATTTCATTAATGGACATATTGACCATGTGCATTGCCTGATTTCGCTGAAAGCTGAGCAATGTGTGGCAAATGTGCTTGAACAGATAAAAGGTGAATCGTCGCACTGGGTTAATGAAACCAAACTTACAAAAGAGAGATTCGGCTGGCAGAAAAAGTATTATGCAGCTTCTATAAGCAGGTCGCACGTGGAAAGAGTGAGGGATTATATCCGGAATCAGGAATCCCATCACAGCAAGCAGTCGCTTGACGATGAGATTGATGAGTTGTTTCCTGATGCTCCTCCACCCAGCCCTGATGGGCCGGGAGGCTGACAACGAATTCCCCCGCCCTGAAGGACGGGGAAACTGAAAGCGAATAACCCCGCCCTGAAGGACGGGGAAACTGAAAGCGAAGAAAAAATAACGCTATGAAACAAATCAGTAACCCAGCCCTTTAGGGTTGGGGTTTGAAACAAATCAGTAACCCAGTCCTTTAGGGCTGGGTCTAAAAAAAAAGAGCCATGTTATTTAGTACCAACATCAAAATCTTACGCAAACGGCGCGGCCGCACTCAGGATGAGGTGGCTTTTGCGCTGAAAATGAAGCGCTCAACGTTGAGCGGCTATGAAAACGGAGTGGCGCAACCGAATATGGATGCGCTGATCAGGTTTTCGGAATACTACGGCGTGGCCATTGACACGCTGATCAAAGTGGACTTAAGTACCTTGTCCGAAAGCCAGTTCTCACAACTGGAAAGAGGGTACGATATCTACATGAAAGGCAGTAACCTGCGTGTGCTGGCCACCACGGTAGGGGAGGACAACGAGGAAAACATCGAACTGGTGAACGAGAAAGCCAAAGCCGGATACACTACCGGTTTTGCCGATCCTGAATACATCAGCATTCTGCCTACTTTCCGGTTGCCTTTCCTGTCAAAGCAAAAGAAATACCGCAGTTTCCAGGTAAGTGGCGATTCTATGCTGCCCATTCCCGACGGTTCGTATGTTACCGGCGAGTTTGTGCAGGACTGGAGTACAATACGCAATCACCATGCTTACATTTTGCTGACCAGGGAGGACGGTATTATGTTCAAAGTGGTGGAAAACAAAATTGAGCAGGAAGGGATACTCACCCTCCATTCGCTGAACCCGCTGTATGAGCCTTACGACATAAAAGTCAGCGACATCAGGGAGGTCTGGAAATTCGTGAACTACATCAGTTCGGAAGTGCCCGAGCCCAACAAGGAAAAGGATGACCTGGCACAAGAGGTGGAAAAGCTGAAACGTCAGGTCCAGGCCATTCAGATGACCCTGAATTTCAGGGACCAATAACCATTGGAAGTACGCAGCCGATGTACGCCATCCTCGATGTAGAAACTACCGGGTTGAGCCCTTCCGGTGAGAAGATCACGGAAATAGCTATTGTGATCCATAATGGCCGGGAGGTGCTGGATACTTTTGAAACACTGATCAACCCCCAAAAGAAAATCCCATACCGGATCACCCGGATGACAGGCATCAGTAACCAGATGGTCGCCGGAGCGCCGAAGTTTTACGAGGTGGCCAAACGAATCGTTGAGATGACGGAAGGGAAGATCGTGGTAGGCCACAATGTCCGGTTCGACTACATTTTTTTGCGACATGAGTTTATGAGCCTGGGATACGATTTCCGCAGGGAAACACTGGATACCATAAAATTATGCCGGAAACTCATTCCAGGCAGGCGGTCATACGGACTTGGTAATTTGTGCCGGGAACTGGGTATTGAAAACCACGCCCGGCACAGGGCTGGCGGCGACGCATTGGCGACTACCCGTCTGCTGGAATTGCTTTTGAGTATTGAACCTGATCCGGAGAACCTGAAAACCAATGGTATAAAATCTGAAAGGAACCGGTCGCTGACTGAAAACCTGCCCAAAGAGCCCGGTGTGTATTATTTTTACAATGAAGAAGGGGAACTGATCTATGTCGGCAAATCGGTCAACATTCACGACCGTGTGCTGTCGCACCTGAATAACAACCTGCACAAACGGACGGTGGAAATGAAAGAAGCCATCGCGGATGTGGATTATGAACTGACAGGCAACGAACTCATTGCCCTGCTGCTGGAATCGGCCGAGATCAAAAAACACCAGCCATTGTATAACCGGATGCAACGCCGGACATTCTTCAATTACGGCCTTTATTCTTTCACGGATGACAACGGGTACCTGAATTTAAAGGTTTCACCGATCATTGATCACCTGTCCCCGCTCTACACCTACAGTTCCATGCAGGAGGGGAAAGAGCATCTGTTTAACCTGACCGGAAAGTTCGGCCTTTGCCAGAAACTTAGCGGTTTGTACGAAACAAAGGGTGCCTGTTTTCAATACCAGATCAGACAATGTGAGGGCGCCTGCATGGGAGAGGAACTACCAAGTGATTATAACATGAAGGTGAATGCAGCATTGGAAAACTATCATTTTGGGGATGACAGTTTTTTTATCCTCGGAAAGGGCAGGAGTGAAGATGAGAGATCGGTTGTAAAGATCGAGCACGGAAAATACTGCGGGTTCGGGTTTATTGATTCGGCTTTTATGGAAAACAATCTTTCATTACTTCACGAGTGCATCCGCTCTCAACGAGATAACCGCGAAGTCCGGCAGATCATCAACACTTATCTTAAGCGAAACAGCAAGCAAGAAATTCTACGGTATTGATTAGGTAAAAAACTCATTTAACCGCAATGTTCGCAAAGGACACGCAAAGGAAAACAAGGGGAATAGAGGTGTCAGGACTAAGCAAAATGTTGTCTTATGCGACCATTGCGCCTTCACAGCACCCTTTGCGGTTTAGCTCCTTGGATTCATCGTTTCCTGATCAACCGGAAAACAAGCCAAACAATCCCGATCCCGATCAATAGTCCGATCAATATTTGCGTCCAGGCGCTCAACAACAGCAACTTATGAAGTATTCCCCTGTGCGTTTCATTGTCAATGACGACCCCGGCATATTTTGCCGTGTGCGACATCAGGGAAACAGCCAGGTCTTTATTGGGGATGCTCTGATGGCAGGAAAGGCACACTCCGCGGCGGTCCAGCTTTGAGCGGGTTGCGGAATTTAGTGGTCCCGAAAGTTTAAAATGATGCCCAACTGTCTGCAGTTGTTTTCCGTCTTCGGTGACGAATCGCGACCAGTCCATTGTCAGGTTGGGGATCCCCGGTTTCTGTACTGTGTATTTTTGCGGGATGATCTGTCCTGATGCCGTCATCAGGTCAATGACCAGGTCACCCGAGGGGTCGGCATAATATTTCCCGCCGTTGATGCCGTATCCCAGGGCTTTGGCGCTGGTGTGGCAGCTTTCGCAGGAACGGGCTTCTTTCCGGATGGTATGGGGCTGGACGGGTGACATGTCAATGCCCAGTTGCCCTTCTTCACCCGCGCCTTCCACATTGGGTATCCTGAAAATCTGATTTTTGATCAATGCATTGCCGTCTTTTCCGATCACGGTGATGGTGGTCTGGCACCCGGGAATGGTGGGGGAGATGCGGCCTTCGCCGTTCTGTGACAGCGGCGGATCTTCCCAGCGCAGGTAACTGCGGGTTTCGGTAACTTCGCCGTCAACAAGATAATCTTCAAGGTTTCCCCTTGCTCCGCCTGTCAGTCCGTGGACATCATGATCCGAAGCGGCAGCCAGCCAGTCCACGTGCTTCATTCCTTTGCTGTAATCCACTTTAATGTGGCATCCGTAACACTGCGGCGCCCAGGTGGCGTGACAGGCATAACATTCCATCCGGTTCAGATGCACGTCAATCTGATCCATGGCCACCCGTGCGTTTTCCGATAATTTATTTTCCCGTGTCAGCTTTTTTAAGGGAGCCAGTGTTAAATCCTTTCCGCTGGCCAGGTGAACCAGCACACTGTCGCCGGTTTTCACCACATTGGTGTATGCGTTGCCACGGGCTGTAATCAGATAGCCGTCATGTGGCTTGTAAACCATTCCCTTTTTCAGGTATTTGGCATAATGACCGGTAACTCCCCTCGGTGTGCCTGTAGCAGGGAGCGTATCAAATTCATCGCCATAACCCAACGGCAACTCCCACGGGAACTTTTTGGTTGTCCCGTGGCAGTCCTGACATTCGATCTCCACGGGAGCCAGCGTGCTGCCTGCCAGGAAACCATCGCCGTGGAGGTCGTTGGAAGTGTGACAATCCTGGCAGAGCATACCTTTTGTGGCATGGATATCTTCCTGAAGATGAAGGTAGTGCTTGGTGTGCAGTTTAGGCTGTCCTTTGCCGTGACGGTCATAGGTGGGCTCGTAAGCTGTTTCCATCAGTCCCTGGTAAGATACGCCGATGCGTTTACCGCGGTTGTGGCAGGTGGTACAGGTCTCCACGGGCACACCCGACCAGGTGGTGTTGCCCACGGTTACTTTGGCTTCGCGGCCTGCCTGTATGCTGTGCACCAGCAGATGCCCGGCTTCTTTTTTGTTGATCGCCGTGTCGCCACCTTCGTAATAACCGTTATTGGAATAGGGAATGTGGCACGCCGAGCAGCCGATACCCCGGTAATCGCCGCGTTTCTGTCTTCCCTTGGAGCCGGTGTGGCACCGCTGGCATTCCTGACGCAGGTAGGTGTAAGCAGCCAGTTGCGGGTTTTTCTCCACTTCTTCGGCAGTGGGCGCCGGAGGCAGTTTTTTCATTTTGGCCGGATAGACCTGCGGATTCTTTTCGTGCAGCGCTTCCATATATTTTTGATATGCCTCGGTTCCCAGCCGTTTGTGAGGGTCGGAAGGATTTGAAGTCACATAATTACCGGTGTTGTGGTTGTATCCTTCCATGCCGCCGAATCCCCACAGTGTTCCCTGTATTTTCCCCTGTTCGGTCATCATCAGCGAGTTCATCTGCGCACCTACCTGTTCCTGATGGCACTGCCCGCAAGTGTTTTCGTTGATCCACGAACTGCCCGGGTCGGGGTAAAATGTTTTGGGGCCTGTATTGCCGACGAAATATGAGACCGTTCCCCGGTGGGCTTCTGCGGCGGTTTTTGCTTTGGGATTTCCCCCGTGGCAGACGATACACCCGTTCGGGTCGCCGGCTTTCAATCCTTTCTTATAAATTTCCTGCATCATTTCGGATTGATGCTGCCTTATGGGTTCAATGCCCTGATGGCAGGTGAGGCAGTATTGACCGGGAGCCGGGAAGTTTTCCGGGCCGGGTTGGGGGGATGTAATCCGCAGGGGGAAAAAGAATATTTGAATGGAATAAAATGATTTTAAAAATACCGGGTGTTTTCTAAAAAACAAAGTAAACAAAATAAAAAAATAAAAAA
>CAZMOS010000175.1:0-6829 GCA_964567945.1 uncultured Lentimicrobiaceae bacterium
TCTTATTTTTTACTGGTACAAATACCAGTTTATTTTCTGAAAATTAATTCGTTTCCCTGGTAAAGGTTTGGGTTCCATTTAAAAGAATTCCGTTCGTTTTGCTCGATATCGAAACCGATAATTACATCCGGTTCATCCGATAAAAAAATTTCCTTGGACAATCCCGAACCGGCATATCCGAAATTTCCGATAGCCAGTTCATGGGTTTCATTGATGACGCCTTTAGCGGAAAAAGAGGTTGCAACGGGGATATAAAATTTTTCGACAAGTTTCAGTATATAGTTAGCATCCTCCGTTTTGTTCAACGAATTGCCAATCCAGAAAATTACCTTTTTATCGCTCAAAAGGAGTTCTTTTATTCCTGAAACGGTATTGTTTGAATTTTTATGTTTTATGTATTTTAACGCTGCAAAATCTGTTGGTTGTGGCTCTGTTTCAGTTGTTTCCGTAAATACGTCATAAGGGATAATCAGGTGTGTCGGCCCAAAAGGAGGGGTTAATGCCATGTTTATGGCTTTTTCCAGAGAAGAAACAAGGTCCTGAGCATTTTCTACCCGTTTGGAATATTTTGTAATTGGTTTAAAAATAGCATCGTCATTTGTGCCGTGTTTGTTTCCACACTGAAACCCGGGTACATCCGAAAAACTTGCGGGAACATCTCCAGAAAGAATCAGTAGGGGTACTTTTTCGATACGTGCCGTGTTAACTGCAGTTACCAGGTTGTTGGCCCCCGGCCCGCCGATTATTGTGACAACCCCGAACTTTTTGCTCGCCCTGCTGTATCCGTCTGCCATGTATCCGGCAGCAAGTTCATGCGTATTGATGATTGTTTGGATATCTGATTTTGCCGAAGCAATAAGCAAGGGGTCAATATGAGCACCCGGTATCCCAAAAATATTTTTTATTCCCAATAAACTGAGTTTCTTTAATATATATTCTGCGCCTGTCATCATAATTTATTAATTATCTGGTTACTAGTCAATTGTTTAAATAACTTTCAGTATACAAAAACCTAATGTACGAAAAGCCGAAGGATAGAGTTACAAATAACTTTGACGGCAGAATCCTATCAATGGATAAACTTTATGAAAAACTAAAGTAAATTAATTTTCTTTTATATAAACAGCTAACCATAGAATATTGTGTTATTTTTCCGCTAAAGATTGAAGTACTTCATACAAATAGATTTTTATCGGAACATCTTTTCTTGTATATAATTTACTGAACTTCAGGTTGTTATCTTTATAGTTTTTTATTTCAACGGCAGAGAAAATATACCTGCCACCCAAGTGATAAAGGGCATCGGTGTTTAATTCCAGATTATGGATTGCATGGTCCTTTGTGATGTAAAAACCTAAAAAACCCAGTTCGGCTGAAAATACATAACACTGACTCCCCCAGTCATCAAACAGTATTCTAATATCTCTTGATTTATCAATTTCCTTTTCAATTATTTTTCTGAATTTCAGTTTATAAAAAAGTGAGTAATTGTTCTGGTATGAATCCAAAGTATAAAACCCGTTGTATTGCGAAATGGCCGGGTAAAGCCCAATACTCACCGTTCTGAATGAACTAGGTGGCTTGTTAATGTCTGATTTTATTTCTTCGAAGAGGTCTTCGGCATAAAACTCCTTGTAAGAAGGAGAAGTTGGGTTCCCGATATTGAAGAATGTCAGGATATTTCCCTTCAATTCTTTGTTGTTGTTAACTGTGTATAAGAAATTGAGAATTAGAAAAAGAAATGTTATTACAGTTATCCATTTTTTCTTCAGGTTCAAAGAAAACTTTATTAGAAATGCAGCCAATACATACCATGCTACAGTGTGTAAAAATGTAAACCGGTCAAATCTGAAAATCTTCAGAAAAGTCACTTCCCCCCTGATCCGGACAAGAAAATCAGTGCTCCAGTAGTAAAATCCGTAAAGAAAGGAAATCAGAATTAGAAAAGTAAGCATACCTGTAATATATCGGTCGCGCAACAGCTTTTTTGGGTTGATGAACAATAGAAAGATAAAAAACCCGAAAATGATAAAACCTCCTATGGGTGCATCAAAATAACCGTACAAAAAATAATTTACAGTCCTGTTAAGTGCAGTCATAAAACTGACTCCGTTAAAATTCCACATCTGTTGGTCGAATGACGGACTCCATGCCGTACGGTGCGAAACGAAATCTTTGTCAAATAAGAATTGATTTACAAGATTGATTTCAGCAATCAGATATAAAATTCCCATTATTGCTGATATTGCAAGCAGCCTGATGCCAAAACTTTTTTTCTTTTTTAAAAAAAAGTACACAGAAGCAAAAAAGATTAAAGCGACCACCGCATATCCACCAAGGACAAGAGACGAATAAAAAGGGTAAAATACAATAAAGAAATAATTAAAAAATCCTTTTTTTCCGTTTAATATATTCAGGATGTAGAATATTAAGAGCGGTAAACCGAGTATTGCGATTCCATATATTGTATAAGCATATAATAAAGTGAAACTGATGGCCAGCAATGATGCTATGATTTTCTTATTTTCATTTTTTGAAAAAATATATTTTAACAAAAGCAGGTACATGCCAATGAATGCAATACTTTTTACAATAATGAAATCAATCAGATAAGCATAAAAGGGAGGGAAAAAATAAAAGAGCAATGTGCTAAATTTAAAAGCGCTTACATTCAGACAATTGCGCTTAAGCCCATTCATTATTTGAGGCACTATTGCATCATTGGAAATACTAAATAAAGTGCCTGATTCTTTCGGAAGTAATCTGTAGAGAATTTCTGAATCCAGGTTGTCGCTTATTTTGATGATGCTATTCTCACCATTCACCAGGTAAATTAGAAAATAAAAGAACAATCCAAGAAATATAAAAAAAAGCAGGTTTTTATGTATTGGTGAATCCATGAGTATTTGGTTTGTTAGTTGTTTTTTGCAAAAGAACGGTGTAAAACTAAATAATTTTCAACATAAACAATTCATATGAAATTAGTGGTTGATTTTGAAAGAGAAAGAAACTATTGCAGGATATTATCCATCTTTACGGTAAATAATCATTAATGAAACCCCAAAAGGCATCCTTAAAAATTTGAGAAAAAATCTTTCGATTGAAAAAATCAGGAATGCCAGATTGTTTGTAAATGAGTTATTGATTACTTCAAAGTCGGATTTTGTACTTTCTTTTCCGTTATGAAAATGATTGTCATATTTCCGGTAAAGCCATATCGGGAAATAGAAAAATGTATTGAAATAGGTTTTACGAATGATTTTACCCGGAAATTCTTTGAATAGCCTGATTAATTGCGTCATCCGGTATCTCCTGTAATGGTGGTTGATCTCATCGTGTCGGCTCCATAAGTGCGTAAAGGCAGGTACGGTAATAAATAACACCCCGTTCTTTTTACAAACCCGGTACATTTCCGAGATGGCCTTTTTGTCATCCTCAACATGCTCAATCACATCAAAAGCACAAACCAGATCGAATGCAGAATCTGAAAAGGGCAACCGGGTAATGGAGGCATTGATAACGTTCAGGTTTCTTTCTTTACAAAATTTATACAGGTCACTGTCATTTTCCACAGAAATAACTTCACCGAACCGGCTAAAGGCAACACTAGTTTGTCCGCTTGCTACTCCGATATTCAGAATGCGAAGTGGCTTGTTACTGGATATTTTTGCAACATGGTCCTCAATGATTTTTAATCTTACCCTGAACCACCAATGATTTTTTTCAAAATCGTAATATTTTTGAGCGTAAGATTTATCCACTTGTTTTTTCCCTGTTGATTATTTGCCATTTAATAATGAATAAGGGCCTCTCTTTTGCCTGCATAAAAATTCGTGTCACATATTCTCCTATTACGCCAAGGGATAACAGTTGTACGCCACTGAAGAGTGTGATCAGTATAATCAGTGTTGTAAAACCCTGTGGTACATCATCAAAAAAGATCTTTCGATAAATAGCGTACAGGATGTAAATTGTGGACAGAACTATGAGAGTTAAGCCGATTTTGCTGATAAATTTTATCGGGAACTCACTAAAATTGAATATTCCATTATATGCCAAATGAAACAAATCCTTAATGGAGTATTTGGTCTTTCCGGCAACCCTTTCGTCGCGTTCATATTCGATACCAATTTGTTTGAATCCAACCCATGCTCTCATTCCCCGCAAGTATCTGCTTTCTTCCGGCATACTGTTGAGCATATCAACAACTCTTCTGCTCATTAACGAAAAGTCACCACTGTCCAATGGCACATCAATAACGGCAACTGATTTAAGAATCCTGTAGAAAACAGCGTAAAACCACCTTTTCAGAAAATTCTCTTTTCGCTTTTTCCTAATTCCGTAAATGACATCGTAACCCCCCTTGTATTTTTTATAAAAATCTTCCAGAAGTTCGGGTGGGTCCTGAAGGTCGCCATCAATCACCAATATCGCTTCTGATGCTTGTGCACATGACAAACCTGCACTAACTGCCATCTGGTGCCCAAAATTCCGTGATAATGAGACAATATGGTAATGATCGTCTGCGTTTCCGATTTCCGTTAACAGTTCTTCCGTTTTGTCCTTGCTGCCGTCATTGATTAGGATCACCTCAATTTGAAGTGTGCTTTTTTTTATCAGTGCATCAATACGTTTTCTTAATTCCGGTATTGTTGCTTCTTCATTATATAGAGGAATAATTATAGAAACCTGCGGCGCGTTATCCATCTGTATAGGATTGACATGAGACTGTTTAGTTACAAAAGTAAAAAAATCTTGTTTAGAACCAATAATTTGTGGAGAATGATTTTGTGTTTGCAAAATTATCGGAACAATTGGCCAATCTTTTTCATATATGGCAAGCTGGACGATAATGTAACTTACATCCTCTCAATCCTTGCTCCCAGCTTCCTTAACCGCCCGTCAATATTCTGATACCCGCGGTCAATCTGTTCAATATTCTCAATGATGCTTTCGCCTTTGGCTGAAAGGGCGGCTATGAGTAGGGCAACGCCGGCACGTATGTCGGGTGACGACATTTTGATGCCCCGGAGCGGCGACTCGTGGTTCAATCCGATAACCGTAGCCCGGTGAGGGTCGCACAAAATGATGCGGGCACCCATATCTATCAGTTTGTCAACAAAAAACAGACGGCTTTCAAACATTTTCTGGTGGATCAAAACACTGCCCCTGGCCTGTGTGGCAACCACAAGCACAATGCTGATCAGGTCAGGTGTGAAACCCGGCCAGGGGGCATCATCTATCTTCATGATGGAACCGTCAATGAATGTTTCTATGATATATTCTTTTTTAGCCGGAACAAACAAATCCTTACCATGTTGTTCAACGGTTACACCTATTTTCCGGAAGATATCCGGGATTCGTCCCAGATCGGACAGATCCACATTTTTTATAGTGAGCGACGATTGTGTCATGGCTGCCAGTCCGATAAAACTTCCTACTTCGATCATATCTGACAATAAAGTATGCGATGTGCCATGCAATTCCTTTACACCTTCAATAATCAGCAGGTTAGACCCGATTCCCGATATCCTTGCACCCATGTTGTTGAGCATTTTACAAAGCTGAACAATATAAGGTTCTGAAGCCGCATTGAAAATAGTCGTTTTGCCTTCGGCCATTACTGAAGCCATAATGATGTTGGCCGTACCCGTTACCGATGCTTCTTCCAGCAGCATATAATTTCCTTTCAATCCGGTGGTGCTGATATCGTAACATTTATTTTCATCATCATACTGAAATCGGGCTCCCAGTTTTTCCAGGCCTTTGAAATGCGTGTCCAGCCGTCTGCGGCCGATCTTGTCTCCCCCGGGTTGTGGCAGAAAACCCGTTCCGAACCGGGCCAGCAGCGGGCCGATGATCATGACACTTCCCCGGATGCTTGTGGCTTTTTGGTAATATTCTTTGGTTTTCAGGTAGTTGAGGTTGATATTTTCCGCCTTAAACAGAAAAGAATTTTCGTCTTTTTTCTGGACCTCAACACCGAGGCCTTCCAGCAAACCGATCAGGCGATTGACATCAATGATATCAGGCACGTTGTTTAGTGTAACTTCTTCGTCCGTAAGAAGTACGGCACAAATAACCTGCAGGGCTTCGTTTTTGGCCCCCTGGGGAGTAACTTCTCCTGATAAAGGATAACCTCCTGTAATTTTAAAAGATCCCATGTGGCATTTTTTCGTTGTATAAATAAACGAAAAAACAACCATTTTCAGGTTGTTTTTTCAAATAAATTTATCTTTTCTTTTAAAAAAGCGGGTTCCGGGCGAAGCCTATCAAAAGCTCCTTTGCCCATAATTTTTCTTTTTACCGTTACTGCTCCGGCGTTGCTGATGGGATTTGGTGCGTTTTTGTTTATTCTTTGAAATGATTTCACTTGTGCTCATTAAAGTAATGTCTTCGGGTATTTTAAGTTTCCCGCCCGATAATTCATTTAAATGTTTAAAAATAGTCGCATCACTCACCGATTCCCTGTTCCAAGCAACGTATGATTTTTTCAAATGGTTTGCAATGGTTCGTATCAGCGCCTTTTTTTCTTCGCCTTCCGGAAAATCAATGGCTTTCTGAATAATGGCTTCAATGTTTTTTCCGTAGTGCCTGTACTTTATATTTTTATTGCCGTATTCTAATTTTTCAGGTTTTTTTTCCAGTACTTCTCTTGAAGGTGGCGGGTATGGGCCGTCAACATCAAGTTTGAAATCTGAAATAATAAACATATGATCCCACAATGTTCTTTGGTAATCACCTGAGTCCCTTGTCGCAGGATTAATTTGTGCCATGATCTTAACGATGGCCTGAGCAGCCCTGTTGCGGATTTCCCTGTCTTCTATCT
>CAZMOS010000176.1:0-6803 GCA_964567945.1 uncultured Lentimicrobiaceae bacterium
GCATATGTTTATGGGCCAGATTACTGATCTTATTAAAATAACGGACGATATGTTTATTTAAATATTTAACCAATTCCATCAAAAACTCCGGATTGCTGGACATGACTTCTTTAAATATATGAATATCAATAAAGCATGCATCAGTGTCTTCAATGGCTGTAACGGTAAAATGATGTTGTCCGTCAATTAAAAATCCGGGGCCACTGATGAACTCAACCGGTTTTACGAGTCCCAGCAACACCCGCTTACCACTTTCATTTTCCAGATTAACCTTTGCCAGCCCTTTCGAAATACAAATTATATGTGTCAGCGGGCCTCCTTTTTTAAAAATAACCTCTCCTTTATTGTAATGTACTTCAAGCCTTGATTCACTGATGCTATTTAGCTGGTCTTCAGTTAAAAAGCAAAACAGATTTGATTTCAGGTCACATTTTTTACAATCATGATTTTTAACAAGATGCGTCATTTCTTCCCTCCTTCATTCCCTTTGTTTTTTTGCCAAATATCATGAAAAAATTGATAAATGTCAATATATTTTATAAATTAAATCATGCAAATTACGATAAATATCATAATTATTCACACTTTTGTGAAATGAATACGGTTTTGTGTTAATCATTTGAAAATAATGTCTTATTTTGAAATATGAATTTTTGAAGTTTGCATTTGATTGAAAACTTTATTTTTATACCCCTTTTTACCCTGGTATGAAGCGATTATTTTCAATAACACTCATCCTGTTGTCGGTGGTATTTGGCAAGGCACAAAACATGGCTTCGTTTATCGGACTGCATGGTGGTTTGTCCATTCCTGTGGGGGAGTATAAAGCTAAAAATCTTGAAAACGGGAGTTTTACTCTTCCGGGTTTCAATATCGGTATTGAAGGTTCATGGTATTTTAAAAAGTATCTCGGCATCGGAGGACAGTTTGGGTTTAATTTACATCCTGTGGATGTTCTTGCGTTGGGTTATGAGAAAGTAAACGCCGATCCTTTTCTTTTGGATCTGACCATCCGGTCAGAACCTTATCAGATCATAACCGGTGCTGCCGGATTATTTGGCAAATGGGATTTATTGAAAATCTTATCTCTTTCCGGCAAATTGCTCGGAGGGGTCATGTGGGCCAAAACGCCTTATCAGTTATACAAATCGGAATACTTTCTGACAGGACCTGACTATTATGAGATCACTTCGGCCAAAGACCGGAATTTTGCCGTTATTGTTGGAGCAGGTCTAACGGTAAATGTATCTTCATGTATCGCTTTTCGGGCCGGAGGAGAATTTGTTTATAGCCGAATGATATTTGGGTTCAACACCGCATCAGGTAATAGATATGAAAACCGCACAATCAGTTTTATCAATACTACCCTTGGATTGATCATTTTTCTATAAACCTGATTTTCAACGATAAATCAGTTTTTGTTTCCCTTTTATTTTAAAATTTACACATCAAAAAATCATTTACAAACACTCTGGCTTGGCAGGATAGCAAAAGTTATGTTTTCATTACAATATTTGACAAAAAAAGATTGATATACATCATTGAAAAGTTATAAATTATCAATTGGTAAACTAATTTATATCATTAGTTGATAATTTTACAGGTATATAAATTTACTAACATTGTATTTTATTATAAAAAATTAAAATCATTTTATTATGTTAAAATCAAACCATTTTTATATCAGTTTTACATTCATCGCAGCAATACTGTTTGTTTTTATCAGTTGTACAAAAGAAGGCCCGCAGGGCCCTCCTGGAAAAGACGGTGAAGACGGCATTAACGGACAGGATGGTACGGCCTCCTGCATCCAGTGTCATGATAATTCACAAGTGTGGGAAGCCAAAGTTTTACAATGGAGCGCTTCAGTCCATGCTACCGGTGGAAATTTTGAGCGGAATGATGCAGAGTGTGCAGCATGCCATACCAGCCAGGGATTTTTGCAACGCATGGCAAACGGCACGCACGAAGCAGATGGCAAAGTATTGAATCCAAACCCGCCAAATTGCTATACTTGCCATAATATCCATTCCACCTATACACCTGCCGATTATTCATTCACTTATGCCGATCCGTTGAATTTGTGGATAAACGATCAGCCGGTTGACTTTGGAAAAGGAAATCTTTGTGCCAATTGTCACCAGCCCCGTATCCCTGATCCGTTACCTGTTGTTGGCGGCGGAGATTTTACAATAACTTCTCCTTACTGGGGCGCACACCATGGCCCGCAGGCTGCTATTTTAGGAGGTACAGGCGGATATGAAGTAGGGAGCGGTTATTCCAACTCAAACCATACCACTGCGGTTACCGATGGTTGTGTTGTTTGTCACATGGCAGAAGCTTATGGCGATCAGGCCGGTGGACATACCATGAAAATGCATTATGAATATCATGGCAAAGAAAAGTTGAATACAGCCGGATGTGTGGCCTGTCATCCCAATGCCGACGGACTGGCCGCTTTGATCGAGATCACACAGGATGATATCAATAATTTGTTGGGTAATCTAAAAGGCATTTTATTAGACCAGGGATTGATTGACTCTACGGATCGTGTCATCCCCGGAACCATGACAGCAGACCAGGCTGGTGCAGTAATGAATTATAATATGGTCAGGGAAGATGGTAGTGAGGGCATACATAATCATAAGTATGCTAAAGCATTACTTGAAAATTCAATAGAATCGCTACAAAAGTAGATTTTAATTTGTTCATGATAAAAGGCTCAATCGATGAGCCTTTTTTCTCATTGTCATTTAAAAAATCATTACAGAGATGAAAAAATACAACATTTTAGGCTTTTTGGCAGTCATGCTTATTCTGTTCATGGCATCATGTCAATACAAATTTATTGTGGAACCTGTACCACCCCCACCTCCCCCGGGGGATACAGTGAGTTTTAGTTTGGATGTTATCCCTATATGGAACGACGGGAGCAATTGCGTTAGCTGCCATTCGAGCAACGGAGGACAGAAACCGTACCTTACACCTGACGAGGCTTATAGCCAGATCAACAGCATGGGGCTTGTTGATACACAAAACCCTGCTGAAAGTCTTATTTATAAATTTCCGGATCCTGGTACGGAAACTCATACATGGAAAAAATACACAAACGCGCAGGCTGCCACGGTATTACACTGGATTGAACAGGGTGCAAAGAATAATTAATTATAAAAACTAAAAAAAGATGAAAAGGTTTAGCATATTAGTAGTCTTAGTCGTGTTCATAATCAGCCTTGGCTTTGCACAAGAAGAAACAAAACCAAAAAAGAAAAAGGACAGACCCGTAAGAGAAATGTTTGGCAGTACGCTGATTATTGATGAGCAAACTTCGGTGATTCCGGCGAAGAAAACACTTGAAATGCAGATACAACACAGATTTGGCCTTATTAAAGACAATGGAATTTCGGATCTGTTTGGTATTTATGCTCCTTCCGCCAACACGCGAATAGGGTTAAACTATTCTATTTTGAATAACCTGATGGTGGGATATGGGATCACACGGAAAAACATGTACAGTGATTTCCAGCTTAAATGGAATATTCTGCAACAGACGAGAAAAAATACGATACCGCTCACCCTGACACTCTATACTGACATGGCCATTGACGGAAGAAACAAAAGTGTATATGAAACTGCAACCGTTGATTCGGTATATAAATTCACGAACAGGTTATCTTATTTTACACAATTAATGGTGAGTCGAAAATTTACAAAATGGTTCTCTTTTGCTGTCACGGGAAGTTTCACACATTACAACTCGGTCCCTGCTGATACAGCTAATGTAAGGGGAATGGACCATGATAAAATTGGTGTTTCATTTCAGGCAAGATTTAAATTCTCCCCACAATCATCTATTCTGATTCTTTATTCAATACCGTTGAAAATTGGAAGTCTTTCTGAAAATACTACTGTTACAAATCAATCATTACCAAATTTCGGTATTGCCTATGATGTAACCACGGCTTCTCATTCATTTCAAATATTCATTACAACTTCAAATGGAATTATCTCACAGGATAACTATTTGTGGAATAAAAACGATTGGACGAAAGGTGAATTCAGGTTTGGTTTTAACATCACGCGTTTGTGGGGGTTTTAAATGGGAAATAACGAAGCAAGCATTAGTTATATGCCCATGCTTCATAAAGATTTAGAGTCTTTAACAACATTGAAAGAGTATGAAGTTACCAAAATCATTTTATAGCTGGACGACTATTTGGGGAGCAGTCATTGCCGGAACCAGTTTCCTTCTCATTATCTTCACAATGATCATCAAACTGTTCTTCCCTGCCGAGGGAGGGGACTACCTGGGTTTGTTCACTTATATTGTTCTTCCGGTTTTCCTGATCATCGGTCTTATTCTGATTCCTGTGGGTACTATCAGGAAAATAAGAAGAGACAGAAAAAGAAAAATTCAGCGGGAGGTCAAGTTTCCCATTGTCAACCTGAATGATCCCACCCAAAGGATGGCGGTTTTTATTTTTATAGTGGTGACAGCAGTCTTTTTGCTACTCACAGCTCTGGGCAGTTACGAGGTCTTTCACTACACCGAGTCCAACGAATTTTGTGGCACGCTTTGTCATTCGGTAATGGAACCCGAATACGTTACATACCACAGTTCAGCACATGCCCGGGTTAGTTGTGTTGAGTGTCATGTGGGCTCAGGCGCAAGTTGGTATGTGAAGTCAAAATTGTCCGGGTTATACCAGGTATATTCTGTAATTGCCAAGGCCTATCCCACACCTATTGAAACCCCAATCCATAATTTACGACCGGCCAGGGAGACCTGTGAAGAGTGCCATTGGCCTCAAAAATTCTATGGCCCCAGGGTTGTAACCAAAAAACATTATTTAGCCGACGAAGAAAATACGGAATGGGATATCCAGTTATTAATGAAGACAGGCCCCCAGCATAGCGCATTAGGCCAGTCGGAAGGCATTCACTGGCATATTAATCCGGATGTAAAGATTGAATACACTTCAAACCCGAAAAGGGATACAATCATCGAAGTAAAATATACCAATCTGCAAACTGGTGATGTGAGGGTTTATAAAGACAGCCTGACCGCTGATACTTTAGTATCCGGAGAACATCAAACCAGGGTCATGGATTGTCTGGATTGCCACAACAGACCGTCCCATGATTTTCTGTCCCCGACCCAGTTTATTGACGACAGGATAGCTGCCGGAAAGATATCTCCCAATATTCCAGAGATCAAGAGTATTACTATGGACATGCTGGTAAAAGACTTTCCAACGGTTGACAGCGCAATGAATTATATTTCGGCCAGGATTGAAAAATATTATAAAAAGAATTATAAAGAACTGGCAGATACAGGCAGGGTTTTGTTGGATACTGCAATTCGTGCTATTCAGAGCGGTTACAAAAACAATATTTTCCCTTACATGAAAGCAGAATGGAACGTCTATCCCAATCATCTGAGCCATATTGAGTCTATGGGATGTTTCCGTTGCCATAATAACAATTTAAAAAGTGATAATGGGCATATTATCTCGAGAGATTGCAATTTATGCCATGCGATACTGGCACAGGGGCAGGCCGGAAATATGGAATATGCACATACCGACACATCAATGGCATTCATTCACCCGTATGAAATGGATGACTGGAAAGAAACGGCTTGTACCGAATGTCACCAGGAATTATATTAACAAACCAAATAAAAATAATAAACCAGATTTAAGAACGAGTAAGTAATCAATCTTAAAATTAATTAAATGAAAAAGTTAGTGCTGGCTTGCATGCTGATCCTTGCTGGCATGCATCTGTTTCCGGAAAAAGGAAACACAGATACAGTGGAACATTCCCCTGCAAACAGCAAGTGTTTTAAGTGCCATGGACGTCCGACATATACTTATTATAACAAGATTATCGGGCAGAATGTGACCAAAAGGCAGAACCCCTATCTTATGATTGATTCTGTTTTATTTTACGAATCAAACCATAAATCATTAGAATGTCTTGATTGTCATTCTTATGAATACAATAACTTTCCGCATAACAGTGAATTACAGATGGAGCCTATGCCCACCTGCCTTGATTGTCATGAGGGAGATGGAAATTATAATTTTGAGACAATCAACAAGGAATATCTGGAAAGTATACACGCAACCAGGCATAAAGAAGCGTTTTCGTGTTTTATGTGCCACGACCCCCACTCTTACAAAATAAATGTGCGCAGCGATGAAAATATTGAAGAAACCATTGTTTATGATAATAATATATGCTTAAGCTGTCATGCTAATTTCAATAAATATCAGCTTATTTCATCAAGGAAAAACCCAAATATCATTAGAAAACACAACTGGCTTCCAAACCAGGTTGCACACTTTGCCCATGTCAGATGTATAGAGTGCCATACACAAACTACCAACAAGGTACTTGTAGCCCATAAAATATTACCCAAAGAAAAGGCAGTAAAAAAATGTGTTGAATGCCATTCGCAAAATTCAATTTTGATGGCCTCATTGTATAAATTTCAGGCAAAAGAAAAAAGGAGCAAAAATGGTTTTTTAAATGCAGCAATCCTGAATAATGATTCTTATGTCATTGGTGCAAACAGGAATATTTATCTCAATTATTTGAGTTTGATTATCTTTGGGTTAGTTCTTCTTTTTATTATTATTCACGCAATTTTAAGAATATTAACAAAATGAAAGATAAAATTTATTTGTATCCCGTTTGGGTCAGGCTATGGCATCTGTTTAATGCCTTATTGTTTCTGGTGCTGATCTTTTCCGGATTGAGTTTGCAGTATTCAGGAGTTCCGGCCACATTAAGCC
>CAZMOS010000177.1:0-6796 GCA_964567945.1 uncultured Lentimicrobiaceae bacterium
AACCTGTCGTAAAAGACCCAAAAGAACCAAGAAGCCCCTTTCATGGTATTGTTATCCGGGTTGGAAATTTTTTTAATCTCCTTACCCACCTGATGGTCCCCATTATCCTCGGTGTCCGGCTTTACCGCCCAGAAAACCTTTTCGACCTGCTTTAAATTTCACTGGTATTTACCGTAGCTGCCAATCCGGTACCCCTACCCCCCGTTTTAAAGGTTACCCTTGCTGTAGGGGCCATAAACCTGGCACGCAAAAAAGCCATAGTCAGCCGGCTGGCTGCTATCGAGGAGCTGGCTGGTATGGATATTTTGTGCAGCGACAAAACGGGTACGCTGACAAAAAACGAAATGACCATTTCAACGCCTTACAGCGTGGATGATTTTAAAGAGGAAGATGTTTTGTTTTACGGGGGACTGGCTTCGAAAGAAGAAAACCAGGATCCCATTGAGAAGCCGGTTTTTCAGTACCTTAAAGAACACAAACTATATGATAAACTGGCCGGTTATAAACTGCAGAAGTTCATCCCTTTCGATCCGGTCAACAAAAAAACCATTTCATATTATGATAACCTGATCGTAACCAAAGGAGCCCCGCAGGTCATTATTGCCGAATGTAAACATGATTTTGACAAAAAAGAAGCTGAAAACAAGGTTAAGGAATATGCCTCCAAAGGATTCCGGACGCTCGGTGTGGCTTTTAAGACTGATGAAAAAGACCGTTTCCGTTTTGTAGGCCTGATCCCGCTTTTTGATCCTCCCAGAGACGATTCAAAAGAAACCATAGAAGACCTGAAAGATCACGGCGTAAACACCAAAATGGTAACCGGCGATAACATTGAAGTAGCCAAATATATTGCCGGCATCCTGGCAATTGGCGATAACATCAAGAACATCAAAAACCTGAAAGGCCAGGACATCGCAGAGTATAAAATCCTTGCAGAGGTCATTACGGAAAGCCTGTACAAAAAGCTGGAACCGAAAGTCAGTGAAGATGAGGTAAAAGCATTTGCCAATGATGTGGTTTTCAACGTTCAGAAAGCTCTCCAGAAAATGCCGCTGCCCAAAGGACATGTACGCAAACACGAATCCGAGATCATTGAACTGATTGAGCAGGCAGACGGCTTTGCACAGGTCTTCCCCGAGGATAAATATTACATTGTTGACAAGCTTCAGAAAGGCAAACACATCGTGGGGATGACCGGAGACGGAGTGAATGATGCGCCCGCCCTGAAAAAGGCAGACTGCGGTATTGCCGTCAGCGGTGCTACCGATGCGGCCAGGGCCGCCGGTGATATCATCCTGCTGGCTCCGGGATTGAATGTGATCAACAGCGCCATCAAAATGGCCAGGATCACCTTCGAAAGAATGAAGGGTTACACCATTTACAGAATTGCGGAAACAGTGCGGGTTATCCTGTTTATGACACTGGCAATCGTTGTTTTTAACTTTTATCCTGTAACGGCTTTAATGATCATCCTGCTGGCCTTGTTGAATGATATTCCTATCCTGACCATTGCTTATGATAATACAAAAGTCAGAAAATTCCCGGTTAAATGGGATATGAAAGAAGTGCTTGTCTTATCAGGCTGGCTGGGAACTGCCGGAGTTATCTCTTCTTTCGGACTATTATTTCTGGCAATGGATTACTGGCATCTGTCAACGGAAATGGTACAGTCGCTTATGTTTGTCAAACTGATCGTTGCCGGTCACGGAACAATTTACAATACCAGGATTGATGAATGGTTCTTTAAAAAACCGGGGCCGAACATTAAACTGTGGACGGCTTCATTGGCTTCGGCCATTATCGGAACACTGATCGGTGTTTACGGAATCCTGATTACACCCATCGGATGGAAATGGGGTGCAATTGTATGGGGTTATGCTTTTTTCTGGTTCCTTTTTAATGATGTGGTAAAAATGCTGGTTTTACGATTTTACAGGAAAAGAGGCGAACTTGATATTTAATTCTGTTTTATAATCATTTAAATTTTACATTATGAAAACCGATAATCCTATAGTTGGAATAAACTTCTCAAAAGCTGATGAATTCCTGTGTAAATATGTTGATTTTTTTGCGACAAAAGTTCCTGTTCATACCGTAAACAACCTTTATATTTTTCCATTGCGAAATTTATTCATGGATTTACAACAAAAAAGGCACGACGAAGCTATAAACCTGTTGCTAAAGACTTTTGAAGAAAAAATGGGGGAAAATCTGAAGGGTTTCTACCAGCATATTAAAGATGTAAAATACTTTGCAGAAGCAGGCTTGTTGCTTCCAACGCTACTTCGTTTTCTGGAAAATAAAAAAACGAATCTTATTTTTATGGGTAAAGAAAAAGGCTCTTCTGGGGAAATGGCCAAGATGGCTATTTACCATATCCCTGCACAGATTATGATCGTCCCCGAAAAAGCACAACACAAGCTAAAAAAAATATTGGTTACCCTTGACGAATCCAGTTTCTCCGAAACCGTATTGAAAATGGCGTTCGATTTAGCTTCTAAAATCAATCCTCAACCTGAGATTACCTGTTTGTATATTTCTCATTTATCCTATTTCATGGAACTTGAAAAAGCTATCATTGAAGGTTATCGGTCAATTGATAATAAAAATATTATTGTGAAAAGCAATGAGATATTTGAAGAAGAAAAAGAAGCATTTGAGAAATTTGTCTCCGACCGTTCCCGTGGTTTAAACCTGAAAATAAATACTAAAATAATCTTTGAATGGAGGTTTAAACCTTACCTGGCTCTGATGGATTACCTGGATGAAAATGAAACCGACCTGTTGATAATGGGTGACCGGAGTCATTCGGGATTAAATATCAGTATGCTGGGCAGGTTTACCCAAAAAATAATTACGAAAAATGATAAAGTTCCCATGCTTGTTGTGAAATAAGCCGGAGGGAAATTAAGCTGGAGAACAGATCAAGCCAATTGTCATACCCATGCGCTAATAGTTGAACCCCGCATGGGTATTATTTTCGGTTGGCAAGCACTTTTTCATAAACCTCCAGATAGCCGTCTATCATTTTTTCGATGCTGAAGTTGTTCACGACCCACTGCCTGCAGAAGGTGCGGTCAATATTTTTGATTTCCGGCAAGACATCAACCGCTTCATTCACTGTGTTAACCAAAAAGCCGGTTTTTCCATCCACAACAAGTTCAGGCATAGAGCCCAGCGGGAATGCAATGACCGGTGTACCGCAGCACATGGACTCGGCCACGCTCAACCCGAACGGCTCTTCAAAGCTGATGGGATGCAAAAGGACAAATGCGTTCCCCAGCAAACGGTCTCTTTTTTGCGGGCCCGAATTGCCCACATACACAATGTCATCATCATTCAGCCAGGGGGCGATTTGTTCATCAAAATATTGCTGATCCTGGATCAGTCCTGAAATGATCAGCTTCCGTTTGGCCCGTTTTGCGATCTGGATAGACTCCAGAGTGCCTTTTTCAGGATGTATCCTCCCGAAAAACAAAAGGTAATCCCCGCCTTTTTCCCGGAAAGTAAAATCCTCCACGCGGATGCCGTTGTAAACCGTAGCAATATAATCCAGTTCCGGGCTGCGATCGGAGTTGCTGATGGAGACATAATAATTGTCTTTGTTATATTTTTTAAAAACCGGCAGTATTTTCGGAGAGGAAAACCCGTGAATGGTGGTGATCATCGGCGTGTTGATGAGGCGCGTGTAAGTGAGCGGCAGGAAATCATAGTTGTTGTGCAGAATATCGAATTCACCGGCCATCTCCATAAAGTGCGAAATGTGCAGGCACTCGCAGACTTTGGCATCCATATCGGGGTTTTCACCGTAAGGCTTGACACAAACAGCTTCCAGCTTTCCGGCAGTAATGGAGTCGGCCGTGGCAAACAGGGTCATATCCACACCTCTTTTGATCAGCCCTTCGGCAATGTTAGAGGCCACCTGTTCCCAGGGGCCGTATTTTCGCGGAGGCGTTCTCCAGCATGCAGGTGATAATATGGCTGTTTTCATTGTTCGATTGTTCTTTTATGTTTTAGTCCCGGCCATAAATGGCCGGGTAACTGATTTGTGTCATAATGTTTATTTCTCGTTCAGTTTCCCGCCATTCATGGTGGGGTTCCTCCTCGTTTGAGGAAGTGGCATCGTCAACCGTTTTCGTAATTTAACTCCTGACTCAATACTCAATCCCCCAAACACAAATCCACCAATTCATCAATCCGGGCTGTTCCTACACACATTACGGTATCGGCGCCACCCCAGTATATCTTCACGGTACCATCATTTTCGGGAACGGCTGCGCAGGTAAACACCACATTAGGTACATAGCCCACCCGTTCGTAATCTTCTTCCGGCTCAAGTATCCAGTTGTCAGACACCCCGATAATTTTTGACGGGTCTTCAAGGTCATGCAGGCAGACTCCCAGGCGGTAAACACTTCCTGCCATGGTCGGGAAAACACCGTGATAGATGTTAAGCCATCCCTTCGATGTTTTTAATGGCGGCGCACCGGGGCCGATTTTCATTTCATCCCAGTGATATTTTAACGGGCTTACCAGGTGTTTCGCCCTGCCCCAGTGGATCAGGTCGGGCGAATAGGATATCCATATTGACCAGGGATTCAACTCTGAATGCGGCCTGTCGAGGCGGGCATACATCCCATCGAATTTTTCAGGAAAAATTACCGTGTTTCGGTAATCCACCTCACTGATCATGGCAACCCGTTCTACCCGGGTAAAATCCTTTGTTTTAGCCAGCCCGATACGGATACCGTATTCCGAATAAGCGCTGTAAGTGATCAGGTATTCCCCGTCAATAAAGGTGATCCTAGGATCTTCAATACTAATGGACTCGTAAACACTTGATCCTTCGTCCTTCGGAGTCATAAACGGTTTGTCGTGAACCGTAAAATCAAAGCCGTCGTCACTTTCGGCCAATCCCAGAATACTTCGCCCGTTCAACAGGTGAGAACGGAATACCATTATATATTTACCTTCCATTTTAATTACGGCTGCATTATGAACCGTTGCCACCTTGTAAGGAACCTGATCTCTGGTCAATACAGGATTATTTTTATACCGTTTGATTAATGTTTCTGACATTTTTATAATATTTGTCGTTTTAAAGAGTTTTACAAAAATATAACATAATATACTATCAGGAGATTGTTAAACAGATTGAAAAAAATAGAACTTTTAAATAATTTTGCAGTATAAACTTTACGATCCGGAATGGATTTAACGTATTTATGGTACGCTTTTTAAAAAATTTGTAAACTGCAATTTGTTTTAAAAAGATCAAGGGGATGTTACACGCGAGAAGTCAGATCAGATCAATAAAACAGGATATTTCATTCAAACCCGATGAAAGCAAGGTGATTGCCAAGCGTTTACACCTGGAAAGAGAGAGGGCTTTGAAGATCATCGAACAAATTTGTGGAATGGCCGAGGAGAAAAGGCAATATTTGCTGAACCAGATACTCAGAAATTATGAACATCGCCATAAAAACCTGAAAAGGATTTTAAAGAACAATTTCGACAAGGTTAAGACTGAACTGAAAAAGAAAGACCTGGAAGGGTTAAGCATCGAAAACAAGCTGCTGATCGGCGCCTATTTTACCCATGAATATTCGATCGAAGCCGCAGCCTTGTTCAACCCATCAATTGTTGCCGACCCTTTTCAAAATCATACAATACCCGGAGAACTAAAAGTCATCATCAGTTTCAGGGCTGTTGGTGAAGGACACATGTCTTCTGTTGTTTTCCGCAACGGAATTTTGGATAAAACAGGAAATATCAGGATGAAAGAAACCAGCCCGGTGGTTGAGAGGGCGGAATTGATCGAATCTCCCGATTACAACAAGGAGAATTTCATCATGAAGATGAAGGAGATCAAAGAATATGAACCAATAAAAGAGATATTTGATCAGTTGCTGGATGATTTTAACCTGAAAGAACTGAACGAAGCCCTTAAACGGTTCAAAAAGAATAATCCGGTCAATGACAGGGTAAACCGGGCCATTCAAAGCCTCAACTGGCTTACCAAATCCAACTACCAGATAAAATTTGATCCGGATACCGACATTTCGCAAAGGGTAATCTTTCCACGTGCACAGACTGACATAAAAGCCATTGAAGATGTCCGTTTCACACCGTTCAACGATGGAAAAAACATAACTTACTGCGGCACTTATACGGCTTATAACGGTTTTTCCATTTTACCTCAATTGCTTGAAACCAGGGATTTCTATAATTTCCAGATCAGCACACTGACGGGTTCCGGATCGCAAAACAAAGGCATGGCGCTTTTCCCTGAAAAGATAAACGGCAAGTATGCCATGGTCTCAAGAAATGACAATGTGAACCTGTATATAATGTACAGCGATAACATCCATCACTGGGAAAACCCGCATCTACTGCGAGAACCCCGGTATGAGTGGGAATTCATACAGATAGGGAACAGCGGCCCTCCCTTGAAAACGGAAAAAGGATGGCTTGTGCTTACCCATGCCGTCGGGCCCATGCGAACTTATACCATCGGTGCGCTCTTGCTTGATCTGAAAAACCCGCTGAAGATCATAGGGGAAATCAAAGAACCTTTGCTGGTGCCCGAAGAAAAAGAACGCAATGGTTATGTGCCCAATGTGGTTTATTCCTGCGGCGGAATCATCCACAACGGATACCTTGTCCTTCCCTACGCAGTTTCTGACAGCCGCTCGGGAATTGTGAAATTCAAAGTCAGGGATATTCTTGACAACATGACACCCCCCGGAAAATAGATCATCAAAAGTATTAACACAGTTAACGGGAAGGCCAATAC
>CAZMOS010000178.1:0-6774 GCA_964567945.1 uncultured Lentimicrobiaceae bacterium
CCTGTTCCGTGCAAAGGCGTATAAACGATCCTGAAATTTTTCTGACGCTGAATGACTTCAGGCGAAAGAGATAATGATTTTACTTTTTCCAGGTAAATGTTGTCAATATTTTCACCGATCATCTCGATCAGATCATTCCTTGCCTCAAATTTTACGTCTGCAATATCTTTGATCTTTCCCACTTCGGCAATCACCTCCTTGTCGTGTGGGCTGATCAGTTGCCCGCCGTCTTCCCAGTAGGCTTTGTATCCGTTGTATTCTTTGGGATTGTGCGAGGCCGTAATGACGATACCCCCCTGACAACCCAGTTCGCGGATGGCAAAAGACAGTTCGGGTGTGGGACGCAGGCTGTCAAAAAGATAAACTTTAATTCCGTTGGCCGAGAAAACATCTGCCGTAATCCGGGCAAAATAATCGCTGTTATTCCGTGAATCATGGGCAATGGCAACCTTGATCCGTTCCAGATGGGGAAAGTTCTTTTTCAGGTAGTTGGAAAAACCCTGTGTTGCCGCGCCCACCGTATATTTGTTCATACGGTTTGATCCCACGCCCATAACGCCTCGCAGGCCGCCGGTGCCGAATTCCAGGTCACGGTAAAATGCTTCCACAAGCTCCTGCGGGCTGTTTTTCATCATGTCGCGAATGGCTTGTTTGGTTTCTTCATCGTAATGGCCTTCAAGCCATTGATGGGCTTTATCGAGTATGTTTGGGTCTATCTGGTTGTTCATTTTTCATATATTTTTTGCAAACTTAAATTCAAACAGTGTATTTATCTCTTAAATATTTATAATTTTCAGTTTGTTCAAAACAACTTTCAGGCTGTCACGCCAGTAAGGTATCAGGATATTAAAATCCTGTTTTATCTTGCGTTTATTCAATACACTGTAAAAAGGGCGCGTGGCTTTGGTAGGAAAATCTTTGGTTTCGATGGGCGTTACTTTACAGGTGAACCCGCTTTCGTCCACAATGGCCCGGGCAAAATCAAACCAGCTTGTAACGCCTTCGTTGCTGAAATGATAAATGTCTTTTCCGGGTTTCAGCTTGTTGCTGTCAATGATCTCCAGGATGGCCCTGGCCAGATCACCTGCATAAGTCGGCGTACCCACCTGATCGGCGACAACTGTCAGCGTATTGCGCTCTTTTGCCAGGCGGAGAATGGTTTTAACAAAGTTATTCCCGTAACCGGAATACAACCATGAAGTCCTGATGATGATGGCATCAACTCCGCTTTCCAGCACGGCCTCTTCCCCTTTTAGTTTGGAGAATCCGTAAACCGATTGAGGCGAAGTGGGATCGGTTTCCAGGTAGGGTTTATGATTTTTCCCGTCAAAAACGTAATCGGTCGAAATGTGAATAAAAAATGATTTTTTACCTGCCAGAATATGTGCCAGGTTTTTCACTGCCGTGAAATTAACCTTCATGGCCCTTTCCTTCTCGTCTTCGGCTTTATCCACAGCAGTGTAAGCCGAACAGTTGATACAAAAATCGAAATGTCTTTGTTTGAAAAAATCATTGACTGCTTCAGTATCAGTCAGGTCAAGCTCGTCAATGTCAATGAATTCAAATTGAAAACCCGGATATGCCGGAGTAAGGTTTTTTATCTCCGATCCTAATTGCCCTTTGCTTCCGGTTACCAGCACTTTTTTCATGACTCACTCAACAATTGGTCAAAATAGGTAATGGTTTTTACAAGCCCTTTTTCAAGTGGAATCTTCGGTTCCCACCCCAGTTCTTTTTTTGCCAGTGTAATGTCCGGTTGCCGTTGCAAAGGATCATCTTCGGGAAGGGGTTTGAATACCAGTTTTGATTTACTGCCTGTTAGTTCAAGGACTTTTTCCGCCAGCTCAAGAATTGTGAATTCTCCGGGATTCCCCAGGTTGACAGGCCCCGTAAATGTTTCAGGTGTATCCATCAGCCGGATAAATCCCTCGACCAGGTCGTCAACATACTGAAAACTGCGGGTTTGCCTGCCGTCACCGTAAATTGTTATATTTTCTCCTTTGAGCGCCTGCACGATGAAGTTTGAAACCACCCTGCCGTCGTTGGGGTGCATGTTGGGCCCGTATGTGTTGAATATCCGCGCTATTTTGATGCGCACATTGTTTTGTTCGCGGTAGCTTACAAACAAGGTCTCGGCGACACGTTTTCCTTCATCGTAACATGACCTCTTCCCGATGGGATTTACATGTCCCCAATAATCTTCCTTTTGCGGATGGACCAGCGGATCGCCGTACACTTCGCTGGTGGAAGCCTGGAGGATTTTGGCTTTGATACGTTTGGCCAGTCCGAGCATGTTGACGGCGCCCATTACCGAGGTTTTTACGGTTTTAATGGGATTATACTGGTAGTGGATGGGTGAAGCGGGACAAGCCAGGTTGTATATTTCATCCACCTCGATAAAAAAAGGCATGGTCACATCGTGGCGGATAACCTCAAAGAATGGATTGTCCATCAGATGGACAATGTTGCGTTTCATCCCGGTAAAATAATTGTCCAGTGAGATCACTTCATGGCCTTCGTTAAGCAGCCGTTCACACAAATGTGATCCCAAAAATCCTGCTCCGCCTGTAACTAAGATACGTTTCATATATTTTTAATTTTCACGCAAAGACGCAGAGACGCAAAGAATATCATTTTTCTTATGTTTGTTTTTATCAAGAGTCTATGCATGGATGTTTCATTATAAGAGCGTTAAAGATTATGCGCCGCCAATGCCAATTCCAAAATATTTGAACCCTTCGTTTTTCATTTCCGATTTGTCGTAAACATTCCTTCCGTCAAAAATTACAGGCTGCTGCATGAGTTTTTTCATGATCTTAAAACTCGGGAATTTAAATTCGGGCCATTCGGTGACCAGGAAAAGGGCATCCACATCTATCAGGGCTTCGTACTGGTCGTCAACGAATTCAATGTTGTTTTTGAAAATCCGTTTGGCTTCGTCAATGGCTACCGGGTCGTATGCTTTGACATGTGCCCCGGCTTCCAGCAGCTTGTTGATAATAACCCGTGAAGGGGCCTCGCGCATGTCATCGGTCTGTGGTTTGAACGAAAGTCCCCATATTCCAAAGGTCTTGTCTTTCAGGTTTCCGTCAAAATATTTCATGGCTTTCCCGAAAAGAATGGATTTCTGCCGTTCATTGACATCTTCAACGGCCGTTAGCACAGCCATATCATAACCATGATGATGAGCTGTCCTGATGAGGGCTTTCACATCTTTCGGGAAACACGAGCCGCCGTAACCTGTACCCGGATAAATAAAGTATTTCCCGATGCGGGGGTCGGAGCCGATTCCTTTTCTCACCATATTGACATCAGCGCCCACGATCTCGCAAAGGTTGGCAATGTCGTTCATGAAGCTGATCTTGGTTGCCAGCATGGCGTTTGCAGCGTATTTGGTCATCTCGGCCGAAACGATATCCATCAGGATGACCGGGTGGCCGTTCATGGTGAACGGTTTGTAAAGCCGCTGCATGAGGTTTCTGGCTTTTTCGGAATCCACACCCACTACAATGCGGTCGGGTTTCAGGAAATCGTTCACGGCATCGCCTTCTTTAAGGAACTCCGGATTGGAGGCCACATCAAAGGTGAGGTCGGAATTCCTTTTGTCAAGCGCTTCCTGAATGACTCTTCTCACTTTTTCCGCCGTGCCCACGGGCACCGTGCTTTTGGTGACCATCAGCAGGTAGTCGTTCATGTTTTCCCCTACTTCACGGGCTACATTCAGCACATATTGCAGGTCGGCGCTCCCGTCTTCATCGGGGGGCGTTCCCACAGCGCTGAAAACAACGCTTACATCTTCCAGCGAATCGGCCAGGTTGGTGCTGAAATGCAAACGACCTTTTTCAATGTTTCTGTGAACTATATCTTCGAGTCCCCGCTCGTAAATGGGGAGTTTTCCCTGCCTGAGGTTTTCAATCTTCTTTTCGTCAATATCCACACAGGTAACATCCAGCCCGACTTCGGCAAAACAGGCACCCGACACCAGCCCGACGTATCCTGTGCCTACAATTACTATTTTCATTCAGCGGTAATTTTCTTGTTAATTAGTTAATATCTTTAGCTTATTTAATCCTATTTCTTTTTTTGAATTGGCAAAGGTATTAAATCATAGTGAAAAACCATATATCATTTGAATGAAAGAGAAATAGTTTGAATAACTCCGGTTGGTGCGAATACTAACCGGGGGTGGGTTGGTGAGCTGTCTGACCCGCTGAACGGACTACCGGGCAGGCTTACGGGAAGGAGCTTTCAGCGGGTTGAAAAAAGTATTGAATTCTGTTTTCGACCCGCCGGGAACAAGGCTACCCGGCGGGTTAATTATTTTTTTTCCAGCTATTTCAGCCACCTGTCCAGCCAGTCGAAAAAGACGCGCTGCCAGAGGATGGCGTTTTGCGGGTGCAATACCCAGTGGTTTTCATCGGGGAAGAAAAGGAACTCGGCCGGGACATCGTTCAGGATAGCCGCATTAAATGCAGACATACCCTGCGTATAAGTGATCCGGAAATCCCTTTCACCATGGATGACCAGGATAGGCGTATCCCACTTGTCCACAAACAGGTGGGGTGAATGGGCATAAGCTTCCTGAACTTTTTTGTTTTTCCAATCCCAATAGGGTCCGCCCATATCCCAGTTTTCGAACCACATCTCATCGGTTTCCAGGTATTGGGCCTGCTCGTTGAAAACACCGTCGTGTGCAATGAATGCCTTGAAGCGGTGGTCGTGGTGGCCTGCCAGATAGAATACAGCCCAGCCGCCTGCGCTGGCGCCAACAGCCCCCAGACGATTTTCATCCACATAAGGTTCTTTGGCCATCACATCAATGGCTGTAAAATAATCATCCATACTTTTACCATGATAATCGCCGCTGATCTCTTCCTGCCAGGCCTGTCCGAAGCCGGAAACCCCTCTTCTGTTAGGTGCAACGATGATGTAACCGTTGGCAGCCATGAGTTCATAGTTCCAGCGGTAGTGGAAATTCTGGCTCAAAGGGCCTTGCGGACCCCCTTTGCAATACAGCAGAGTAGGATACGATTTAGTGGAGTCAAAATGCGGCGGGTAAATGATCAGGGTGAGCATGTCCTTCCCGTCTTTGGTTTTCATCCAGCGCTCTTCAACCATACCCATTGTAAGCTTGTTGAGCAGCCCTTTGTTGGTGAAAGTGATCTGTGTTTGCTTTCCGTCGGCGATGTTAACGGAATAGAGCTCAGTAGGCATCTGTATCGAATTTCTGGCGCCGATCAGCTTGTCACCGGCATAGGCCACACTTTTGTAATCGTGCATGCCTGTGGTCAGTTTGTCAATTGTATTTTTTTCTACGTTGTACCTGTATATCTGGAAACGGCTGTGCCAGTCGCTGGTAAAGAAAACGGATTTGCTGTCGTCCGACCACACAAGTCCGTAAACATTCTGGTCGAATCCTTTGGAACCGTAAATCTTCTCACCTGTTTTGAGGTTCATCAGAAACAGGCGGTTCTGATCCGATTCATATCCTTCGCGTTCCATACTTTCCCAGGCCATCCATTTGCCGTCGGGTGAAAATACCGGGTCAATATCAAAGCCCATCATGCCTTCGGTCATGTTTTTGGTTTTTTTTGTTTCCACATTATAAAAATAGATGTCCGAGTTTGTTGAAAGCGTTGCTGCTTTGCCCGTCAGTTTTTTGCAAGTGTAAGCGATGATCTTGCTGTCGGGGCTCCAGTTAACCTGTTCGATGCCGCCAAAGGGTTTCAGGGGCGATTGATAGGGTTCTCCGATCAGGATGTCTTTGTCATTCCATACTTTTACACCATCATAATCCGCCACAAAAACGTGGCTGTAGCTATCCACCCATTCGTCCCAGTGGCGATACATCAGATCGTTCATCAGCCGTCCGCTGGCTTTGGGTAAACCTCTGTACAATGGAGCAAATTTATTTTTAATGGGCACTTCCTTAGTGTAAAGTATTTTTTTCTGGTCCGGCGAATATTTGAAACCGGTAATTCCTCCTTCGATGTTGGTGATCTGCTCCCGCATCGTACCGTCAGGGTTCATTTCCCACAACTGGACCGAACCGCTTTCGGCAGTCAGGAAACCGATTTTTTTACCATCGGGCCGCCAAAGGGCATTGAACTCATTTTTAGCCGAACGGGTAATCCGTTTGTTGCCTGTGCCGTCAACACCAACGGTATAAAGTTCACGGTTGCCTTTGTTATCTGCAATAGAATAATAGGAAACACCGTAAACAACGGTTTTGTGGTCAGGCGAAACTTCCTGTCCGCTCACCCGCCCGAAAGCCCAGAGCGCCTCCGGTGTCATCAGGTCGCTGGTGAGTGTCAGTGTGGGTTTTCCAATGACTTTTTCTTTGGCTTTATTTTGATTCTGCTGGCAGGCAGTCATTATAAAAACCGATGCTAAAAGGAAGAAAAGAACTTTTTTCATGATTGTTGATTTTTGGATTGAAAAGCAAATTTAAGGAATGGAACGGATTTTTGGATATCCGGGGTGGAAATTTTGTTGATTGACGAGTGATAAATGATGAATGACGAAAACGAATTACGATTGACGAATAACTGATAGGCGCAGATTTTCGCAGATTTTTTATGATCTTTTTTTGATGGATGTTCACTATAGATTCAGAACTCCTGACCTAACGTAAATAATAGTGTCGTGAGATTAACTCTCTTCGTGTAAACTTTGAGCCTTGGTGCCTTTGTGGCTGTTATTTATTAATGGATTTTCTTGCCACCAAGACACCAAGGCACGAAGCAATCACAAAGGTTCACGACATTGAAAATT
>CAZMOS010000179.1:0-6771 GCA_964567945.1 uncultured Lentimicrobiaceae bacterium
TCGAAATCAAACTGGTGATGATATCCACTGCAGAATAAACTTCCCCGGATTAATTTGAATGTTTTAAAAAGGGCATAATCGGGAAAAAGGTAAACACCAACATCTGGTATTATGAATCGGAAATAAAATGAATAAAAAAAACCATACGCTGATCGGAAAAGCCAAAGATGCCAAAGGAGAGGAAGAGATCAGGAAAGCAATCTCATTGCTAAGCAAAAACCTGAAAAACGGTCCGGAAGATATACCGCTTCTTCATGTACGCGCTGAACTTTATGTAAAACTTCAAAACCTGGGGCAGGCTGTAAATGACTATCGCCTGATTTTATCTTATGATGAAAACGACCGGATCGCATCGGGACAGGTTGAACATTTGACCACCATCATGCGGTACAGCGGAAATGATATTTATGCCAACCCCAACACCAACCTAGACCCCTGGCTCGAATGATCCTGTTGCTTTTTCAAGCGCAGATTTTGTATTTTTACCACTCATTTGAAAACCGGTGCAGAATGAAAAGTAAATTGGAACAACACTTCAATCAGTTCAGAAAAAATATAATAGGGATAGACCGTGAGTTTGAAACTCCATACGGGAAAAAGAAGATGGTGTATGCCGACTGGATCGCCAGTGGACGTTTATACGGGCCTGTCGAAGAAAAAATTTTAAAAACAATCGGCCCTTTTGTCGGCAACACACATACCGAAACCACCGAAACAGGTACTTTGATGACCAAAGCTTATCAATACGCCCATAAGCTGATCAAAAAACATGTAAATGCAAATGAGGATGATGTGATCATAACAACCGGTTTTGGAATGACTGCCGCCGTGAATAAATTCCAGCGAATCCTCGGCCTGAAATCCTGCTGTGTTTACGAAGACGGAAAGTGCAGGGAAAAAGTTGATAAACCCGTGGTTTTTGTTACCCACATGGAACATCATTCCAATCATACTTCATGGCTGGAAACGTATGCCGATGTGGTGCTGATCCCGCCGGACAAAAACAACCTTGTTGACCCCGATGAATTAAGAAAGCTGATCGTCAATTACAGGAACCGGAAGAAAAAGATCGGTGCGTTTACAGCCTGTTCGAATGTTACGGGTATCATGCCTGATTATTATGAGCTGGCAGCCATTATGCACGAAAACGGCGGGTGGGCTTTCGTTGATTTTGCCGGTTCGGCTCCTTATGTGGACATTGACATGCATCCCGAAGACCCGATGAAGCAACTGGATGCCATCTTTTTTTCACCCCACAAATTCCTCGGTGGCCCCGGAAGTTCGGGTGTGCTTATTTTCAACAAAAAACTTTACAAAAGCGCGGTTCCCGACCATCCCGGCGGCGGTACCGTGGAATGGACAAATCCCTGGGGGGGGCACCAGTACATTGAGGACATTGAACTGAGGGAAGACGGGGGAACACCCGGGTTCCTGCAGGCCATGCGCGCAGCAATGGCCATTGAGGTGAAAAACAAAATGAACACCCGCTTTATGAAACAACGTGAAGAAGAGCTTGTCAGACAAGCATTGAACGGGTTTTCAAGGATCAAAGGACTTCATATTCTTGCGGGTGATGTGAAAAACCGGCTGGGCATCCTTTCTTTCTGGTTTGAGCACATTCACTTTAACCTGATCGTCAAACTGCTGAACGACCGTTATGGCATCCAGGTCAGGGGCGGCTGCGCCTGTGCAGGAACTTACGGGCATTTCCTGCTGAACGTAACGCCTGAAAAATCCAAACACATCACCGGCCTCATAAAAAAGGGCGACCTCTCCGAAAAACCCGGCTTTGTACGCATTTCACTTCATCCCACAATGACCGGCGAAGAACTGGCATTCATTATCAATGCAGTTAATGAGATAGGTGAAAAACACGAAGAGTGGGCCAAAGACTACAAGTACGATCCCCACAACAACGAGTTTTATCACAAAAGCGAATCGAAGGATAAAACCTCGAGGGTTGTTGACTGGTTTGTTTTATAAAGGAATGGTTGTTTGAACGACCGGAAAGCAATCCAAAACCACCGTTACCAGAAAACAGCGTACAGTACAACCAGGATGATAAGAATAATATATGATCCAATGTTAAATGCCCTTCCGGTTTTGAACATGGAGTTGGTGAACTTAATGGCTTTGGGGTCATCATCGTAAGGATTGGTTGAAAGGCTCACCAGCATAATGACCACCATCGTAAGGATGAAGGTGTAAAACATCTGATCCATCCATGGCATTTCAAAATAAGGCAGTTTCAGTACCAGGGCAATGGGAATGGATGCCAGGATGCCGGCTACGGCCCCCCGGTTGTTCGTCTTTTTGTAAAACAATCCCATCATGAATACGGCCAGGATTCCGGGGCTGACCAGGCCGGTATATTCCTGGATATACTGAAAGGCCTGTTCAATGCTGCCCAGCAGCGGAGCTACAAAAACGGCAATGGCCAGGGCAATTCCCCCGCTTATCCTGCCCACTTTCACGTCAATATTTTTTCCTTCTTTTTTTGCCAGATAGGGTTTGAAGATATCCATGGTAAAAATTGTGGAGGTTGAGTTGACCATGGAAGCCAGCGATGAAACGATGGCTGCCGCCAAAGCAGCAACAACCAGCCCTTTTAGTCCCGCCGGGACAAAAGTGCTGATAAGCCAGGGATAAGCTTTGTCATAATTCATGCCCCCGTCGGCTTTCAGGAATGCGTCCCGGACGCCGCTTATCATGGTTGTTCCCTCCGGATGAAAAAACATCACATAAGCAATGATACCGGGAATAACGGCAATGAGCGGGGTGATCATTTTCAGGAACGCGGCAAAAACGATCCCGTTTTGCGATTCTTTCAGGCTTTTGGCCGCCAGCGTGCGCTGAATGATGTATTGGTTAAATCCCCAGTAATACAGGTTGGCAACCCACATCCCGCCTATCAGTACCGCAATGCCGGGCAGGTTCATAAATTCGGGATTGTCTTTTTTCAGGATCATGTGAAATTTATCACCGGCAGTTTCGTAAACATGGACAAGACCTTTGATCACGCCACCGGAAGGTGTTACATGATCAAGGGCAATTATGGATGTAATGAGCCCTCCGATTATCAGCAAAGCGACCTGAATGACATCCGTCCAGGCTACAGCCGAGAGCCCGCCATACAATGAATAAGCAGCGGCAAACAGCGCCAGGGCCACAATGGAAGTAAAGATCATGCTGCCGTCGCCGTTGCCCAGAATGGTGTCCATGGCTTTTCCGCCGAGGAACAGCACCGAGGTCAGGTTGACAAAGATGAAAAGGGCTATCCAGAAAATGGCAAGGATCGTTTTTAAGGTTGTCCCAAACCGCTTTTCAATGAATTCGGGAATCGTATAAAGACCTTTTTCGATAAAAATCGGCAGGAAGAACTTCCCCACAATGAGTAACGTTAAAGCGGCCATCCACTCATAGGAAGCAATGGCCAGGCCGATGGCCATCCCCGATCCCGACATGCCGATCATCTGTTCGGCAGAGATATTGGCTGCGATCAATGATGCGCCTATAGCCCACCAGGGCAGGGATTTACTGGCCAGAAAATAATCTTGTGCGGTCTTCTTTACTCCTTTTTTTCCACGCGAGACCCATAAACCGACCGTAAGGATCACAAGAGCATATAAAATAAATACCAGATAATCAAAAAATGAAAATGAACCCATATTTATTGAAATCAACTTATGTTTAAATGATTTAATTCGTGTACGATGTAAAAATAAAATTATTTTTGTTCCTGTTATTATTTTGGCCTTATGAAAACATTCACAAAAGTACTAATCTGGTTTTTCAGTATTTTATTTGTCCTTCTGATCGGACTTTATATTGTCGCATCAGTTACCGTTAGTAATTTTAAACCACGTCTTGAGAACATACTCTCTGACGAGATCGGTTACCAGACGAAAATAAATGGCGATCTTTCACTGAAACTGCTACCCGGTGTCAGTTTTATCGTTAGCGATCTTCGGGTCATTAATAATGAAACTTACCTTGTCAGGGTTGAAAAAGCCGAGTTGACCATCAATGGCAGACAGTTATTGAATTCGGTTTTTGAAGTTACCGGCCTGACTTTGGAAAAACCCCAGGTTTTTTTCGATTACGATAACAACGGGTTGTTTAATTTTGATGTGCCTGATGCTAAGAGGAATGGCAAACCGGTGAAAACCGGAACGATGAGGCAAATTGCCCTGCGTCATCTTACAATCAGGGACGGAAGATTGATCTATTTTGATTACCAGCATGGCGACACCCTTATTGCCAGTGGTATTGATGTGAATTCAAATGAGGTTAATATTTCGAGTGAGCTAAACCGGCTGAATGCAAAAAGTATTCACTTCTCAGGGCCTGTGAATATACGGTCGGTCAGGTTGAACAAAATGCGGCTGGATTCCATCCTCTGGAAGCTGGATATCCGGTCGGGAAAAGCGATCATCCAGACCCGGTCGGACCATTATTTTGAAGGGAAGCAGAACGGGAGGATACTGATTGATTTTACCGGCAAACCATACACTGTTAACATTCAGAGTCATATTGCAGGTCTGGATATCGGAGAGTTCAGGGAAGCGGCTCATTTAAGTGATGTTTTTTTTGGCAACCTGGATTATGATATTGAGATTGGTTTTCGTTCTTTTAACTGGTCACGGGCGTTAAAAAGCATGAACGGTAAGATCAAAATATCGGGTAAAAAGATGCTGTTGCAGGGTATATCACTGGATAATCTGGTTAAAGAATATAAAAATAATAATACGTTTGATGCATCCGGATTAGCGGCCTTATTCATTGCAGGCCCTTTCGGCGAGGTTTTTACAAAAAATATACAGTTTGCTCCTTTGCAGTCCGAAGACTCCGTGGTGATGGAAAATATCACAAGATTAGTTTCCAACTGGTCAGTTCACAATGGAATAGCACGCGCGGAAGATGTGGCGTTCACTACGGACAGGTACCGCCTTGCCCTGACCGGTAGTCTTGATCTTGCCGGTGGCAAATATGATGAGGTGATGATATCAATGCTGAACAAATTCGGATGCCCTGTGATCGGTTTGCAAATGAACGGACTTTTTCAGTCACCCGAATATGAGGTCGTTTCCAATGTCAGCAAGTGGAATATTTCTGTTGACAGTTTCTGGAAAGACATGGCCAACTCCACTCGAAAAAATTGTAACAGTATATATTCAGGCAGTGTGAAACCCCCGGTTGTGAAGTGAGGCGGGGTGCGGAGCGGAAACACCTTCCAGAGTCCGCAGGACATGGAAGAGTGTTCCGTGGGGCCAATAAATAAGAAATATCGAATATTGAAATTTGAGGGGCTAACCTGACAGGTTTCTGAAAGCCAGCGGGGAAGCAACCTGTCAGGTTTTGCGGGTGGGAAAGGGCCGGGCCGGTATGCATCAATTGAAAAATCCCCTTTCCCCCGAAAAACCATTTCCAATCTTGACAAACCCACTCCCGTTCACTATCTTTACATTCACATTATATTTTATGAAACACCGTGCATCCTGATATCGTTTAACTTTAGAGCCGTGTTAAAGAAATATTTCATACTCATCTTTTTTATTTTGCAAGGTTTGTTGGCGGGTGCCCAAAAACAAGCCAACGTCTGGTATTTTGGAAATTATGCGGGATTGGATTTTAATACAGGTCAGCCGGTAGTTTTGCAAGGTGTGTTCCAAACATATAGAAACTGTGCCAGTATAAGCGATTCTTCAGGTAAATTTCTGTTTGCGACCAACGGGGAAAAGATATGGAACATGGATGGTGAGATTATGCTTAATGGTGACAACTTAAAAGGAAATTATTTTGCTGCCCAGGGAACCGTAATCGTTCAGATGCCGGGTCATAAAAAAATATATTATGTTTTTGTTACTCCGGATTTTCAACACAATACACCACCGGGTCTTTATTATTCAGTGGTTAATATGGAACTTGATGGGGGATTGGGAGGTGTTACAGATGAAAAAAATATCTTAATTAGTTCTGCATGGGATGCCTATCAGAAAGTAATTGCTGTGCGACATGCCAACAACAAAGATATTTGGATAATAACACGAAAACATGATTATGATTCTTATGCAGTATATTTACTTACCGAATCAGGATTAAATCAAGACCCTGTTATCAGTTACTCACCTGACAGGCCGTACTGGTGGCTGTTGGGTAGCATGAAAATTTCATATAATAAAAAATATTTAATAGCTGCATATACAAATGATGCTCTTCCTGTAGGGAATTCCGAATATAATAGCTATGATATATGTAACTTTGATGCATCAACAGGTGAAATAGAATTATTATACACTTTGAACCCGGATCCGTTCGGTAATTTACAAACACCGAATTCAGTAGAATTTTCACCTGATTCAAAATTAGTTTATCTCTCGAATTGGGTACAAATTCCACCTGGCGAGTTAAAATATTATATTTACCAATATGATGTTGGTTTAATTGAAGATTCTTCTCAATTTATTTCATCCGGTATTTTAATTACAACTGATGGTGGATCAGGCCTTCAACTGGCAACTGATGGAAAAATATATTGTGGAACCAAAGCAAGAGGTGAAGATGACGATTCATTAAACGTTATTAACAACCCATGGAAACGTGGGACGGATTGTGATTATCAGAAAAATACAATTCCATTTATTTCAGGAACAGGGTCAAAACAATACCTCCCCAACATCCTCCTCGACTACCTCTACCGTTTCGAGTGGCAGGGCCGTTGCCAGAGCAGCCCCTTTCAGTTCCAGTCCAATTTCCAGCCCGTTCCCACAC
>CAZMOS010000180.1:0-6723 GCA_964567945.1 uncultured Lentimicrobiaceae bacterium
CTCCTGTATGAGGTTGTAAAAATCTTTAATAATCTGCCTTCTGATTTTTATGTAATACTGTTGCAGATCTGCACCGTCCTGTCAGCTACTGAACTAAACACCGCCGCCTTGTTGTAACTGCATCTTACCAACAAAGAAATTGCTGCCATTACTTTTAACTCGGAAGGTGGTATCAAAACCACCCGCTACCGCCTGCGCAAAAAACTGCGATTGTCGGGTGACGACAACCTGGTGCCTTTTTTGATGCAGATTTGAGTTTTCACGCAAAGATGCATTTTTATTTCACGCAGAGACGCAAAGACGCAAAGTGTTTTCACGCGGCAGCGCGGCGGTGCCACGTACTACTGTTTCACCCCCTCTCCCCGTTGTTGGTCTCCAGACCAACAACATTTATTACTGTGGCGTTGTTGCGTTTGGAAGACACCAACCGCTGGACGGAAAATTGATCACAATCAAAGATCATAAAAAATCAGCGAAAATCGGCGTCAAAATAAATCGGCAGTCCACAGTCGGCCCCTGAAAGCTTTCGGGGTCAGTCGGCAGTTGTTAATTAACAAATCACAAATCACAAATCACCAATCAACTCTCTCCCCCTGTTGTTAGCATCCCCGCCACCAACTGACTCTCAACACATTCACAACTTTGTGACTTTTTGAAACCATCCCTGAAACCTTTAGCCTACCATGATTATTTGCATATACCTGTATGTGAAAATACTTTTGGTGTGTCTATTAGAATTGTGGAGACATGAAAAAGAAAAGTAAAAATATCCACGCTAAAAAAAAGCAAAAACAAAATGAAGAAGATGACATCGCCACTTTGAAAGAAAAGATCAGGCATCAGAAGGATGCGCTGAATAAGATCATTAAAAAATATTCAAACAAGGAATAAGAATCAAATACTAATCTTAAAATTTCACACTATGAAAAAGAATTACATTATCACAATCATTGCCTGCCTGTTTACGATAAGCATAACAGCACAACCCGTTATTACCCATAACGGAAACGCATCTCAGACCGGCGACACCTACAATTTCTCGGGAGCCTCCGGATCCTTCGACCCGGGTACCTCGGGAGCCAATCAGAACTGGGATTACTCGGACATCAACCCCACATTTTCAACAACAGTATCGGTTGTCAGCCCCGGATCAACGCCTTTTGCCGATGTATTTACGGAATCAACCCACTCCTTTCATATGACCGGCACATCCGAGGCGTATACTTACGCTCAGATAACCTCTTCGGAGATGCTGAACGATGGCGTCGGTTTTGATCCCGGCGGCGAAAATGAATATGTAATCCATTATACCGATGCCGTAAAACTGATGCAATACCCGTTTTCATTCAATAACACTTATGCCGACAGCTATTTTGCCGCCTATTCCGCTGTCGAGGGTATGCTCACACATGAAAACGGAACCATCACTGTAACCGCAGATGCCTGGGGAAGTGTAACAACGCCTGCCGGCACCTATAACAATACTCTGCGGGTCAAATCGGAAAGAACCTATACCGATTCGGTATGGATGAATGGTGTATTTGTTTATGCAAACACCTTTACCGAAACAGACTATGAATGGTACACGGCATCTTCACATACCCCCGTTATCAGTATTTCCGATACAGGTGATGGTACATCAGCAACCTACAGGTCGGAAACCGTAGGTATTGAAGACAACCCTCTCCTTTCAGAGGTCAGTATATACCCCAATCCTGCGGGCAATACAATATATATCAAACTACCCGAAAGCGATATTGAAAATGCGGAAATCTATATTGTTAACCTTACGGGACAACAATTGTCACAACTTGAAAATACTGGAAACCGTAAATTCTCGGCAGATATCAGCGGACTTGTACCCGGTGTGTATTTTCTCAGGATAAAAAGCAGCCCGGGAAATTTGACAACTACAAAATTCATTAAGCGATAGCAGAAAGAACAGAAAACAATTCTTAATCTTAAATTTTTATACCATGAAAAAAAATTACATAATCACAATCATTGCCTGTCTGTTTACAATAGGTATATCAGCACAACCCGTTATTAACTATAGCGGAAACGCGCCTCAAATCGGCGATGTTTACAATGTATCAGGAACTCTCGGTTCCTTCGACCCCGGTCCGGCCGGGGGTGGCCAAAGTTGGGATTTTTCAGATGTTCAACCCACAATTTCTGCCGGAGTCATTGCAGTGGATCCCGCATTAACACCTTTTGCCGACGACTTCCCCGAGGCGACCATTGCCTTCCGTGACAATGACCCTTCCCTCGAATCCTATAATTATTGGCAGTTAACCACTTCGGAAATGTTTACTCTTGGAATAGGCACTGACCCGGGTTCCAACCAAACCATTATCCACTATCCGGATTCCAGAAAAATGATGCAATATCCCTTTGCATTTAACGACACCTACACCGACACTTATTTTTACGCCTATCCCTCAGCTCTTATGCTAATTCACAGAAGAGGAACCATAACCGCAACAGCCGATGCCTGGGGAAGCGTCAAAACACCGGCCGGCACCTACAACAACACCCTGCGAATTGAAAAGGAAAAGGTTTACACCGATTCGGTGTGGAATGCGGGAGGCGACCTTATGAATGTAACCACCCATTACGAAACAGATTATGAATGGTACACAGCAAGCTCACATTACCCCGTTCTCCAAATCGAAGTTACTGAAGCGGGATCATTCTCGTTATCATACAGCTCACTGATCGGGGGTATTGAAGACAACCCGCTCCTTTCGCAAATCAGTATCTATCCAAACCCCGCCGACGATATCATCAACGTCAAACTATCCGATGGCATTACAGACAAAATAGAAATCAACATTGTCAGCCTGATGGGTCAACAATTAACACAACTCGAAGAAGCCGGAAACCATCAATTTTCGGCAGATATCAGCGGGCTTGCACCCGGTGTGTATTTTCTCACGATAAAAAGTAGTTCGGGGAATTATGCAACTTCAAGGTTTATCAAACGATAGCGGAAAGGTGTATGGAAACCTTAACAACATTAAAAACAATTCACTTTATTAAACAATAAAAACATTCAAAATGAAAAGAAAACCAAAAACTAAAATCATGAACAAGTTACTGTTGAGCAGTATCCCTTTGTTTATACTGCTGATGTTTTTTACCGGAATGCCGGATCAGGGCATAGCCCAGCAGGTTACCCCGGCAGTGATCTGCTCCGGAGGCGAGACATTTACCGCCTCATCTTTATCCCTTGATTTCACAGTCGGTGAAATCACGACAGAATCTTTGTCGACCACAGGGTTGCTTCTGACCCAGGGGTTTAACCAGGGCCCTGACCCGAATACGGGGATTGAAGAAATAACGGACAACGGGGATGACCTGAAAGTCTATCCCAATCCTGCATCCGACAGGATCTACCTCTTTTATAATGATGAAGAAACAAATCCTGTAAAGGTCGGGGTCAACGACCTCCAGGGAAGGTGTATTCTTTCAGTGGATTTTAACACAAACCCCATGCTCATTCACCTGGATAAATTAAATCCCGGATTTTACACAGTTTCCATACTGTTTGACAACCGTCAGACAATCAACAAAAAAATCATTAAAAAATAAACTTTTAAAACCAACAAACCATGAAAAAGATCAGCTTATTTCTATTGACGTTTTTTATTTTCGGGACTATGCTGGCCCAGGCGCCGCAAAGTTTCAAATACCAGGCAGTAGCCCGCAACAGTGACGGTACGGCCATCACCAATTCATCCATCGGCCTGAAGATCACAATCCGGTCCGGCAGTGCAAACGGAGCAGCCGTTTATTCCGAAAGCTTTACCCCTGCATCGAATGCCATTGGCATTTTTACGGTCAACATCGGTGAAGGGAACCCGCTGTCAGGCAACTTTTCCGACATTGACTGGGGCACAAACAAGTACTTCCTGAATGTAGCCATTGACCCTGACGGAGGAAGCAGTTATACCGATATGGGCACCACGCAGTTTGTCTCGGTACCTTATTCGCTTTATACAGCTTCCATTTATGTAAATTATTCCAACGACACACTGTACATCGGTGACCAATATGTAGTTATTTCCGGTGGCGGAGGCGGCGGTGGTGATGTTACCGACTACGACGGCAATATTTATGAAACTGTTACCATAGGCAATCAAACCTGGCTGAAACAAAACCTGCGCTCGTTGCATTATGCCGACGGCACCCCCATCGACAGTGTTTGGGTTTATGACAACAACGAAAGTAATGCGGCTATCTGGGGCAGACTATATAGCTGGGATGCTGCTATGCACGGCGCTTCTTCAAGCAACGGCAACCCCAGCGGTGTGCAGGGCGCCTGTCCCGACGGATGGCATTTGCCAAGCAAAGCCGAGTTTGAGCAATTGATGGACTTTGTGGGCGGTGGAGTGAGCGGCGGTTGTGCACTGAAATCCACCAACAACGCGTACTGGTTAACGCCCAACGACAACAACAACTCTTCAGGGTTCTCTGCACGGGGCTCCGGCATGCGCTCCGGCACCCTCGGTCAATACCAAAATTTAAAAGAAATAGCCAGATACTGGAGTGCCACTGAAGACGTGAATAATTCAAGTCTCGCAAATCATTTGAACCTTATGTACCAATATTGTATGGTTCAAATCAATTCCCTTGTTGGAACAAAAAATACCGGTTATTCTGTAAGATGTGTAAAAGACTAATATTAACAGATAATCAATATTCATCTTTTAAAATCAAATTATCATGAAAACTTTTAAATTATTTTTTCTGTTCACAGTCGTCTTTTCATTCATCCTGGCCACGGGGTGTAAAAAAGACAATGACACGGAACCCCAGAGCAACGCCCAGGAATTTCAGCTTAAAACGGTAACTGTTCCGGATGCCATGGCCCAGTCTTCCGATCCCGGGGCACAGCAGGCTGCAGGTTATATGTATATGGTTAACGGTTTGGCTTCATACAGTGCCATGATGACCCCGCCAAAAAGCGCCTCTGCCGGACATTTTAAAAACAGCAACGGCAATAATCCCGAAATTTATACCTGGAATGTTGATGATGGCAACAACAACAATTATTCGGTAACCTTAACCATCACCGAAACAACAGAAATGTACCGGTGGGATTTGAAAGTTGACGGATTGTTCGACGGCCACCAGCTACACGATATTGTTTTTCTGGAAGCTGAGCAATACAAAGACGGCCACGAAAACACTTTTACCGTTTATGACCTCGATAAACCGCTGACGCCGGCTCTTGTTTTTAAATGGCACAAGACCGATGACGTGTTTTACCTGACTTACGAAGAGCCGCAGGACATCTACGTATCTTTCGTTATCAACCCAGATAATTCGGGCAGCGTTGACGCAAAAGAGTGGACAGAAGAGAATGAGTATCAAACGACTTACACGGCCAGTTGGGATTCCTCGGGTCATGGCGAGTATGATGAATATGAAAATGGAGAACTTATTGAACACGGAAACTGGTAACCCTCTTTTTAACTAATTGTATTATTCTCATAAACAGAATATTATGATATTTGTCATAAAGATAAGGAATTGTTGTTTTTTAAGTTTCCGGGGGTTTTGATATTGGTATTTCCGTAAATTTGGATTTTTGTAACTTATCTGCTATGAAAAAGCATGTTCCCAATTTTATCACCCTGCTCAATCTGCTTTCCGGGGTGTTATCTATTTACATCGGTTTTACCGGTGATATTAGAATTTCGGCCCTGTTGATCTTTGTGGCTGCAGTATTTGATTTTTTTGACGGTCTTGTTGCACGGCTGCTCAATGCCCGATCCGACATCGGCCTGCAACTTGATTCGCTGGCGGACGTAGTATCCTTCGGTGTGGCTCCTGCTTTTGTTTTGTTCCATACTATTTCAATGGTATTGGACATGGGCGGCGTTACCCGTTTAAATTATCTGGCTTTTAGTGCTTTTACCATTCCTCTTTTTGCTGCATTGCGGCTGGCCAAATTTAACATTGACGAAAACCAGACATCTTCTTTTATCGGGATGCCAACGCCGGCGGTAGCCGTTTTTTTTGCTGCTTTGCCTATTGTTATCCTGGTCTGTCTGTCTGAAAATCATGGCGTGTATTATCAAACGATAACCAATCCCTGGTTTCTGTCCGGTTCGGGCATTGTTTTATCCCTGCTGATGGTATTGAAAATACCCATGTTTTCTTTAAAATTTAAATCGGCAAACTGGTCGGCACACCAAACACAATATATTTTTCTGATCCTTTCCGTTTTTTTATTGATCTTGTTAAAAATTGCCGCCATTCCCCTGATTATCATTCTCTATATTCTTTTATCATTGATGAATTTATTATTTAAAAAAGGATAGTTTTTCAACCCGCCTGCCGGCAGACAGGAATGCTCCCTGACATCAGGTTAGCGTACCTTGCCCCCAAAATTCAAAATTCGGTATCCCCTCCGCACCCCCGTCCCCTATAGGGGCGGTCCTGCGCGCGGTTCGTCATTCGTCACCTTTCCGCACCTTGCACATCGCCCCCCCGCCTTCGCTATGCTCCGTCGGGCAGGCGCACCCACTTCAAAAATCACTAATCACCAATCATTGCGCGTTGGCCCGCCCCTTTAGGGGTTAGGGTGTGCGAAGGAATATTCTTCATTTCTTATTTCTTATTCAATGTTCGATATTCATCCCAAACTGAAACACGCCCCTCCCTAATACGTTTAGCTCTGAATCATTGTGCGGGAAGCCGGTTCTCCCCCCT
>CAZMOS010000181.1:0-6681 GCA_964567945.1 uncultured Lentimicrobiaceae bacterium
GTATAACACATAAAAACCATGCTCTTCGTCATCAAGAATGCGAGGATAATAATAACCGTCATTCCCGCTTATTACCGATTGAAACGCATGATCTTGTGCGGAAACATTATTTTGGATGAAAAGAAGAATTAAAAATAAAAATTTAAATAAGCAATAGTTTTTCATGAAGGATTAAATTATTTCATTCAAAAAACTACAATATGGACAAAACAAAATTACAAAAGGTTGTAAATAGATTAAAACTAAATAACAGTTAAATAATTGAACCTTTTGTATAGTTAAACCAGCATTTATGTGATAGATGTCAGAATCCCCTTAAACCACTCTATATTTTGCCTTCTTCGCCCTGGTTTGCCGTATGCTGGCGTTGAGTTCGTAGCCGATCAGCAGGATGATGGCGTTATAATACAACCACACCATCAACACGATGATAGACCCCAGTGAACCGTAAATCAGGTTGTAGCGCGTGAGATTCTGGAAATAGAGTTTGAGCAGCATACCGCCAAGTATGAAAAGAAAAGTCCCCAGCAACGAACCGGGCGAAATGAACCGGTACTTGTTTTGTTTTCTGTCTTTGGGCTGTCCGAAAAAGTAAAGACTCGAAATACTCAGTAACAGGAAAACAAAAATAATTACCCATCGCAGGGTTGAAAGCCAGAAGTGGGTAACTTCTCCCGTAAAAACTTTCTGTTGATACAGCACATTGATCAATAATTTACCAAACCCAAGCAGCCCCATGGCAAAAAAGATCAGGACAGAGAATCCGGTTAATAAGGCCAGTGCCGTTAATTTTTGTTTCCACCAGGGCCAGAGTTTATCCGCGTGATAACTCTGTCCGAAGCCCTCCAGTATAGCATCAATACCGTTGGTAGCAAAATAAATGGACATAAAAAACACCAGTGACAGTAAGCCGGTTGATTGCCGGCTGACTACACCGACGATAGTGCTTTCAGCCATGGAATAGATATTTGCCGGGAGCAATTCCACCATCATATCCAGCAGATCGGCCTGATAGTCTTCGGTGGTAACAAAAGGAATGAGAGTAAACAGGAAGAGGATAAAAGGAATGAGAGCCAGAAAAAAGTTATAGGCAATGGCAGCAGCCCGGTAAGTGACCACCCCTTTGAACAAACCACGAAAGAAAAAAACCAAGACATCATACAAAGGCATGCCTTCAAATCCGGGCAGGATAATAAACCTCAAACGGCGGCGCATCCAGCGTTCGGTTATGAGTAACAAATATTTTATCTGTCTGATAAATTGATGCAAAACAGTTTTTTCTAAACTTATTTAATGGCTTTAAGACTCATGTTCAGACTTTTGATCTGGTGCGTCAGGGCGCCTACCGAAATGTAATCCACCCCCGTTTCGGCATACTCCCTGATATTGTCCAGTGTGATACCCCCCGAAGCTTCGGTCTCAAACTGTTTGTCAATGACCTGTACCGCCATAAGGATATCGTCGGGAGAAAAGTTATCCAGCATGATGCGGTGCACCCCTCCTTGTTGCATCACTTCCCTTAGCTCCTGAAAATTACGAACTTCAATCTCAATTTTCAGGTCTTTGTTTTTTTCTTTGAGATATTTCTGTGTGGCTGCAATGGCATTGGTGATGCCGCCAGCAAAATCAATGTGGTTATCCTTGATCATGATCATGTCAAACAGGCCGAAACGGTGGTTGTGCCCCCCTCCGATCTTTACGGCAAGTTTTTCGATCGTCCGGTTGCAGGGAGTTGTTTTTCGGGTATCCAGCAATTTGGTGGGTAACCCTTCCAGCTTATGAACGACCTTGTTGGTATAGGTAGCTATGCCACTCATCCTTTGAAGGAAGTTCAGTGCTGTACGTTCCGCAGACAGGATAGACCTTGCCCGTCCCGCAATCAAACATATTCGTTCACCCCGCAAAAGATGGCTCCCGTCTCTCTTAAGGAAACTGATTTTCGTTTCAGGGTCCACCTGTTTAAACACTTCGGTCGCAACGTTCACCCCGGCAAGTATTCCGTTCTCTTTTGCTATCAGTTCGGCTTTGCCTGCAGCCCCTGCCGGTATAGTGGCCAAAGAAGTGTGATCTCCGTCACCCAGGTCTTCGGCCAGTGCCAGTTTAACGGTTTCTTCGATAGTCATTTTAGGTATAACTTGTTTAATCAAAATTATAAAATAAATTGGAGAACCCGGTAAATAGTCCTTTTTTAAATTAGATATGAATTACTTTATCTATTTTTGAAACAAATCCGAAAAAATGAATGTTATAATAACAGGTGCCAGCCGTGGAATAGGCTATGAACTTACCAGAATATTCCTTGCCGGAGAAAGAAATCATGTGATTGCTGTGGCACGGAACAAAGAAAAACTAAATAAACTGGATGAGGAGTCTTCAGGAATAAGGGCAAAAAAAAGCCGCCTTTATACGCTGGGCTTTGACCTTTTAAATGATGATTATCGGAATGTTTTTATTCCTTTTATCAGGGAAAAACTGGGAACGGTTGATATACTGATCAATAATGCAGGTTTTTTGGTAGCCAAAGTTTTTGATCAATTAACAGATGAAGACTTTGACAGGATTTTTGAGACGAATGTCAAAAGCGTTTTTAAGATCACCCGGGAATTGTTGCCCTGGTTTTCAGATCAGGCCCACATTGTGAATATTTCAAGCATGGGTGGAGTGCAGGGGTCAGCCAAATTCACAGGATTGTCGTTATACAGCGCCAGCAAAGGAGCGTTGAATGTCCTGACCGAATGCCTTGCGGAAGAATTAAAAGAAAAAAACATTTCGGTGAATGCACTCGCCCTGGGAGCTGTTCAGACCGAAATGCTTTCGGAAGCCTTTCCCGGTTATCAGGCACCTTTACAACCTGCGGAAATAGCAGAGTTCATCGTGGGTTTTGCGGTTGGCGGACATCGTTATTTTAATGGTAAGATTTTGCCGGTCTCGGTTTCCACACCCTGACTTTCCCGAAAGCTGAAAAAGCTTAATTTTGTGATTCAATAAAAAATTATGGGCGAACAGGTAGTTACACATTCCGGATGGGTTAAGAAAGTTGACAACGAGGGGAAGATCGAGATTTCGGTTATCGTAAAATCATCCTGTGCATCATGCGAGATAAGCGGTTCCTGCAGCCTGAGTGACATGAAAGAAAAAATTATTGAAATCAACAAACCGGAGTCGGAAGAATTAAAAGCAGGACAGCCGGTTACCATTATAATGAAACAATCATTGGGAACCTGGGCTGTTTTGCTGGGATATGTTTTCCCGCTGATAGTTTTGGTTGCCGGCCTTTTTATTTTTGTCGGGACAGGTTTGGACCAGGGATTGTCTGCTATTCTGGCCATCGCTTTGCTGGTACCTTATTACCTGATACTTTACCTGGCTAAAGACTATATCCGCAAGCGGTTTACTTATACGGTACGGCCCGAATAAAACCATCATGTCAGGATTCACCTTTGTTTTCTTTTTTAAATATTGCTGCAAGCAATTTGAAACAGCCTTCTTTTTCCTTTTTTAAATCTTTCTAAATTATTGATTAGATATAATTTAGAGCCTTTCTAAAGTGTCTTTTAAACTAACTGATTGTCAAATGGTTTTGCATTCCGGGCAAAGGGTTTCTAAAATCATTATGTATCAAAGACCTGAAAATCAATATATTAAATTAGCAGGTATTAATCTGCTAATTTATATGCATGTATTTAAATATTTTAATTTTGTGCCTCGCTCAATATATCCGTAAAACGAAATAGTTAAGAAAATCAATAATTGTGGATAATATCATCATTATTGCGATAATAGCTCTTGGCGGTTTGGGGTTGATCTCTGCAGTCATTTTATTTTTCGTAGCCAAAAAATTCAAGGTTTATGAAGATCCGAAAATTGATGAAGTGGAAGAAGCTTTACCTTCGGCCAATTGTGGAGGATGCGGCTACCCGGGCTGTCGCGCATTTGCAGAAGCTACCGTAAAGGCGGCAAAGGAAAATCAGAGCCTGGAAGGATTGTTTTGCCCTGTGGGGGGAAATGATGTCATGCAAACAGTGGGTAAGTTGGTTGGAATAGAAGTGGAAGAACAAGAACCCCTGATTGCGGTGGTCAGGTGTAACGGTTCTTACGCTAATTCCCCCGGAAAGGTCAAATACGAGGGCGTTAGCTCCTGTGCGTTTACCCATGCGTTGTTCACCGGCGAAGGGGGATGCCAGTATGGTTGCCTGGGCCATGGTGACTGTGTGGATGCCTGTGACTTTGATGCCATACACATGAATCCCGAAACGGGCCTCCCTGTCGTAAATGATAAATGTACTGCTTGCGGCGCCTGTGTTGAGGCCTGCCCCCGCGACATAATCGAATTGCGGAAAAAAGGTCCCAAAGACCGGAGAATTTTTGTTTCCTGCGTCAACAGGGAAAAAGGCGGTCCGGCCAAAAAGAATTGCGCAGTCGCCTGCATCGGATGCGGCAAATGTGAAAAGGTATGTAAATTTGATGCCATCACCATAACAAGTTTTCTCGCTTACATTGATTTCAACAAATGTACCCTTTGCAGAAAATGTGTGGAAGTATGTCCCACCGATGCCATTTGGGAGGTCAATTTCAAACCACGAAACCCCAAACCAATAAAGCCGGAGGGTTCGGTAGAAAGGGAAACTGTAGTAGCAAAACCTGTTGATGCCGCAAAAGTTGAATCTGCGGAAGAGAAACCAAAAACAGAATCAAAACCAGAAGACAACACTAAAGCATAATTCCGTAAAATATGGGAGTTTTAAAAACATTTGTGTTAGGCGGTGTTCATCCGGAGGAAAACAAACTCTCTTCCAACGCGCCCATTGAAGTTTTGCCTGTTCCCGATCAGGCAATTGTCCCTTTGGGACAGAACTTGGGTGCCCCGTCAAAGCCGGTAGTTAACAAAGGCGACAAAGTGAAAACAGGCCAGCTCATTGCCGAAGCCTCCGGCTTTATTTCCGCAAATATCCATTCACCGGTGTCGGGAACAGTCCTGAAGATAGATAATGTTGTGGATATGACCGGTTTCAGAAGACCGGGCATTGTGATCAAAACCGAAGGCGACGAATGGGATGACAATATTGACAGGACGGATGAACTGGTCACGGAGATCAATTTTACTTCGGAGGAGATCATTGAAAAAATAAAACAAACCGGGATCGTGGGAATGGGTGGCGCCACTTTTCCGACCTATGTAAAGCTGATGCCTCCACCGGGAAAAAAGGCGGATTATGTTATCATCAACGGTGTGGAATGTGAACCTTACCTGACGGCTGACCATCGCCTGATGTTGGAAAAAGGAAGGGAGATCGTTGTGGGGACAAAAATATTAATGAAAGCCCTCAAGGTTGACAAAGCTGTTATCGGGATCGAAACCAACAAACCGGATGCCATAAACCACCTGACGGAACTTGCCAAAAAAGAAGAAAATATAAAGGTGGTACCGCTAAAGGTTAAGTATCCACAGGGGGGGGAAAAACAACTGATCAAAGCGGTCGTCAACCGTGAAGTACCTTCAGGCAAGCTTCCTATCGAAGTGGGGTGCGTGGTACAGAACGTGGGCACAACTTTCGCTGTTTACGAAGCAGTACAGAAAAACAAACCGTTGTTTGAGCGGGTTGTTACGGTTACCGGAAAATCGGTTAAAAAGCCTTCCAATTTTCTGACCCGGATCGGAACACCCATTAATAAACTGGTGGAAGCAGTCGAAGGGCTTCCCGAAGATACGGGAAAAATAATCGGCGGAGGCCCTATGATGGGGAAAGCCCTGCCATCACTGGAGATTCCGGTTGTAAAAGGTTCTTCAGGCGTATTGCTGATGAGGGAACCGGAAAGCCATCGTAAACCGGAAAGCCCATGTATCCGTTGTTCCAGATGCACCACCGTTTGCCCCATGGGACTCGAACCTTTTTTATTGGCAAAAGCATCCAAAGTAGGGAAGTACGATATAGCTGAAAATGAAAAAGTGATGGATTGCATTGAGTGCGGCTCATGCCAGTACACATGCCCGGCCAACATTCCTTTGCTTGATTACCTGCGTCTTGGAAAGAATAAAGTCGGAAATATAATCAGAAACAGGAAAAAGTAATAAGATTTACCAATGACAATGTTTACAATAGCCGGGTCTCCGCATCTTCACGGAGATGATTCGACCAAAAAGATCATGTATGGGGTGGTCATCGCCATGATCCCGGCCATGCTGGTTTCCATATATTATTTTGATTTTAATGCAATCAGGGTACTTCTGCTGGCAGTTTTGAGCAGTTTATTTTTTGAATGGGTGCTCCAGAAGTATCTGATCAAGGGGCCGGTGACCATCACTGACGGTTCGGCTTTGGTTACGGGAATCCTGCTGGCCTTTAATGTCCCGACGAATCTTCCCGGGTGGATGGTTATCGTCGGAGCACTTGTCGCCATTGGCATGGCCAAAATATCTTTTGGAGGGCTCGGTAAAAATATTTTTAATCCGGCATTGGTAGCCCGCGTGTTCCTTTTGATTTCTTTTCCTGTGGAGATGACTTCATGGCCCAAACCCATGCCCGTTACAAAAGGATTTTTTGCGGATGTCATCACCGGGCCTACACCACTCGGCTTGCTTAAAGAAGGCTTGAGAGCAGGCGATAGCATCAGCCAACTTCAATCCGAACTGCCAGGTTATGCGGATTATTTAATCGGCCAAATGGGTGGATCAATGGGAGA
>CAZMOS010000182.1:0-4370 GCA_964567945.1 uncultured Lentimicrobiaceae bacterium
ATGATATGCTGCTGTTCCTCGGTCTTTCCGTATCCTCCCTGCTTTTTGCATTCCTGCTGAAAGTAGAGGACAAACGGAAAGGATACGGCCTTGAATTACCGAATATTGAGAAATAGTCACAATAGAAGGAATTAATTAATAATTAAAACTATGAGCAAAGACATATTAAAATTAGAACCAAAAAATTTGTGGAAAAATTTCTACGAACTGACGCAAATACCACGTCCGTCAAAAAAAGAAGAAAAAGTCAGAGAGTTTTTGAAGAAGTTCGGTGAAGACCTTGGGCTGGAAACTATCGTTGATGAAGTGGGAAACGTCATCATCAAAAAACCGGCAACCGAAGGAATGGAAAACCGTAAAGGGATCATCCTGCAGGGCCACATGGACATGGTACCGCAGAAAAATGCCGATACCGACCATGACTTTGAAAAAGACCCCATTGATGCTTATGTGGATGGCGAATGGGTGACCGCAAAAGGAACCACGCTGGGTGCTGACAATGGCATGGGCGTAGCGGCTGCTTTGGCTGTCCTTGAAGCCAATGACATTGAGCACGGTCCGGTTGAAGTCCTGGTGACTGTTGATGAAGAAACAGGAATGACGGGGGCAGAAAATCTGAAACCAGGTTTGCTGGATGGCGATATCCTGCTGAATATGGACTCCGAAGATGAAGGCGAGTTGTATATCGGATGTGCAGGAGGTGTGAATACGACCGGCGAGCTCAAATACAAAACAGAAGATGTTCCTGAAGGAATGGTTGCATACAAAGTAACTGTCAAAGGCCTGAAAGGCGGGCACTCGGGTCTGGATATCAACCTTGGTCGTGGCAATGCCAATAAGATCATGAATGTTTTGCTGATGAAAGCCATTGAAAAATATGGTTTACGTCTTGCGGAGATCAGCGGTGGTTCACTGCGTAATGCCATCCCGCGCGAATCATTTGCCACGGTTGTGGTTCCCGAAGACAAAAAAGGCGATTTCGAGACTTTTGTGAAAGAATTTGAAGCCATCGTGCAGGATGAGTTTAAGGAAGCCGACGGAGGCGTAATGGTTACGGCAGAAGCAACTGACCTTCCTGAAAAGATGATTGATGAAAAATCTACCAAAGGTCTTTACGATGCTGTTGCAGGTTGCCCCAACGGAGTGATCGCCATGAGTAAAAAAGTAAAAGGTGTTCCCGAAACTTCAACCAATCTGGCCATTGTCAAATCGGAAGGCGGTAAGTTTTATATTGAGACATTGCAACGCAGTCTTGTTGATGACGACAGGGACAAGATCGCACAGGAGGTGAGGGATGTGTTTGAAGCTGCCGGCTTCAAGGCAGAAAGCAGCGGGTCATATCCGGGCTGGAAACCCAATCCCGATTCGGATATCCTGAAAGAAATGAAGGAGATTTACAACAACAAGTTTGGTAAAGTGCCCGAAGTAAAGGTGATCCATGCCGGACTGGAATGCGGTATCCTCGGCGCCACCTATATTAACTGGGATATGATCTCCTTTGGTCCTACCATCCGTAATCCCCATTCACCCGACGAAAAAGTAAATATCGAAACCGTGCAAAAATTCTGGGACTTTTTGCTTGAGACTTTGAAGCATGTCCCGGAAAAGTAAATTGCTGTTTAAGTAAATAAATTAATTCCCCGGTTGATAATAAGTCAACCGGGGTTTTTTTGCAAACCACTATGCTTAATCCGGTTGCTGATTACCGGTAAATAATACAGCAACGGGTGTTTTTATTGGTAAATTTGCAATCTTAATGGATAAGATCGGCAATAATCGTTTTTATTTAAAGCATCCGGGTATATTTCTTGTTTTGCTTTCCGTATTCATATTTTTGATGCTTGATTTTTTATTAGGGCTAATATTTATTCCGGAGAATCCGAATCAATTCAGAACCTTTCATCCTTATTATCATCATGACCTTAAACCTAATGTCTGCACACAAGTAACATGGGATGCCGTGCATTATTATCGGATGTGTACAAATTCTCTTGGATTCCGGGATGAAAAAGTCCGGACAGTTGATAAAGAAACCGATAAAACCAGGTTTCTGCTCATTGGTGATTCACATACCGAAGGCGTTGGGCTCGAATTCAAAGATACTTTTACGGGCCAATTGATCAGGATGACGGATACTGCTCATTATGAGTTTCTGAACGCGGGAGTCGTGAGTTACAGCCCGAAGTTATATTACTTAAAAACAAAATTCCTGATTGAACAAGTTAAGCTGAAATTCGATCATTTGATCGTGTTTATTGATATTTCCGATATACAAAATGAACTGGCTTATGAAAATTTTAACCCGGGAAAAAAAATCGGACTGAAAATCAGAATGCATAATCTGAATACTTTTTTCAAAGATCACTCGCTGACATGGTATGTAATTCAATTATACAGGGAAAAACAAAAAATCAAGGAATTTTATAAGAATGCAAACAGGGAAATTAAGAATCCAAAAACAGATTTATATTCTACATTTTTTTCTGATTTTAACAATTCTGAATTTTTGAGGGACAAAGCTTTTCACGATATAGGCAGTTGGTACCTCAATCGCGAAATTTTTGAAAAATGGGGAAGAAAAGGCCTGACGCTGGAAAGTGAATATATGCAGAAGCTGGTTGATTTATGCCGGCAAAACAACATTCAAATCACCATTTCGATTCATCCCTGGCCTGTGCAGATCAAGTATGGCGATGTAAACAGCATCCAGTCACAGTTCTGGAGTGAATTTGCCAGACAATACCGGATCAGATTGATCAATCTTTTTCCTGTCTTTTTTGGCTTGAATCAAAAGTTTGATGTCATAAAAGAGTGTTATCAGAAAGGGGATGTCCACTGGAATACCAAAGGGAGTAAAATTGTTGCAGAAACAGTTCTCATATATCTTGAAAAATCATATCCGGATATAAAAGAACATTAATCCGAATCAGGGTTGAAAATATTTCCATATTAAATTTGTTTTGCCACATTCCTAATAGGAATTAGCCCCCGATTAACCCGTTTTTATATAAAAATTAAAGTGAATATTTTGTAATAAAAGAAAAAAACCTATTTTTGCACTCCCAAAATTCAAGGAAACAAAGCGATGACAAAAAGAACATTTCAACCCTCGGTAAGGAAAAGAAAGAACAAGCACGGCTTTCGTGAAAGGATGTCCACGGTTAACGGGCGTAAAATATTAAAACGCAGGAGAGCGAAAGGCAGGAAAAAATTAACTGTTTCCGACGAAAGAAAATAATTATCAAAGGAATTCAGCTATAAACTGAAAAGAGTTGTTTTTACGGGGAGGTATCATTAATGCCTCCTTTTTTTGTTTACCGCCCTTCAATTACACAAAAAGAAATAAATTCGCGGAGTCTATCTAATGTGCTCATTATGGATATTATTTTTGGAATAATTGTTTTTTTTATCCTGTTGTATTACCTGGCGAAATTATTTTTCAGGTATGTTTTGCCCTGGTTATTGCGGAGATATGTTAAAAAACAGCAGGAGAAATTCGGGCAAAATGAATGGAAGCAGGATACACCCCCAGAGGGTGAAATAAAAATTAAACGGACAACCCGGACAAAACCTAAAGATGACGGTGAATTTGGTGAGTACATTGATTTTGAAGATGTAAATGATAATAAGGAATAAAAATGTGCCATTCCTGAAAATTTAAAACAAATGGATAAAGATTTTTTCAAAAAAGCCGCACCCTATCTGGTTGCCATCATTGTTTTCCTGGTTATAACCCTTGTGTATTTTTCGCCTTTGCTGGAAAGAAAAAAACTGCAACAGCATGACATCGCCATGTGGAAAGGGATGTCAAAAGAAATTTCCGATTTCAGACAGCAAACCGGGGAGGAAGCTTTGTGGACAAATTCCATGTTTAGCGGTATGCCGGCCTGGCAGATTTCGGTTCAATACAAAGCCAACCTGATGAGGTATGTGGATAAGATTGTCACCCTCGGACTGCCATCTCCGGCCAATCTTGTTTTCCTTTATTTTCTCGGATTTTTCATCCTGATGATGGTGCTGAAGATTGATCCCTGGGCGGGCCTTGCGGGAGCGGTTGCCTTTGCGTTGTCTTCATATTTTTTTATCATTCTTGGGGCGGGGCATACGTCAAAAGCACATGCCATCGGATACATGGCTCCCGTGCTGGCAGGTATTATTTTGACGTATCGTGGAAAATACTGGCAAGGCGCCTTGCTGACAGCCATTGCGCTGGCCCTTGAGATTAAAGCAGGGCACTTGCAAATTACTTATTATCTGCTTATTGTTATTTTCTTTTATGGAGTATATCAACTAATAATTACAGCAGTTGACAAAACGTGGCCGAAGTTCCTGAAAGCTACCGGATGGCTTTTTCTGGCGGCGTTTCTGGC
>CAZMOS010000182.1:4470-6618 GCA_964567945.1 uncultured Lentimicrobiaceae bacterium
CGTGGCCGAAGTTCCTGAAAGCTACCGGATGGCTTTTTCTGGCGGCGTTTCTGGCGGTGCTGACCCATTCCACAAACCTTTGGGCTACTTATGAATACGGAAAAGAAACCATGCGTGGGAAGCCGGAACTGACAAAAGAATTACAAAATAAATCCAGCGGCCTTGACCGCAATTACATTACAGCCTGGAGTTATGGAACGGGGGAAACATGGTCACTGCTCATACCGGATATAAAAGGTGGTGCCTCAGGACAGATCGGCAGTCAGAAAGCATTGAATAAAGCAGACAGCAGATACAGAAACATCATAGCCAAACAAAGTTCTTACTGGGGAGACCAGCCCGGTACGTCAGGGCCTGTGTATGTGGGTGCTTTCGTGCTGTTTCTCGCCATCCTGGGTATGTTCATCCTGGATGACCGGCTGAAATGGATGTTGTTTGCCGTGACCATACTTTCCATAATGCTTGCCTGGGGACGGAACATGATGTGGTTCACCGACATCTTCATTGATTATGCTCCGGGATACAACAAATTCAGGGCTGTTTCCATGACCCTGGTCATTGCCGAACTGGCTATCCCCATCCTGGCTTTTATGACATTGAATAAGATACTTAAAGATCCGGAATTACTGAAAACAAACATGAAACCGTTTTATATTTCCCTTGGATTGACAGCGGGTATTATTCTGATCTTTTATATGTTCCCGACTTCTTTTTTCAGCTTTCTCAGCCAGTACGAAAAGGATCAGTTCAGGCAACTGGAAGCCACGAACGACCCGGCACAGATACGGACGTTTATTGATAACCTTGAGGCGGTCAGGGTCGCCATCTTCAGGGAAGATGCTTTGAGGAGCCTGTTCTTTATTATTGTGGGGGCATCCCTGATATTTGCCTTTGCTTTTGGAAAGTTGAAACGGGGATGGCTCATTGCCGGAATTACATTGCTGGTGCTCATTGACCTGGTTGGCGTTGATCGCAGATACCTGAACGGAAACAATTTTGTCCCTGCCAGGCAGGCTGAAAAACCTTTTACCCCCTCACGTGCCGATAAAGATATTTTGAAGGATAAAGCCCCTGATTTCCGGGTGCTTGATTTAAGCAAAAGCACTTTCAACGATGCCAGTTGTTCTTATTTCCATAAATCCATCGGTGGTTACCACGGCGCCAAACTTCAGCGCTATCAGGATTTAATTGACGAATACCTGAACCCTGAAATCATGGACCTCACCCGTTCATTACCGGGACAGCATACCCAAACCGAACTGGAAAAAATACTGGCACGGCAACAGGTGCTGAACATGCTGAATACGAAATACGTTATTTTAAGGCCCGATATGATGCCTTTACCCAACACAAATGTTTTTGGCAATGCCTGGTTTGTGAAAGATTATTTAGTTGTAAAAGATGCAGACGAAGAAATTGCGGCTTTGGGAAAAACCAACTTAAGAACCACAGCTATTGTGGATGATTACTTTGAACAGCTTCTTCCGGCAAAAGGATCATTTGGCAGTGACACTGCCGCTGTTATCCGGCTTGATTCCTATGTGCCCAACAGGCTGGTTTACAGTTACAGTTCAACTACAGAACAACTGGTTGTCTTTTCCGAAATTTATTATAATAAAGGCTGGGATGTTTTTCTGGACGGCAAGAAAGTCCCGTATTTCAGGGCAAATTATGTTTTGCGGGCCATGACCGTTCCTGCCGGCGACCATAAAATCGAATGGAAATTTGAACCGAGAGTCTGGGTTGTGGGAGAAAAAGTCTCTTTTGCCAGTTCTTTGCTGCTGATATTGCTGGTTGTAGGGTTCTTGGTCTATGAAGGAAAGAAGTATTTTGGAAAGCAGAAACAATGAGAAAAGCTCCATCACACCCGCCCTAAAGGACGGGGAAACTGACAGCGAAGAAAAAACATATTATGAAACAAATCAATAACCCAGTCCTTTAGGGCTGGGAGAAACAAATCAGTTACCCGGCCATTCATGGCCGGGATAATCGGACTTCAAATAGCAAACATCAAACCATGAAACGTGTCCTCATCATAACCTACTACTGGCCGCCGAGTGGAGGAGGAGGAGTGCAGCGCTGGCTGAAGTTTGTGAAATACTTGCGGGAATTTGGCTGGGAACCTGTTGTTTATACGCCGGAGAATCC
>CAZMOS010000183.1:0-6611 GCA_964567945.1 uncultured Lentimicrobiaceae bacterium
CCCATAAACTCTCCAGTAGCGACACGCCCGTGTTAGCGGCCGGTCGGTGTACGATGGCGTTTGTGGGGGCCGGGTGTATGGCCCCTACAGCCATGGTTACCGTTAAAACCGTGGGTAAGGCTACCGGAATGGCAGCTACGGTCAATACCAGTGAAAATTCAAGCAGGTCGAAAATGTTTTCATGGCGGTAAAGCCCGAAGCCGAGGATAATGGCGATCATCAGGATGGTCAGGAGAATCAAAAAATTTCCCACCCTGATAACCATAGCCTGAAAGTGGCTTCTTTGTTCTTTCTGGGCTTTTGAGACCAGTTTCACTGTTTTGCCAAAATAAGTATTGAGCCCGGTGGTTGTGACTTCGGCGGTCATTTCGCCTTTTTTAATGATGGCGTTGCCGTATATTTCATCCCCCACTTTTTTAGTTACCGGAAGCGATTCACCGGTAAGTGCCGATTGATCGGCAAGGATAAAATCCCCTTCAATCAGTTTGGCATCTGCCGGAACGATATCGCCGATTTTGAGCTTGATGATATCGCCGGGAACAATTTCTTTGGCATCCACCTCCTGCCATTTCCCGTCACGCATAACCAACGCCTTGCTGGCCAGTGATTTTTTAAGCGCCTTGATGGCGTTCAGCGCTTTGGATTCCTGATAAAAATCCAAAACGGCATTGACCAATAACATCACCATAATTATGGAGAAGTCTTCCCATTTCTTAACGGAAGCTGACAGAATGGCTGCCACTTCGATCATCCAGGGTATTGGTCCCCAGAAACGGCGAAAAATCCTGTGAAGGAGGGTTTCTTCTTTTTCAGGAATTTCGTTCGGCCCGTATTTTTCAATTCTTTTTTTTATCTCGGATGATGAAAGCCCTTTCTGAAAGTTTTCATTTTCTGCTTTTTTCATTGGTGCTTTTTTTAATTGACATGGTTGTCAGGAGCTAAACAGTCTTTTTCAAAAATTATTCAATTGTCAGGTTATTTCTTAAAATTTAACACGAATTAACGTTCTTCATGAAAATTTAATCATCAAATGACGAAATGAGTTTCTGTTAAAAGAGCAATCAATTTAGAACAAAATCATATTAAAGTGATTTCCTTTAAATTCTATAAAAGAAAAATAATAACCACTGTTACGGCAATGATCATAAGAAATCCGATGATCAGGTAGGTCCTGATGGATTTATTGCCGAGCACCAGTGCGTATCCCAGTTTCATCAGGTTATTGCTGCTGATGGCAATCAGGGTTGCGCGGGCAATTTCTTGCAATTCAATGTGATATTTGCCTGTAAACAAGCTCATCAGAAACGGGTCAATATCGGTGACCCCTACTAAAAACGAAAGTACATTAAGTCCTTCCGAACCGAATGATTGCAACACATATTTCGTGATGATGGAAAACAAAACAAACAGAACGGCAAAAGCAAGCGCCGTTTTAAACTCCAATGGATTTTTATGTTTACTGATCTGTATTTCAGTGTCCTTTCCTGTTTTTTCAAATTTACAGACCAGCCACGATATGATCAGGGTAATTACTGTCAAAATGGCAAAGGGAATTAGCAATAATCCCGCCAGTGCCTGATTAAAAATAAGTATCAGAATGTAAATACGGATAAACATCATACCGGTTGCCAGTATGATGGCTGATGATACCTGGTTCAGGGCCGTATCGGGGTTTTGGCTTTTTCGTGCCAGTACTAATGTTGCTGCCGTGCTGCTGTATAACCCACCAAGAAATCCGGTAACCAGCATTCCACTTTTCGGAAAAATAAATTTCTTGAGCAGATAGCTTAAATAGGATAATGCGGAAACCACTACAACGACAAGCCAGAATTTGAAGGGGGAAATCGGGACAACATCCGTGATGATCTTATGAGGCAGCAAAGGAAGGATAATTCCACTGATAGCCAGGAATTTGGCCAGAGTAATAAAATCGTTATTGTCAAACTTTCCACTCAATGTCCTTAACTGTTCTTTCATTTCGATAAGCACCAGTACGGCCGTGACTACGAGCACGGATATCCAAACCGGTTTGGTGTAAAGTAGCGGGGCCAGGCTGTATGTAATGAGTAAGGTGACCATAGAGGTGATCCCGAATTTATTTTGTGTTTCAATTTTTTTGTAGTAATAAATTGCGAGAAAAAGCGAAATGATCAACCCTCCTGTTGCGAAGACCCATAATTTGGCAGGGGCTATGATGTACAAAATGTATCCCAAAATACCGATGAGTGCGTATGTACGATCCAATCCGAAAATACTGTCCCTGGGTTCCTCAAAGTGATGCCTGCGCTGTTCCAGCCCGATCAGCAGCGAAAAGACACTCACCAGAATAAAAATGACAAAGTCGTTGGGAATGCTTTTAATGAGTTCCATTGGTTATTGATTTTTTTGTGCTTTTCTTATAAATAAACTCAATCAGATAGGATGCTGCGATAATTGACATACCGATAATGGCTCCGGTTAAATTCGTACTGAATTGCTGGGCCATCAGGAATACCAATGCCACAGTACAGAGAATAACACCGGAAAGAGAAATCCATTTCAATGATTTGGTTTGCTTTGCCAGTTTATAATTAGCCAGGTTTACTATAGCAAAGATCAGTAAAAATCCAGCACTGCCTGATGTGGAAATGCTTTCAAGGTCGAAAAAATTGGCCAAAAGCAGGGTTAAAATACTTGTAACCAACAATCCGATGGGCTGATTCCAAAAATAGACAGTAAACTCATGAGATATCTCGTCGTCTTCAGCCAATTCGTAATTTACCCGGCTACCGCCGTAAAGACTGACATTGATCGCTGAGAAAGTAGAAATCAACGCCGTGATGCTAATGATCAGATAACCGGTTTTACCCAGGGCAGGTTCTGCAGCAACAGCAAGGACATATTCCTGGGCTTTGCTGATCTTTTCGAAAGGTACAGAGCCGACGGTAATGTACGCGATAAGTATATATAAAACAATAACAAATAACACAGAGATGTAATAGGACCTGGGAATGTTTTTTAAAGGATTTTTGATGTTCGGGGCAGCATTGGCAATCAATTCAAAACCCTCGTAAGCCACAAAAATAACAAATCCCCCGCTGATCAGTTTTAACGGGCCAACCCAGTTTACCAGTTCAAGTTGCGAAACATTGGGATTCGTTTTTAATCCCCATAAGCCAATCCCTGCAAAAATGACAAGGATAAATATTTTGATAAAGACAGCTACCGATTCGGTCATGCTTACCGCTTTAAAGCTGATATAATTCAACAAGGTGCAAAACAAAATAATGGAGGTGATCAGGATGTGTTTGTCCGCTGTGTAATTGCCGGTGATCTTAAAAAGAGCCGCGCCGTAAGAACCGAATGCCGTTGCGTAGAGTGAAAGCATCACAATATAGCTGATCCAAAGCAGGTTGTTTGTCCCGCCGCTGAAAATATTTCGTCCAAAACCCTGGTTTACAAATTTGACCGTTCCCCCGCTGTCAGGAAAAAACAGTGAAAGACGCGCATAAGAATAAGAGGTAATGAATGCCACAACACCGGCGATCAGAAATGCCAGGGGTGTTCCTCCACGGGAAAGTTCAACGGCAAGACCCAGTACGGCAAAGATTCCGCCGCCGACCATTCCGCCGATCCCGATGGAAACGGCTTCGGTTAAGCTTATTTTACTTTTAACTTTCAGCATCTTTTTCTTTTCAGGTCAGGGTTAAACATATTCGTCCGGTTTCTGTTGGAATATTTCTTCAAGATGGTGATAAAGCCCGGGATGGCGTTGTTTTAATTTTTCAGGATTATCGAAAAAATATTCACTGACAACAGCCAGAAACTCAGCATCGTTGGTCAGGGCATAAGGGTTGATGTCGGAATGCCCTTCTTTGATCTTTCTCATTTCCCTGCGTATTTCTTTAAGCCAGGGCAAAGTATAGGAATGTTTAAACAAGATTTCGGGGACACCATCTACAGCGCCGTCCGCCTTGTCAATCAGATGGACAAACTCATGAATTCCCACATTTTTCCTGTGACGTAGCCCGTCAAATGCCGCTTCAAGGTCCGGTTTCGATAGTGTAACCACACCGTTCATAAATCCGTCACCTACCATGCCCAGAATATTCCTTTGCCCGGCCTGATCGTTTGTCCGGAATTTTTCATCAAAAGAGCCCGGATAGAGCAATACCTCTCTCACATGGGGATACCTGAAATACGGGAAATTGAAAACAGGAATAATTGCACTTGCCGCTACCAGTAATTTGTCGCTGTCATTGATCCCGGTATCCACACCTTTGATAGATTTCCCTGCCAAAAACCTTTTTACCCTTTCTTCAAATTCGGTTTTTTTTTCGGGAGGAAGGTTCCGGTAATACAAAACCCTTTCCTGAAGAATTTTTCTCCAGTTTTCGGGAAAAGGCTCTTGCAGAATCTTTTCATTTACGGGTTTTGGCTTTATAACAACTCTGTAAACCAGATAAAATGCAAGCACAGCGAAAACCACTGCAAAGACGAAAACAATTTGCTGAACCATGCAATAAAAGTAATACTTTTTTAGATTGCTGTTTTGCTCCTGTATGATCCATCGTTGGAAAAACCCGGGTTAAAAAAATCTTTTAATTGCCATTCTTTAACCCCGGGAAAATTTGTTTTCTTCATAATCTCCTTACTTTTGTCTCAAATTAAAATTATGAGAAAAACCGGTTTGTTTTTATTTCTTTTTCTCTCATTTGGCCTGTTTGCACAGGATACGCTTACTGTTCTTCAGTACAACCTGCTCAATTACGGTAACATAACCTCATATTGCACCAATTCAAACAACAACATCACCGACAAGGATGAGTACCTGAAAAAGATCATCAGCTACATAAAACCTGACATTTTCACGGTAAACGAAATGAGCAGGTCTCCTGCTATCCACCAGCACATGCTCGACAAAGTGTTGAATACGGGAGGTGTGGGTTATTACAGGAAAGCCAGCTTCCTGTCGGTTGCCGAATCCGATCTTGTCAACATGCTTTATTACAATTCCAAAAAACTCCGGTTTCATTCACATGTGATCGCCCAGAGTTATATTCGCGATATTGATGTTTACAAACTTTACTACAACTCAAACGACCTGGAGCAGGGTGATACGGCTTTTGTGATCTGTGTGGTGGCCCACCTGAAAGCCAGCAGCGGCACAACCAATTCAAACAAGCGGAAGGTAATGGCCCAAAACACCATGAATTTTCTGAACAATTATGATGACGACAACAATTACATGATGATGGGTGATTTCAACTTGTATTCCGATGAGGAACCGGCTTATGTGCAGTTTCTTTTTTACAGCAATCCCTCGCTACGGTTTTTTGATCCCATCAATCAATCCGGTTCCTGGCACAACAATTATACTTACCGGAATATTCACACGCAATCAACACATACCGAATCCAACGGGTGCCCTTCAACCGGAGGGATGGATGACCGTTTTGATTTTATTCTGATTGCAGGCAATATAAAGAACGGAACGAAAAATGTAAAATACATTCCTGGAACCTACCATGCTGTCGGGCAGGACGGGAAGCATTTCAACAGCTCGCTGATCAGCTCGCCAACCAACACGAGCGTCCCTTCCGATGTGTTGAATGCCCTTTATTACAACTCGGACCATTTACCGGTTACCTTAAAACTTTTTGTTGACAAAACACTTGGAATCAACGAATGGCAAAACAGCGACATTGAAGAAGTGCGGGTGGTTAATCCGGCAGGCAATGAACTGAAACTTACACTGTCTGCTAAAAAGCCAACACGCCTGGAAGTGAATATCATCAGCATTACCGGACAAATTCTGATAAACAAAAGGTTCAATATCAATCCGGGACAAACCACGTATTCAATTCCTGTTTCTTCCCTAAAACCGGGACTTTATCTGGTTCGTTTGACGGACGGGCAGTCAGTGACTGTGGTGAGGAAGATGGTGAAGAAGTGATGAGCGATGAGTGTCGAATGTTGAGTGATGAGTGTCGGATGTTGAGTGATGAATGATGAATGGACTGACTGTGGACTGAAGACTGAAAATGACCCCGCACCCCGCTACAAGTTATCGGTTAACGGAAAATGGTTAACGGGGATTAGTTAATGGAAATTGGTTGATTACACAACATGTACCGCACTCTCCATCCCGCGGAACACTCTTCCGGGAACGCCAAAGGCGGACTCTGGAAGGTGTTTCCATCCCGCACCATAACTTCACTAATTGCCAATTATAAACCACTAATCATATAAGATTTAATCCATCCTCCCCCTTTGACCGAAGGGAATCCGTATGGACGGGGGAGTTAGAGAGGATTATCTCACCAGCGTCACATTCCCAGCCACACTCTGCGGCTCGTTGCCGGTGGAGGAGGCCTTATAAACGATTTTGTAAACATAAGTGCCCTGTGGAGCGGGACTGCCTTTGTAGGCGCCGTCCCAGCCGGTGTTGATGTCGGAGGTTTCGAAGAGGAGCTGACCCCAGCGGTTGTAAATCCACAGGTGATAGGTCTTCACCAGGTCGTAGCGCTGCACGGGTTTGAACTCGTCGTTCAGCCCGTCGCCGTTGGGCGTGAAAGCGTTGGGCAGGTAAAACGGCTGTCCGCCCCAAAAGACCATCACCGTGTCTTTTG
>CAZMOS010000184.1:0-6586 GCA_964567945.1 uncultured Lentimicrobiaceae bacterium
GCAGGATTCGAACCTGCGACCTCCTGCTCCCAAAGCAGGCGCGCTAACCGGACTACGCTATACCCCGAATGGAAAATCAAAGAACATTATTAAGCCCGCCTTCGTCTGCGCTGCGCTTGACTACGGCGGACGGTGGCGGAGAGAGGGGGATTCGAACCCCCGGTACCCTTGCAGGTACGCCAGTTTAGCAAACTGGTGGATTAAGCCACTCTCCCATCTCTCCAGATGATGAGGATTTGCTCGTCAATGATTGATATCAAAGAAAGTAAGAACCCTTTAAATCCCGCTTTCGCACCTCCCGGAAACGGGACTGCAAAAATAGATAATTGTTTCTTATCTCCAAACAGGTACTGCCATTTTTTCAGGGAATGTTCAGGTACTGTTTCGGCCCTTAATTTCCCGGGGTTTTGAATCCGGGTAATCCTATCCGAAAATAAGTTATTATTGCAGTTCATTCAAAATTATATCCGGATGAATGTGTTTGAAAATCTTGACATCCCTGAAATTTTAAAATTCGGCGTCATCGGGCTTGGCTTCCTGCTGGCCCTGTTGTCATTTTATCTTTTACGTATTGAGCAAAAAAAGGACGAACACGACAAAATAGTCATCAACAGCATCCGGTTGTTTATGTTGTTTTCAATAATCGTTTTACTGATCGGGCTGTTTTCCGAATTCATTAAAACACCGGAAAGGTTGAGCATTCAACTGGGCAGAAACGAATTGCAGGTACGGGAAATAAAAACCGTACCGGCAAGTGATATCAATCCCGGAAAATATTTCGTCAGCTCGGAACAAAAATTCGCGTTCCGGTTGCCCAACAAGAAAAACTGGTCGCAGATAACGAAATATACCGGGGTTGTGGGATTGTTTAAACTCATGGAAATTGACAGCGATGTCATCTCACTTGAATCGCTTGTGGAAGGCGTGATGAATAATCCCCTGGGAACCGTCATTTCAAATATGTCATTATACTACTTTGAAAATCAGGCGTCAAGGACAAAAATAAGCCTGACCGACAGCAGCAGCAATAAAATGATTGATTATTACATGGAAACTGCCGGCAGGCAACTGCTCGACCCCGCATCACCGGAATACCTCGACACCACCGTTGCCAAAAACAAAACAGCTTATAAAGAGAAAATGAAACGCTACCGCGAAACATTATTCGGATTCAGGTCGTTTGTTGCAAAAGAATCATTCCTGTTGTATGTCCTCCCGAAAGCCCGGCTGGTGGAAAACCTGAAAGACATGAGTATGCCCGCTTTTTTCGTGTCTTTTTCATCTTTTCTGGGTTACAATGTTGACAAACTGGTTGCCAATGAATCCCAGATACTCATCGGCTCGGAAATAAAAATGAGAAACCTGGATATCGGCGATAACTATGGCAATTTTCAAAATAAAAAATGGATGATGTTTGCCGAAAACGATCAATACTTTTACGTGATCGAAATCAATTATTCACCCCAAATAACAGACAGTATTGACCTTTGGGATGAATTACAAAGTTATCTTCAGTCGTTTGTCATGCTTTCGGACTGATGTAACCCGGGACTATTGAATTTTAAAACCAAAACAGTGAATTTCCAATTCGCCCCTTATAATACGGGATCACGGATTCATTAGTTCAACCTGCGCCTCACTTCCTGATGAATAATCCGGGTTTAATGTTTTTCAAAATGAACGGAACAGAAGGAAAATATCTGAGCAATACACCAAAAGCGCCCATTTTCATTTTTACCAGCAGGTCTTTTCTCAATAAAATCCAGATCATCTTTTTTGCAATTTCTTCACGCTTTTCTCTTGTATCCGCTTCCTGTTTCGACAGCGACCGGGCCACATCAATAAAAACCATAGGCAGGCGTTTTTGCAAAAAGTTCCCTTTTATAGTGACGTTCTCCGAATGTGTCCGGTATGCCATCATCTTTTCATCCATATAACCGACTTTGCCTTTACGCGCCAACTGAAGCATATACCAGTAATCATGAACAAACCATAGTTTTTTTAAGTCATTTTCGGTGGCAGGTAACACATTTTTATATATATCATTCCGGAGACAGACAGCAGAGGTATTGATGAAATTTTTTTTCCATAAATACCAAAACACATCGCCCTCTCTGTAAAGTGATCTTCTTTCAACAAAATAAGGAGACGGCTCTATCTCCCGGTCGTGCTCATCAACCAGGATCACATCAGAAAATACAAGAGAATGACCGGGGGATGCTTCCATAAAGTCCACTTGTTTCTGAAGCTTCAACGGATCAATCCAATAGTCGTCCCCGTCACAGATCAGTTGATACTTTCCCTTTGTTTTTAAAACCGTCCGCCTGTCATTAATCAATAAGCCTTTTCTTTCTTTAAATAAAAAGAGCCGGATAACATCCGGATATTTCGATTGATAATCCAATAATATGTCCCTGGTATTGTCAACACTTGCGTCATCCCCGACAACAATTTCAAACGAATAATTTGTTTTTTGCTCAAGCAAACCATCAAGACAACGTTTAATGAAACGTTCATGGTTATAAGTTAAGACTTTTATGCTGGCAACAAGGTTTGTCATGAATCTTTTGATATATAAATTTCTGATAAACAGATTAAAACTATTATACCCTTCTTTTGAGATTTTTAATAATAAACTGGTAAGCAGGAAAATATTTAAGCAATACGCTGAATGCTTTCATTTTCATATTTACCGGCAAATCTTTCCTCATCAATATCCAGATCATCTTTTTTGCAATTTCCTCGCGCTTTTCTCTTGTATCCGCTTCCTGTTTCGACAGCGACCGGGCCACATCAATAAAAACCATAGGTAGCCGTTTTTGCAGAAAGTTCCCTTTTACGGTTATATTTTCGGCATGTGTCCTGTAAGCTGCCATTTTCTCATTTATAAAGCCCACCTTAGCCATTTTTGCCAGGAGGAGCCAATACCAGTAATCGTGAATGAACCACATTTTTTCCATTTCTTTTTCTGTATTGGGGGTCAACGCTTTATAAAAGTCGTTGCGCAAACAGACCGTGTTGGTATTGATAAAATTCCTGTCCCAGAGGCTCCAGAATACATCCCCTGTCCGGTAGAGCGATTTTCTATCAATGAAATAAGGTGAAGGCTCCTGTTCCCTGCCTTTTTCATCCACAAAAATCATATCTGCATGGATCATTGAATAATCGGGATGGTCTTCCATGAAGGCAACCTGTTTCTGAAGTTTCAGGGGATCAATCCAGTAATCGTCCCCGTCGCAAACAAGTTGGTACTTTCCTTTCGTTGCCCATGTTACTTTAAAGCTGTTGTGTAACGAACCTTTGTTGGTTTCTGATATCACCGGAACAACTTTATGCGGATACCTGGACTGATATTCCAGTAATATATCTCTTGTGCCATCGGCGCTGCCGTCATCGCCAACGACTATTTCATAAGGATATTCGGTTTTTTGCTTCAGTAAACTGTCGAGGCAGCGGCCAATGAATTTTTCATGATTGTAAGTTAAAACTTTTATGCTGGCTATGGGCTTGGTCATTTTGAGTTTATTAGGTTTTGATGTATTGTGTAAAGTAAGTTACGATTATACCGGTGGTTTGTTACACTCAGGCTAAATATTATATGTCTGGCCTTCATTACTTAAATATGATTCGGGAAAAATTTCACGGGCTTCCTTTTGCAGGATTTCGGCATCTTTTTTAAAGCGTGCGGAATAATGTCCCAGCAACAGTTTTTTCGCACCACCTTTCAAGGCCACCCGGGCTGCCTGTGCCGCTGTTGAATGCAATGTGATATTGGCGAGTTCCTTCCTTGAATTGTCAAAGGTGGATTCATGGTACAACAGGTCAACCCTTTCTACATTATCCGCTGTACTTTCCAGGTAGGCGGTATCGGAACAATAGGCAAACGAGCGGGGTGGCGGTGGCGAAACGGTGATCTTCCTGTTCGGTATAACCTTGCCTTTGGTTGTCACAAAATCGGCTCCCTTTTTGATGGCAAGCATCTGTTCGATTGCTGGTTTATATTTTTTCACAAAACTTTTATCCAGGTTGGGTGGTACCTGTTTTTCCCTGAAAAGGAACCCCCAGACGGCAATGCTGTGTTTCAGCGGGAAAGAGTGGATAGTCAGGTGTTTATCTTCGTAAAGCAACTCATTCTGTTGATAATCTTCAAGGGGATGAAACTCCAGAGGATAATACAATCCCGTATTTGTTAACCTCAAATGTGTTTCAATGATCTCTTTAAGGTCTTTTGGCGCATACAGATGCAAGGTCTTTTCCCGGCGCATCAGGTGCATGGTATTCATCAGGCCTATCAAACCAAAAAAATGGTCACCATGCAGATGAGTGATAAAAATATGATCAAGTTTTGCATATTTCACCTTGTACCTGATCATCTGCATTTGAGTGCCTTCCCCACAATCCACCAAAAACTGGCGGTTATCGTATTGCACCATCTGGCTTGAAGGATTGTGCCATGAGGTGGGCACTGCCGAGCCGCATCCTAAAACCGTGACCTGAAATTTGCGCATAATACGTTGAATAGCCGGTTCGTGTTAATATTAACCTGACAAAAATAAAAAATCCCTGCCTCCGGGAGGCAGGGATTTTAATATTGTCAAATAATCCCTGATTATTTGTCCTCTTTTCCTGCTTTTTTGGTGATCTCTTTTTTGAGGTCTGCCAAAACGTCAAGGTCGCCGAGGGTTGTTTTCTCAAGCTTTTCGCTGATTTTTTTCACATTCCGTTTGGTAGATTTTGCGGCTGCTTCGCTCTTTCTGGCTTCACGGGCTTTTGCAGTTCGCGGGTCTTCTTCAAACAAGCGGGTATGTGACAGGATGATCTTTTTATTGTCTTTGGAAAATTCGATCACCTTGAAATCAATGGTTTCATCGGCTTTGATGGTAGTTCCGTCTTCCTTTTTCAGATGACGTCCCGGTGCAAAACCTTCCACACCATAAGGCAGCGAAACCACAGCACCTTTATCATTGACGTTGATTACCGTTCCCTGGTGTACCGAATCAACCGTAAATACTGTTTCGAATACATCCCACGGGTTTTCTTCCAGTTGTTTGTGACCCAGGCTCAAACGACGGTTTTCTTCATCCACGTCGAGAACAACCACTTCGATGTCTTCACCGATCTTGGTGAATTCAGCCGGGTGCTTGATCTTTTTGGACCAGGACAGGTCGCTGATGTGGATCAGGCCGTCAACACCTTCTTCAATTTCAACAAAGATTCCGAAGTTGGTAAAGTTACGTACCTTGGCCGTATGTTTCGAGCCGACAGGATACTTCTCGCGGATGTTGCTCCACGGGTCGGGTATCAACTGTTTCATGCCCAGCGACATTCTTCTTTCCTCGCGGTCGAGCGTAAGGATAACGGCTTCCACTTCGTCGCCCACTTTCAGGAAATCCTGGGCTGTGCGCAGATGCTGTGACCACGACATTTCGGAAACGTGGATCAGGCCTTCAACGCCGGGAACAATCTCGATAAATGCACCGTAATCAGCCAGTACGACCACTTTGCCTTTCACTTTATCGCCAACCTTAAGGTTCGGATCGAGCGAATCCCACGGATGCGGGGTAAGCTGTTTGAGTCCCAGCGCAATACGGCGTTTATTCTCGTCGAAATCAAGGATAACGACTTTCAGCTTCTGGTCAAGTTCCAGCACTTCTTCGGGATGATTGATACGTCCCCAGGAAAGGTCTGTAATGTGGATCAGCCCGTCAACACCGCCCAGGTCAATAAATACGCCGTAAGAGGTGATATTTTTAACCGTTCCTTCGAGCACCTGTCCTTTTTCCAGTTTGGAAATGATCTCGGCCCGCTGCTGTTCAAGTTCATCTTCGATGAGCGCTTTATGGGAAACAACCACGTTTTTATATTCGTGATTGATTTTCACAACCTTGAACTCCATGGTTTTATGAACATAAATATCGTAATCGCGGATGGGTTTCACATCAATCTGGGAGCCGGGGAGGAACGCTTCGATGTTGAACACGTCAACGATCAGGCCGCCTTTTGTACGGCTTTTTACAAAACCGGTGATGATCTCATCCTTTTCATACGCTTCGTTAATCCTTTCCCATGATTTCAGCAAACGTGCTTTCTTGTGCGAGAGGATCATCTGTCCGCTTGCGTCTTCCTGGTTTTCAACATAAATGTCCACGACGTCGCCGACTTTCAGGTCGGGATTATAACGAAATTCGTTGTAAGGCAAAACGCCGTCCGATTTGTAACCGATATTGACGACAACCTCGCGGTTGGAAATGGAAACCACCGTTCCCTGGATGACTTCGTGCTCGGTGATGGAGCTCAGCGTTTGTGCATAAACTTCTTCCAGCTTGTTTCTTTCTTCTTCCGAGTAAACGTCCTGTTTTTTACCGATGGCATCCCAATCAAATTCAGCAGGTTTATCAGACTTCTCTTCGGGAGCTGTTTCTTTTTCTTCTGTTTTCTCTTCTGTTTTCTCTTCTGTTTTCTCTTCAGCGACAACTTCCTGCTTTTCTTCTTCAACCTCCGGTTGTTTTTCATCAGTGTCCGCAGGTTGCTCTTCAGCAACAGGTTGTTCTTCCTGAACGGGTTCTTTTACTTCGGGTTCTTTTAC
>CAZMOS010000185.1:0-6234 GCA_964567945.1 uncultured Lentimicrobiaceae bacterium
ACTGAAAAGGAACTCGTGGGTTATCTCCAATATCTCAAAAGATGTCCTGATGAAGATAGACCCGGTAAAAATGTGGGACAGCCTGCTTGAAAAAATGGGCGGCACTTACAAATACTGGACAAAACTACCCGTTGACCCAACCATGAATTAATTGCCTGACAGCAAAAAGATTCTCCACCCTTATCCGAATAGCTGTTCAATAAAACGTGTCAGGATACCCGGCACTATGATCGCTGTAAACACAATGCCGAACAGTGCGCCGAAAAAATGGGCATCATGCCCCACATTGTCCTGTCCCCGTTTGCCCATATAAGCCGAATAAACAAGGTACAGAATACCAAACAGCCAGGCCGGAATGGCAAACGGAATGGGGAATATATAAATCCCGCCGGTAGGATGAAACAGAATACTGGCAAAAAGCACAGCCGAAACCGCACCCGAAGCACCCACCGAATTGTAGTACATATCGTTCTTATGCTTACCGAAATCGTATAATACTGAAAAGATCACCCCTCCCAGATAAAGCAAAAAATAAAACAGGTACCCCCTTGCCCTGAAAACACTGACGTAATCGGCTTCGACCAGTCTGCCGAAAATGTACAACACCCACATGTTGATGATCAAATGAAACCATCCCGCATGGATGAGGGCATAACTCACAAAACGCCAGGTCTGTCGGTTGTTCTTTATCAGGTAAGCATTGAACGTCATCCTGCCAAACAGTTCGGTATTTCCGAATGCCACAATAGAAATGATGACGGTGGCTATAATAATGATCAGATTCAGGCTCATGAGTTTCCGGTTTTGGTTTGAACTTTTTCAGTGGGTTGTTTGGTGTAATCTATTTCGGAACCCAGCGCACTGTGCGGGATCACATAAACCAGGATCATGATTATTGTTGCCACCAGAGGCCATGTTTTGTGTAAAGGGTTTTTTCTCAACTTAAACCAGGCGACAACCCAGAAAATAAAGACAAAGATCGTTTTATTGTCAGTCAGATCATGCCCGAACGGCCATCCGGTCCAGTAAGCACCGAAAGCAAACTTTTGCACAACCGGGCCCAGAATAAGCCCGCCGACGAACAAAGTGATCAGTGTAACGCCCGTAAAAAACAAAGTGTCTTTCCTTCGTGCCAGCGCCTCAAGGCCTGCCCTGACACCGAACAACAATGAAATAAACATGAAAAATATGTGTGGTACCAGGATCAATGGCGGAACAACTCCTTTGTAACGCAGGATCACCGGTTCAGGAGTCATCACGATTTCCTCGCCATCAAGGTATAATTTTACAAGATACATGATTTTTCCGGCTGGAGGTTGTATTGGCAACGAAGCCGTAAGCTCTCCTTTTTCATTCCTCGACATAACGACTTCTGTCCACTCATCATGACTTTTATACCGTTTATAAGCCAGTTTTCCGGTAACGGCTTTATTTTTTACCATGATCCTGACGGGGGCGTCTTTCCCCGTGTCATAAGACCGCAGGAATTTAAAAGAAACTCTTTCGGTGCCGATCATTTTTTTTCCATTCGTCGGATGGGTCGGCCCGGTAGCCCGTTGATAATATACCAGCAAAAGGGTTACGACCACCGCTGTAATCCATAATATCCTGTTCAGATTCTTATCTTTCATCGAATAACTGTTTTTTTTAATTTTAGGAAAACCATTATTATTTAATCGCTTCGTAAAACAACTGATGAATATTGGTCCGGATATCCAGGTCCATAATCATGCTGTTATCCATATCGGGATAAACCCGGTTTGACAAAAATACATAAACCAATCCTGTTTCCGGGTCTGCCCAGGTGTAAGTTCCCGTAAACCCGGAATGCCCGAAGCTTGAAGGTGAGGCATCTTTGCAATTCGACAAATGCTCTTCAAACTTCAGCATGGGTTTGTCAAATCCCAGACCACGGCGATTGCCGTTTTCAGGAAACTGGTATGAAGTAAACTCACTGACCGTTTCCTTTCGGATGTATTTTCTTCCACCGTAAACTCCGCCGTTTAAAAACATCTGCATCATGACAGCCACATCATACGCATCACCAAACAGGCCGGCATGACCCGAGATACCTCCCAGCATGGCTGCCCCCTGGTCATGCACATCACCGAGGAGCTGTTCATGCCTGAAGACCTGGTCATTTTCGGTGGGAATGATCTCATCGAGCGGAAAAAACCGCCGTGGTTTAAACCGTAACCTGGACAAACCCATCGGATTATAAAACTCATTATACACATACTCGTCAAACGGTCGGTTTGTGATCTGCTCGATCATGTCTTTCAGCAGGTAAAATCCCAGATCACTGTAAGCATATTCTTTTTTTCCCAACTCCGAATTGATGATCTGGTCATAAATTTTGTATTTGTAATTTTCCCGGATATACATGTTTTCGGCCACCCTGACGGGAAATTCTTCGGATATTGACGATCGGTAAACAGAGGTATCCCAGTCATTTTCAAATAGAGTATTCTGGTAATAAGGTATCCAGGGCTCCAGACCGGCCTGGTGTGTAAGCACATCCCGAAATTTCAAGGCCTCCTTGTTGGTTCCTTTCAGGTATTGCAGGTAATCGGACAACCTGCCGTCAATGTTGACTTTTCCTTCATCAATCAATTTCATCAGGGCCGGCATGGTAGCCAGTATCTTGGTAAGGGACGCCAGATCGTAAACGTCGCTTTTCTTTACTTCGATCAATGAATCATAAGTATGGTAACCGAATGTTTTATCATAAAAAATAAAACCGTCTTTGGCTGCTAGTATCTGACATCCCGGATACGCATGCTTTCTGATACCATCCAATGCAATGGAATCTACCTTGTGCAACAGTGCTGTGTCAATATTAAGTGTTAACGGGTCGGCAAAAGTCAACCGTGTTTTTCGGGTAATGATTCCGGTTCCTTCCGGGAATATTCCCGCCTCAACTGGAAGATGGCCCTGAGCACCCATCATTCCCAGAATAACCTCACCTGATATTTTCTGCATAACCGGTTTATCCTGATAGGAAACGATGATCGTATTCAGATCGTTAAATGAGCTGAATAAATTCAATGCGTACGGACTCGCAAAGATGTCCAGTACAACCTTTTTCTTCCTCGCTATGTGCCCGATAAACTGTATGTCGCTATCGGAAATACCAAATTGCCTGGGAGCGGAAATATTTGTGTTGACCACGGCAATCACCACGAGATTAAAAGGTTCCAGTTTTCCAAGGATATTCTGTCGTTGATTTACATCCGCATTATGGTCAAGGCGAAACACCTTTGTTTTAATAATCTGATCAAAAGGTTTTTCAAACTCTGTTTTACCGGTATCACCCACGATCAAAACAGCCGTTTTTAACGTATCAGGATAACTCAAAGGCAGCAGATTGCCATCATTTTTTACAACGGTTACGGCTTTTTCAAAGATTTTATTTACCAACGCTTTGTATTCAGGGTTATTCAGGTCGGAAAGCAGGTTTGACGTGTCAACGGTCGTTCGCATGTATGCACCGCTCATGTATTTGTAGCTCAATATCTTTTTGCAGCTTTTTTCCAACTGTTCCTCCTTTATTTTTCCAGAATTGATGGCATTGGCAATGGCGTTTACCGATGCCGGGATGTCTTCCGGGATGAGCAGGATGTCGTTCCCGGCTTTGAATGCTTCCAGGGCAATGACTTCTTTTTTGAAATAGTTGGTTACTCCTTTCATGTCCAGCCCGTCGGTGACCACCAGCCCCTGAAATCCCATTTTGTTCTTTAGCAGCTTAGTAACGATCTTTTCGGAAAGGGTAGCCGGACGGCCTTTTCTTTTGTCAAATGCCGGAACAGACAAGTGGGCCACCATTACCGAAGCCACATGGTTTTTAATCAGATAATTGAAAGGAACCAACTCAACCGATCGCAACTCCTTTTTGGATTTATCAAGAACGGGAAGTGTAAGATGCGAATCGGTTTGCGTATCGCCGTGGCCGGGAAAGTGTTTGGCACACGCCAACACCCTTTCATCCTGAAGGCCTTTCATGTAAAAATATCCCTTCCTTGCCACATCCTGCGGGTTTTGCCCGAACGACCGCATCCCGATTACCGGGTTCATGGGATTGTTGTTCACGTCAACCACAGGAGCCAGGTTCAACTGAATACCGATGCGATTACATTGCCGTCCGATCTGCCTTCCCATTTGATAGATAATACTGTCGTCGGAAATGGCCCCCAGTGTCATTTGTAAAGGATATTTAATCGTATTTTTCAACCGCATTCCCAGGCCCCATTCGGCATCAATGGAAAAAAGTAATGGCGTTTTGGGCAATTGGTTCCATTCATTGGCTTTCAGCACTTGCTTAACCGGATCCCCCGCAAAAAAAACAACACCGCCGAGGTTGTATTCTTTAATCAGCTCACCCACGCTTTCAATGTAATCGCTTCCCGACTGGTTGGCCCGGATAAAAATCAACTGCCCGATCCGTTCTTCCGGTGTCAGGGAGTTATAAACCGAGTCGGCCCACTGTTCCGCATCGGGAGCCGAAACATAACCAACGGTCTCCTGTGCCTTGCCTTCAAACGAGAAAAGGACGAAAAAGAGTAGCGGAAAAAACAAGGAAAACAACCTCACAAAAATTTTCATATCCGGTAATCTGATCAAACGCCAAAAGTATTGAAATTATGGTTTATTTCCGGGTAAATTTTTACGGAGATTTTAACAAAAAACTGAATTTTACTTTCCACCCGGCGGGTGCTAACCTGTCCTTTTACCGGGCACCACTCGCCGGGAGAGACGCCCTCCGATCCGCTGAACGGACTAATAAATGGTAGAAAATCATGAAGTGATTTAAACAGGATAGACCCGGAGACAATCCGGGGAAAAACAAATAACAACAAAAATCCCAGATGGAGTTTAAGTATAATGCAATGATTAAAGTGTTGTTGGCAAGACAACAACAGGAAGAGAAGTTTTAAAAAAAAAGGATGGTTAATAAGTTAAATATGATTACTCTTGTGTTATAAATCCATTAGAAATGACTACTATTTCAATTCAGGACGGTAAAGAATTATCACGAAAAGTTTTTAAAAACATTGCTGAATTACAGGATTATCTGACACTGCTTTTTCATGATAAAGATTTCTCTGATGCTTTTAAAGCAGAACTCGACAACCGGGAATCTGATATTCTTTCCAGAAAAGAAAAAGGTATTTCCTGGGAAGATGTTCAAAACAAATTATCCGGTTTAAAATAGATAGAAATACAGTTATATTCACAATAATTGTCATTAATGCCTGACAACCCCCTTTTTCTTCCACCGCCCGGTCTTGTAATACAAAAATGATAGTGTCAGCCCGAGGAACCAGGCAATGGGTATTCCCCACCAGATGCCAATGCTGCCGAATTTTACAGAAAGGAAATACGAGGCAGGTATCCTGACAATCCAAAGTGTAAACATGGTGATAAACATAGAGGTCAGTGTGTCTCCCGATCCCCTCAACAGTCCCATCAACGAAAACATGGCTGCAAGGACTACATAAAAAGAGCTGACGATATATAAATATTGTATGCCGATGTTAATCACTTCTTTATCATTGGTAAAAACCGACATAATGGGCCGGGCAAACAAAATGGCCACAATGGAAATGCCTGCCGAGATCAACATTGACATTTTCAGTGTGGCTTTTAAACCGCTACGGATTCGGTGAACTTTTCCAGCGCCGACATTTTGTCCTACAAAAGCGGAAATAGCTGCCGAAAAATTCATGGCAGGCAAAACAGCAAAAGAATCAATGCGCATGGCAATGCTGTAAGCCGCTATGGTGGTTGTACCAAACATGCTGACAATACGGTATAAAATCAAAAAACCGACAGACACAATAGTTTGCTGTATGCCGGAAGGAAATCCTATCCGGATACTTTTAATGAAAATTTCACGGTTAAACCTCATTTTCAGGGGAGAGAAATCCAGAAATTTATGGTATTTGTTGATATAAAAAACAATGGCTAAAAAAGCCGTTGCCTGCGCAATAACCGTGGCAGCAGCCACCCCTCTGACACCCCAGCCCAGCCCAATAACAAAAGTAAGGTCAAGCACTATGTTGATGATGGTTGACATCACAAGGAAATAAACCGGTGTGCGTGAATCGCCAAGTCCGCGCAAGATGGCACTGGTGCCCTGAAAACCGAAAAAAAAGACAAATCCCAAAGAATAAATCGAGAAATAATCAACCGCAAGTGGAATAACATCCGGGGGCAAGTGTATGAGTTCAAAAA
>CAZMOS010000186.1:0-4049 GCA_964567945.1 uncultured Lentimicrobiaceae bacterium
TGTTGTCTTCGATGTATTGTTTTATTTTTTCCATTTTATTTTATTTTTTTGAGCGGTAAAAGTAAGAAGTTAAGGTTAAAGTTTGATGTTTGATGTTTGATTATACTGCGGAGGCATCAAGGCACCAGGTTTCACAAAGTAAAGAAACCCAGACTGTTTCGATTGGTGTTTCTTGGTGATTTGGTGTCTTTGTGGCAAGAATATTACTTTTCTGAGTGGACACAGTATCGGAATTTAAACTACATATTTACAAGGTTATAATCCGCTCACTCATATCGAACTCAGGTTAGTAGTACAAAAGCCCGGTCTCATACGGTGTAATGAGCAAAACAAAAGACAATTATAAAAAAAGCCCCGCTTCAAAAAGCAAGGCTTTGATATTCAAATTAATATACGCTTTTATTCGACGATCAGTTTTTGTGTTGAGACTCCGTGTTCGGTTTCAACCTGAATGAAATAAACACCTGTCTGGAAATTGCTGATGTTTATCCTGGCTTCATTGCCATTCATTTGCGAATCATACACCATCTGGCCTATGCTGTTCAGGATACGGATATGCTGCATGGTTCCGTTGGTGGTTACACGCAGATGATCTTTGGCCGGATTCGGGTAAGCCACCACATAATCCTTAACCTCGTTCCCGTTTTCATCAATGCCTACGATTACGTTTGCTGCAACATTAACGGTAACGCTCGGGCTTTCCGGGTCATTGTTTCTTACAATGAGTTGTGCCGAATAGGTGGCGGGAGCATCAAGATTAGTTGCGTCAACGGTTACGGCTACGTCAACGTACTCATTCTCGGTCAGGGTTCCCGTTACGGGGTCTGTTGAGAGCCAGGTAACAATGGGATCGCCCTGAAGGTGGGCACGGATGTTCCAGTTATAATCCAGATCGGGGTTATCCGACAGGTGTCCCCAGCCCGGTCCGAAGGCAATCCAGTCACCATTGGGGTCGGCAGGGCCGCCGTCGCAACCGGGAACAAAAGTCCCCATAGCACCCTGCAGCCAGTATCCAACCCAAAGATCGGAACCGTCAACATACAAAGGAGTATCCAGTGTAACCGTGTTCCACGAGGTTCCCAATCCTGTGAAATCCTGTTCGAGCAACAGGTCACCGGGTTGTCCCGTTATGAATGATCCCATACCATAAACCTGTATCTTTGAAGCAAGAGGCGGGTCGTTGAGATAAAGCTCAACCTGGTATAGTTCCATGCCGATGTAAGGTGCCAGCATATCCGACGGGAACATGGCAGCCACGCGCCATTCATAATCCGTGCTGCTGTTACCGATGGCCGTGAAGTTATCCCCGTCATAATTAAGAATGACTTCGCGGTCTGACGGATTGTTTGTGGATGGCATCACCTGCGGGGCTGCCGCAACAATGCTGTTCAGCTCTTTGGGTACCATCGGACTGATACCGGCAGGCGTTTTGTTAAGCGCTTTTGTCCCCTGGGGATAGACCGGAACGATTTGGAAACTCAGGTCTTCCTGTCCCGTGTTGCCAATGGATAAAGTCTGGGTGGTTGTCTCCCAGTTTTCAAGCAAAAAGACAAGGCTGGTCGGGTCAACATCAATGACTGGTGATGTTACACCCGCAGAAATTTCAATAAATTCTACATCATCAAAATAATAATGTGGTGATTCACCCTGGGGTGCTCCGGCATAAAAGTCAACGCCACCCAGTTGGTTTTCACCGGCGGTGTCATTGGCCTGATAATGGAATGGCCATTGATAGATAAGGCTGCTGTCAATATAAAACCAGGCCGAATCATTATCCAGGTCAACTACTGTTGAAAGTTGTAACCATGTATCCTGGGCGTAGGTAAAATCAGCGGCATTCTGAACGCCGGCATGCATAAAACCGTTACCGGTTGCGCCAAAATAAACCTCGAAAGCCCACTGGATTCCCGGTTCTTCATAATGCTGGATATTGAAATATCCGCCATTTCCGCTGACAATGTAATATTTGAAATTGATCATGTATTTGCCAGATGTTTTATTACCCAATTTTAAGATCAGGTCAGTAGTTGTACCGACAACTTCAGCAGAATTAGGAGAACTGGATGATTGGGCATCTACAACATAAGCATCTTCCGAGCTACCGGGAGTACCGCTCCATGTTGTCCAAAAACCGGTAGTGTCATCTTTAGCGACCATATCACCGACTTGATAATAATCTTCAAAGTTGGTTTGGTACAAATAGTTGTATCCGGCATTGAGCTTCACACCGTCAACACAGGCAAGGTCACCATCGTTACCCACATATTGCCACGCAAGTTTAAACGGTGTGCCGGCATAATCGTCAAGGTTGATTTCAACCAGGTTCCATCCCCAGTCGGCATTGGGATCAATTTCATCAACGGCATTCCATAATTGGGTCCAGGTAGTGCCACCATCTGTAGAGATCAGACATTTCAGTGTTGCGCTGGTAAGCCATGGGCCACTGACACCGGCATACCAGGTCAGGTTAAGCGGGGTTTCGCCGCCGGCATCTATTTCGGGGCTGATCAGCCATTCGTCCTGGTCTTCATTGATCCACATGACCAATGCCGAAAAAAGGCTGGTCGGGTCAATGGTGCTGAAATCAGGTGCCGGCGGTGCCGGATTGTTTTGTTCCCAGTTGTTGGTCGCATTTGTGTTGATCACCGTCCAGCCGGTAGGCAACCAATCCGTGTCGAAACCTTCTTCCAGTAAGACGGTTCTGAAACCGTCGTTGGTCGTCAAAGGCGGTGCCTCCTGATGAATTCCGGAGGTTCTTAAACCCAGCGCCTGGGCCTTTGTCACCGGGGTGTTTTGAGCCTGCAGGCTGCTAACTGCAAAAGCCAGTGCTAAAAACATTGAAAAGAAACGGGTAAAAATTTTCATAACGTTAAAATTTTTGGTGAATAATTAAGTTGTTCGCAACAAATTTAATAAAAAGAAAACTCAATTGTCAGGTTATGCTGCTTTTTTTGCTTTTTAATTCCTGATCAAATAATATTACTGTTTGTAATAAGTTTAATGACAACAAAATAGATTTTATAACTAATTAATGCAAAAAGTAAAATGCCAGACGTTGTTTAAAGTATCCGTAATAAAATAATCGAAAAAGAAAATAATAAGAAACCTTCCCGGTGCAAAACATTTGTTTCAAAACGGAAAAATTAAAATGAAACCACCTGACCTGAAACTATAAAAAGAAAAGAAAACCCCGCACGTGCGGGGTTTAAAATGAATAGCCCCGTATGAAATGCGGGGGAAAACACAGAACAGCACAAGAACCCCGCACGTGCGGGGTTCAATAAACAACATTTCACAAAAGATACTTTTCATCAAACTCGATCTTATGCTCTCTCAAAAGACTGATATATTCTTCTTTGAAACTAACCTTTCTGTGATGTTCCTTTTGATTTTTCACATATTCAATCAGGTTATCTTTTGCTGTAATGTGATAAGTGAATGCTCCGTAACCATCCTGCCAGCCATTGAAATCAGGAAATATCTTTTTATCCTTTATAAAATCACCTGAAGCCAGTTTGATATCTTTTATCAAACCGGCAACTGACGCCGATTGATGTATGTGCGTAACAATATGAAGATGATTTTCAATACCACCAATCCTGTATAAGTGGCATCTTTTATTATTCAATATTCCCCAGATGTATCTGTACAATTTTTCCTGATTAGATTCATTCAGGGTCTTTTCCTGATATTTTGTGGAGAAAACGATTTGATAGAGAAATTGTGTGAAAGTGCTCATAACATGTTTCATTGTATTGAACCCCGCACGTGCGGGGTTCTGTTAATAACATTTGTATCCCCGCACTTCGTACGGGGTTATTCACATTTATCCCGCCTTGCGGGATTTGTTTTATTCAGCCATTTAGGTATTGTGAAAGAACAGTTAAAATATTCACCAAATAAAAATAATAATTTTTTCACAATAAGTAATAGGCTTTTATTGGTGAAGCTGTTTAAAGTATCCGTAATAAAATAATCGAAAAAGAAAATAATAAGAAACCTTCCCGGTGCAAAACATTTGTTTCAAAACGGAAAAATTAAAATGAAAC
>CAZMOS010000186.1:4149-6126 GCA_964567945.1 uncultured Lentimicrobiaceae bacterium
AGAAACCTTCCCGGTGCAAAACATTTGTTTCAAAACGGAAAAATTAAAATGAAACTACTTGTCCTGAAACTACAGAAAGAAAAGAAATCCGTCAACCGACGGATCAACATGAATAGCCCCGTATGAAATGCGGGGAAAAACACAGAACAGCACAAGAACCCCGCACGTGCGGGGGTTCAATAAACATAATTTCACAAAAGATATTTAATTTTTTGCTTTCCCGAGCACAAAACGATCATAAAAGAATAACGCAATAATAGTAGCCACACCAATAGCGCTGAATATATACCAGATGCGATAGGGATGGTATGAATCCCAAAGCATAAGTGTTAAGCCATGCTGGTCGGTATTCAGCAACTCGGCTGCTTTCTTCAAATAATCATTTTGAGTAAAAGTTTTGCTGATTTCCGGGATTTCCAGCCCGCGTTTTGCTACCTCTAATTTAAGTAAACTGATTTTGTCGGACATGGATTGATATACCGGGCCCGAAAATATTCCGGCAAGATAGTTTCCCACAGCCACAGGCAAAAACGAAGTACCCATATATAAAGCTTCTTTTTTCTTCGGTGCAATACGTCCGATATATTCGGTGAATTTCGGGGAGCTGGCCATTTCGCCAAATGCAAAAATTACAATACCGGCAATGACATAAAAACCGTTACTGGTTGCAAAAGCAAGGCCAATGCCCACCGAAACAACCATAATGCCGGTAATGATCGCATTTACCGGCTTTAAACGCATCACGATCGAAGAAACAATAATCTGAAAAAGAATGATAGACCCCGCATCTAAATTGACCATCATTTCCGGGGCTATTGTCCCTTCTTTGGTTCCGACTGCCGAAGCAATGACTGGTGAGAAGCTATGTATCCAGTTATAAATCATCTCCGTGTTTACCCATTGATCAATAAAATTCGGTAGTGTATAAAACAGTTGGTTGAACATGGTCCAGAACCCAATCATGATTATAAGAAATATAGTAAGCTTTTTATCGGCAAGAGCGGTAATTATGTTTTTCAAAGATTTTTTAACAGAAGTAGCAAAAGAATCTTCATTTTTTGTGTGGTAAGGTTCCTTGTAAAAGATAAGGACAAGAAGTATGTTCACGAGAATAGCAGAAGCTGCCATAATAAAAACAATATTCCAGCCGTAAGCATGCCGCAGTTTTGAAGAAAATACCGGTCCCACAAACCCCCCGATATTGACAATCATATAAAAAATGCCAAAACCGATGGAGGAGGTTGTTTCATCAGTAGTCCTGGCCACAGTGGCCGAAACAATGGGTTTAAAAATGGCGGCACCGAGCGCAACAAGCAAAAAAGTGACATAAACAGCAAAATAACTCCTGAACTGCCCCATGAGATAATAGCTCGAAGCCAAAATAACAAAAGCAATAACCAGCATTCTTTTATATCCGAACCTGTCGGCAAGGGCGCCTGTAAACAAGGGAAGGAAATATAAGATAGCGGTAACCGTCCCCATGATGTTCCCTTTCTGCGACTGGCTGAATCCCAAAGCACCCGTATCGGTAGATTGGGTAAGGTACAGCGCCAAAACAGTGAACATTCCGTACCAGGCCCACCGTTCAAACAGTTCCATTGAATTGGCCACCCAGAAAGTGCGGGGGAATTTTTTAAATATTTGTGATATTTTTCCCATAAATTATTGTTTTTATCAATTCAAACCTCCGGTTTTTAAACATCATTTTCAGGTCTTGAAAACAACTGGCAATGATAAGGAAAAATAATAAAAGTTAAGAAAATGGAATTTATAAACCTTCCGGCGTCCACACCTGCACACTTTGAAGAGTCTCTAAATAAAACGGATATGCCGTGCATGGTACGTGTTAAATGGTGTAATGAAGATGCTTTCCTGACTTTGTAACTGCAACTAAATATTATCTGTCTGTAAAGTCCGAAAATGTTTCAAATCTGCTTTACCCTGACCCTAAAGGGTAACTGATTTTCAACATTTTCT
>CAZMOS010000187.1:0-5987 GCA_964567945.1 uncultured Lentimicrobiaceae bacterium
TCAATTAATTATATGAGAAAGTTTACCTTTGCCACAACAAAACAGAAACCATTGAGAATTTGTATTTTTTGCGGCTCAAGCATGGGCTATAATGATGTATACCGGAAAGCAGCCCGGGAAGTTGCCCGGTTTTTTATTGATAACAATATCGGGCTGGTATATGGCGGTGCCAATGTAGGGCTGATGAAAATCCTTGCCGATGAAATGCTGGCGGAAAACAAAGAAGTCATCGGCATCATGCCCACAAAGCTGATCCGTCATGAAGTGGCACATAACGGATTAACCCAAATGATCCACGTGGAAAGCATGGCCGGGAGAAAAGAAAAAATGGTTGAGTTGTCTGATGGGTTTATCGCGCTCCCCGGCGGTTTCGGGACTATTGACGAACTATCCGAAATACTTACATTTAACCAACTTCGTATAATGGATAAACCACTTGGTATCCTGAATATTAACAGGTATTTTGACAAACTGTTGCAATTTTTTGACCATGCCGTCAAAGAAGGTTTTATAAGAAAAGAACACCGGGAGAACCTGATCATTTCAAACAATATTCATGAGCTGTTTGTCAGGATAAACGAATACAAGCCGTTAACTATCGGTAAATGGATAAAAGACATTGTAAAAGAAAGTCATTCATAAGATGCTGATCATCGGAATTACAGGAACGCTGGGCGCAGGCAAGGGTACCATTGTTGATTATCTGGTTAAAAAAAAAGGGTTTGCTCATTTCTCGGTTAGGCAATACCTCATTGATGTGATGCAACAAAAAGGCCTGGAGGTCAACCGGGATAATATGGTGGTCACCGCCAACGAACTTAGGGCAAAACATTCCCCTTCGTTCATTATCGAAGAACTTTATGCCAGGGCACTGCAACAAAATAAAAATGCAGTGATCGAGAGTATCCGTACCCCCGGTGAAATAGATTTCCTGAAAAAGCAGGGAAACTTTTTGCTGCTGGCTGTGGATGCCGACCCCGGGATCAGGTACGAAAGAATAAAATTAAGGCAGTCGGACACGGACCATATTGATTTTAAAACTTTCCTGGAAAACGAACAACGGGAGATGACCACCACTGATCCCAACAATCAAAACCTGCGCGCCTGTATCGAGCGGGCCGACATTAAGCTCATAAACAATGGTACACGAGAAGAGCTTTACTGGCAACTTGAAGAAAAACTGAAATGATAACGGATGAAAAAAGTGGGAAATAAAAAGTTCAAAACATCGGATGTCATCCTGATTTCCTCTTCCCATCTTCTGCATGACATTTACTCCTCATTTCTGGCCCCGCTACGTCCCCTGTTGATCGAAAAATTCGGCATAACCCTGGCACTGGCTTCTTTGTGGGACCTTGTGCAGCGGATTCCCTGGTTTTTCAATCCCTTCATCGGAATGATAGCGGAAAAGACCGCGGCCCGTTATTTTATCATCGTCACACCGGCAGTTACCGCCGTATCCATGAGCTTGCTGGGTGTAGCCGATTCGTTCACAATGGTGGCCGTATTACTTTTCGTGATGGGGGTCAGCAGTGCTCTGTTCCATGTGCCGTCACCCGTTATGATAAAAAAACTGGCAGGCAGTTATACGGGCAAAGGAATGAGTTTTTTTATGTTCGGCGGTGAGATGGCCCGGACACTGGGACCGCTGGTCATCACGGGGGCCGTTTCCATCTGGGGACTTGAAGGGACATGGAAACTGATCCCTTTCGGGCTGCTGGCTTCGTTTATCCTTTATTTCAAACTACGGAATATCCAAATATCATCCGATCTGAAAGCCGGGGAAAAACCCACCGGTTTCGGGAGGATCATTAAAAAATATTTCCCTTTTTTCATGATCCTGGTAGGAATTACCCTGTTCCGGTCAATCATGAAATCCGGGTTGACGGCTTTTTTGCCAACCTACTTTTTTAATGAAAAAGGAGAGACTTTATGGTTTGCCAACTCTGCCCTTGCCGTTTTTCAGCTTGCAGGTGCTGTCGGCACTTTTTTTGCCGGCCCGGTTTCGGACAGGATCGGCAGAAAAACCACCCTGCTGATCGTGAGTTTTATAACCCCCGGAATAATGGTATTGTTTATTTTGAGCAACGGGTTCTGGAGTTTTGTGTTCCTGGTCATCCTGGGGGTATTTGTTTTTGCTCCCAGCCCGGTGCTGATGGCGCTGGTACAGGACGTTTCAAAGGAATTGCCTGTTTTTATGAACAGCATCTATCTGACCATCAGTTTTGTTTCTTCTGCCATTGCTGTTGTTTTTGCAGGGGTGCTGGGCGATTGGCTTGGCCTGGAAAAAACTTACCTCATCTCTTCATTGCTGGCACTGGGCGCTGTACCCTTTGTGCTCATGCTGAAAAAGAAACGAAAATAAATGCTGCGATCGCCGCCCCGAAAGCTTTCGGGGCGGCGTGAACCACCTTCTATGAAAAACAACCCCAAAATATACCTCGCCCCGTTCCAGGGAATAACAGGAAATGTTTACCGTGAAACTTACTCAAAATATTTCAGCGGGATCAATAAGTTTTTTACTCCGTTTTTTACCGGGATCTCAGGGAAGAAAACATTAGCTACCAAAGAAAGCAAACTGCAAAAAACAGCCCATAATGGTATTCCGGTGATGCCACAGATTTTAAGCAAGAACGCGAACGAGATCATTGACTTTGCGAACACTTGCGGGGAAAAAGGATTTGAGGAAATCAACTGGAACCTGGGCTGCCCCTTTCCGCGTGTGGTTGCCAAACAAAGGGGCTCGGGATTACTTCCTTTTCCTGAAAAGGTGGAAGAAATTCTCGGTCAGGTCATGCCGTCCGTTTCAATTCGGTTTTCCATAAAATGCCGCCTCGGCTATCACCGGCCGGATGAGATACTGAAACTCCTTCCTGTTTTTAACCGCTTCGACATTGCCGAACTGATCATCCACGCCCGCATGGGAAAACAGGTTTACAAAGGACAGGTTCTGCATGATGATTTTCACCGGGCCCTTAAAAGGTCGGAAATACCTGTTGTCTATAACGGAGACATTTTTTCAGTATCTGACTTTCTGGAAATATCAAACCGATTTCCTGAAGTAAATACATGGATGATCGGGCGCGGCATTTTGGTTGACCCGTTTTTGCCGGCTGACATCAACAAATTAAATCTTGCCATTGACCGGAAATTCATGGTCAGGAAATTTATGGATGATCTTTATTTTGCCTATCGCAAAAAACTGAATGACAGATTGCAATCCATCAGTGTCATGAAAGAACTATGGGAATATACGGCTTTCTCGTTCGATGATCCCTACAAGGTTTTCAAACTCATTAAAAAGACAAAATCTTTTGACGAATATGAAAATGCTGTTTTGAAGGTTTTTCAGGATTTTCGCTGGCTGGGTTCCGGAAGCGGGCAGTTTGATTCTGCATCCATTTGAATAATCGAAACTAATCAGTTTGTGGTATTATATTTTATCCCCCACTCCTCCGGTTGGTGTCTTCACCAACCGGCGCTACGATGGGAAAACTTGTTGTTGGGAGACACCAACAAGGGGGAAACTTATTGCTTATTACCCTCCAATAAATTGGTGGTCTGGTATTTCAATCGTCCCTTCGGGACTACCCCAAGTCCCGAAGGGACGATATGATACCCAAGCCGTGGAATTCATTCCCCGGCTTTTCAATCCCAACATCAAAACGGGGGTGTCGGTGGAGACACCAACAAGGGGGAAGATGCATCATAGAATATCAACTTCAAACTTTAAACTCAATTAAATATTTCCCCGCTTACCGACCAAAACCCCCTGTTTACCGATTTTTTATTTACATTAGTGGCTTCGGCAAGTAGCTTTGCATCATATTTGATCTGTAAAATTCATAAATAAAATGGAAGAAAGAAAAACAGTTGACAAAAAAAGCATTATTGCGATTTTGCTTATCGTTGCGGGAGGATTATTGTTTCTTCAAACCTTTGACCTGATTGACTTTTCAATTCAGTATTATATTTTAAACTGGAAAACCCTGTTGATTGCCATCGGGATAATTATCGTGGCTTCAAGTGAACGGAAAATAGCCGGCTATATATTGATAGGCCTGGGATTTTTATTCTGGATACCCAGATTTGCCGGTTACAGTATCCAGTTGCATCAGGTTTTCTGGCCACTTGTCCTGATCGGTATCGGGTTAGCCATCCTGAACCGGAGAAATATTCATGACCGTGCCAAAAGAGAACATGGGGTTCCGGGCGGCAAAGATGAAAATATCATGAACGATTATATTGATGATGTTTCTATCTTTGGAGGAGGCACAAAAAAATACACCTCTCAAAATCTGAAAGGTGGTAACGTTACAGCCATTTTCGGCGGTTCGGAAATAGACCTGCTCAATGCCGACCTTGCCGTGGAAGGTGCCGTTGTTGATGTTTTTACCATGTTCGGCGGAACCAAGCTCATTATTCCGGGATCATGGCAGGTAAAATCAGAGGTTTTTTCTTTGTTTGGAGGTTTATCGGATAAACGGCATATAAAGCCTTCCGAAGCCTTACCGGATAAAACGATTGTTGTTAAAGGTGTCGTTTTGTTTGGTGGTGTGGAAATTAAAAATTACTAACCGTTTCTCAAAACAACTTACCGGAACAGATGCTCAATCCAATTGCAAAAAATAAAAATTACTTCATCACCTTCGGTTCGGTATGGGGTCTTATTTTTGCCGTGCAGACTTTTATCCTGAATTACTTTTACGGTTTCAACTGGCAGGTTAGCATTGTGGATTCAGCCGTTTTCAATTTCCTTTTTGCACTTATCGGATTCAACATGTGGTATGTTATCCGTTTCAACCTGCGTGAGACACTGGCCGGCTTTGACCTTATAATCAATCATATCATTATTGCCGTTGTTATCATTTCGCTGTGGCTGGGCCTGTCCTGGTTTACTTTGCATTTCATCTTTGCCGACAACGACCTCTATCTTCAGTTTTTGAACGAAACGTTACCCTGGCGGGCAGTGACCGGCATTTTTTTCTATTTGTTGTTTGTCCTGTTTTATTATGTAATCCTTTATTATGAAGACCTGCAGGACAAGTTGAAAATTGAGTCGGAATTGCAAAACCTGGTGAATAAAGCCGAGTTAAATGCCTTGAAATCGCAGATCAATCCGCACTTCCTGTTCAACAGCCTGAACTCCATCAGCTCGCTTACCATCACTGATCCTGAAAAAGCCCAGGATATGGTGATCAAGCTTTCCGATTTTCTGCGGTATTCGCTCAACCATGACGAAACGGAAAAGACCAGTATAAAGAAAGAGTTTGAAAATCTTCACCGGTATCTTGACATCGAAAAGGTACGTTTCGGCCACCGTTTGAACTTTAAAAGTAAAATTGACGAACAATGCCTTGACCATGAGATACCCAACATGATATTGCAACCATTGATCGAGAACGCGATCAAACATGGTGTATATCATAGTACCGAGGAAGTTTTGATAGAGATGACCTGCAAAGAGGAAAACGGTTTTCTGGTTATTGAACTGGTTAACGACTATGACCCGGAAGCCACCAAGAAAAAAGGACATGGTATCGGACTGACCAATATCCGTAAACGGCTGCAACTGATCTATAAACGGCAGGATTTGCTGGTTACACATGCTGATAAAATGGTTTTTCGTGCAACTTTAAAAATACCCATCAATGGTGAAAACAAATAACATCCGGGCCATCATCGTGGAGGACGAAGCGCCCGCACGTGATCTGATCAAAGCTTTTTTAAAAAGCCATGAAAACATCGAACTGGTAGATGAATGTGCCGATGGTTTCAGTGGGGTGAAAAGCATCAACGACAACAAACCCGACCTGGTGTTTCTGGATATCCAGATGCCAAAATTAACAGGGTTTGAATTGATTGAACTGCTGGATGAAATTCCCGAGATCATTTTCACAACGGCTTACGATCAGTATGCTATCAAAGCTTTGGAACTGAGCGCCGTGGATTACCTGATGAAACCTTTCTCAAAACAGCGGTTTGAC
>CAZMOS010000188.1:0-5840 GCA_964567945.1 uncultured Lentimicrobiaceae bacterium
GCCCGGGAGGATTAAGAATACGAAAAAAGAAAACAAAAGATTTTTCATATTATTTCGGTAAAAATTCGTTACCGAAAATACGAAATTTTTAGCGTAATATCATACGGGTCCCAAAAAATGTTTTGCAAAAAAAAATTACTTTGCAGCGTAATAACATCTTTTGGGTGATTCAAGCAGTCCTTCCTTTTTCAGGACTTTGATGGCTTTGTCAACTTCTTTTTTGTCAATGCCGCTGATCTCTGCAATCTCACCGCCTTTTAACGGCTTTTCAGATTTTTTTAAGGTTTCTAATACTTGATCCTTTGTATCCATGATTTTTAAGTTTTAATAAAAGTTTAATCTACTCCAACTCATGCACCACCAGTCCCGAACGCAGTTTGGGTTCAAACCAGGTAGTCTTGGGGGGCATTATTTTTCCGCTGTCGGCAATGTCAATCAGTTGTTTCATACTGACGGGATAAAGGGCAAAAGCCACTTTCATTTCCCCACTGTCAACACTTTTCTGCAACTCGCCAAGTCCGCGAATTCCCCCAACAAAATCAATACGCTTTGACCTTCTCAAATCTTCAATCCCGAGAATGGGCTCCAGCACTTGGTTAGTCAGAATGGTCACATCCAGCACGCCGATGGGGTCATTGTCGTTGTAAGTGCCTTCTTTTGCATTCAGCGAATACCATTTTCCTTCAAGGTACATTGAAAACTCATGCAGCTTTTGCGGTTTGTAGATTTCATTTCCCTTTTCTTCAAGGTCAAAAGAGTTTTCAAGTTTTGTCAGAAACTCTGCAGGTGTGTTGCCATTCAGGTCTTTCACCACACGGTTGTAATCAATGATGGTCAGTTGATTGTCCGGAAAGTGAACAGCAAGGAAATAATTGTATTCTTCATTGCCGGTGTGATTGGGATTGGCTTCACGTTTTTCTTTTCCGACCAAGGCAGCAGCAGCCGTACGGTGATGCCCGTCTGCGACATACACTGCCGGCATTTCGTTGAAATAACCGATTATTTTGCTGATCATTCCTTCATCTTCAATCACCCAGAAATGATGGCCGACACTATCATCAGCGGTAAAATCATATTCGGCATCATGATTTTTGGCATAATCCATGACCATGTTATCCAGCTCTTCTTTTGAAGGATAGGAGAAAAAAACCGGTTCCATGTTGGCATTCGTGATCCGGACATGTTTCATCCGGTCTTCTTCTTTATCCGGCCGGGTGAGTTCATGCTTTTTGATCACATTGTTCAGGTAGTCGTCAACGCTGGCACAACCTACAATTCCATACTGGGTTTTGCCCCACATGGTTTGTGCATAAATGTAAAAATAATCTTTATCATCCTTTTTCAGCCATCCTTTTTGCTTGAACACTTCGAAGTTTTCCTTTGCCTTTTCATAGACTTCCGGACTGTACAGGTTGGTCCCTTCGGGCAGATCTATTTCTGGTTTGATGATATGCAACAAAGAAAAAGGATTCCCTTTTGCTTCTTCGCGGGCTTCTTTGGAATTAAGAACGTCGTAAGGACGTGATGCCAGTTCTCTTGCTATTTCTTTTGGCGGCCTGAGGCCCCTGAATGCTTTTAATGTTGCCATATTAATGATCTTTGATTTTCAGGAAACGCAAAAATAAAAAATCCACTTTCATTTACTTATAAAAATAAACGAAAGTGGACCGGAAACTATTTTAAAAGCCATCAAAAGTTGTTAGTCATATCACTTGGTGCATGTTCCGGATAAGGTTGAATATTTTCACCGTTGTAATTCCTGTTGTTCTGTCCGGGGTCACCATAATTATTATAATTTCCACTGCTTCGTTGCAGGGAGGAGATCAATGCACCGATCATTTTAGTGAGTTCCATCAATTGATTTCTTGATTCTTCTTCGTGCTGATCGCTGATGTTGTTTGCTTTGTGGGCCATGGTAGTACAAACCATACATTCGCGAATGGCACTTTTTGCCAGTTTCAGGTAAAAAACAAACTGGCTTTTGTTGCGTGAGGAACCCTCGGCAATATAAAACGAAATGTTTCTTGCCGAAGCGCTGAATCTTTTAATCAGATCGGTTTTGTCATTGTCAGGATATAACAGACTTACATCCTGCAACCAGTTTACATAGTCCAGAGACTTGTGATAAACCCTCAAATCTTCAAACCTGAAGAACGTCATAGTCCTTTCCTCTTTTACTCTGTTCTCTTCTTCTTGCTGTGACATGATTAATTTTAGTTTAGTTAAAAAAATTGATTTCTCGCATTTGTCCTTCTCCCAGCATTGAGAAAGGCAAAAAGACCATTTAGTTTTTAGTTTGAAATGTCAGCATCCGTGGCAAGGCCACTAATTTACAATAAAAGTTGTGTCTCCATGCTCAAAAAAGTTAATTATTTGCTTAGCGGCTGCTATCCCGGCGTTTATGTTGGCTTCAGCCGTTTGAGCTCCCATCTTTTTTGGTGTGAAGAAACAACGATTACTATACTTGTCAAGTATTAATTGTGCATTATCAGGTGCAATATCTGAAATATATTGGAAACCTGCATGTTTTTCGAAAATTTTTAATAACTCTTCTTCGTTAATAACTTCCTTCCGGGCAGTATTTACAAGAACCGCTCCTTCCTTCATCTTCGAAAGTAGTTGGTAATTTATGGATTTTACGGTTTGCTCATTGGCAGGGATATGCAGACTCACGTAATCACACAAAGCATACATCTCATCTGCTGTCTCGCAAACGGTAACTCCATCATTTTCAATTTCTTTGTCCGGAATGAACGGGTCAAAAGCATAAATTTCCATTCCGAAACCCTTGGCAATGCGTGCCACTTGTTTCCCAACATGACCGTAAGCATGAACACCTAATTTTTTTCCTTTGAGTTCACGGCCGGAGGTGCCGTTAAAATGGTTGCGGGCCTGGTAAACCATCATGCCCAGTGCCAGCTCGGCTACGGCATTTGAATTCTGTCCGGGTGTATTCATGACGACCACGCTATGATCGGTAGCTGCTTTCAGGTCAATGTTGTCGTATCCGGCGCCGGCTCTGACAACTATTTTCAGGCTGGGTGCAGCGGCGATGACTTCCGTGGTGACCTTGTCGCTCCTCACGATCAGCGCTTCGGCATCTTTTACGGCTTCGATGAGTTCGTCCTGGCCGTTGTATTTTTCAAAAAACCTGCATTCATAACCTGCTTCATCAAATACTTTCTTTATTTGTTCAGCAGCAGCAGGGGCAAATGGTTTTACGGTGGCTACCAATACTTTTTTCATAATAGTAGATTGATTAGTTGAATCAAATCTTAACGTTTACACATTTTTTTCTGCAAATTCCTGCATGGTTTCAATCAACGCCTGAACACTTTCAAGCGGCAGTGCATTGTAAGTTGAGGCCCTGAAACCACCCACAGACCTGTGTCCTTTGATGCCGATCATTCCGCGGCCTGTGGCAAATTCCAGGAACGGTTTTTCAAGTTCTTCGAAACCGTCTTTCATGACAAAGCAGATGTTCATCAACGACCGGTCATTATGATCAGGGACAGTGCTTCTGAAAAGCGGGTTGCTGTCAATTTCATCATACAGTAATTTGGCCTTGTATTCATTCTTTTTTTGCATTTTACTGATCCCACCATTTATTTTCAACCATCTCAAGGTTTGCAATGCTGCAAAAACAGGCAATACGGGTGGTGTGTTGAACATACTTTCCTTTTCAATGTGGGTTTTGTAATTCAGCATGGTCGGGATATGACGGTCAACTTTACCCAGGATATCTTCCCTGATAATTACAAAGGTGACACCGGCAGGCGCCAGGTTTTTTTGTGCACCACCATATATGATCGCATATTTTGAAATGTCAACGGGGCGGCTTAAAATATCAGAAGACATATCAGCCACCAACGGTACGGGTGAATCAATATCTGTTTTGATCTCCGTGCCGTAAATGGTGTTGTTGGTTGTGATGTGAAAATAGTCAGCATCTTCGGGGACCGTATAATTTTTAGGGATATAATTGAAATTCTTGTCTTCGGATGAAGCCACAATTTCCACCTCGCCGAATCCCTGCGCTTCTTTAATGGCTTTCTTTGCCCAGGCACCGGTGTTGAGGTAAGCCGCTTTTTTGTTCATCAGAGTAAACGGCACCATGGCAAACTGTGTGCTGGCGCCGCCACCCAGAAACAGCACATGATACCCCTCTGGAATATCAAGCAACTCTTTGAAAAGTTGCTGCGCTTCTTCCATGACGGCAACAAACTCTTTGCTGCGATGAGAAACTTCCATGATGGATAATCCCGTATCCGCAAAATTACGCACTGCCTCAGCAGTATTTTCAATAGTATATTCCGGCAGGATAGAAGGACCGGCGTAAAAATTATGCTTTTTCATTTTCCGCTTTTACTTTAAGGACGGCAAAAATAAACATATTTCATATTAATTAATCATAAATATATAATTTTAGAATGGTTCTAATTATGCGGTGGAAAACAGATTGGTTTTGAGATTCATTGGAAATGATTGCGATAATAACTTGCCTTTAATCCGGTATACTTATAACAAGGCGGTTATTTAGCAGAGTATCTTTTTATCCTGTAAATAAATAAACTGATAAGGTCGAGTTGTTGTTGGATTACGGGAGCTACTAAGGTATTCAAACTGAATATATAAGACCAGGTTCAGAGCACCGGTAATCTTTATAGCAAAACAGAATAAGAATGATTAAGGTGCGGAGCACAGTTATATTTGTTTATAAAACCCGGGATGAAAGATAAACCGTGATTTGAGATTAATAAAGCAGATTTAATTCGGTGGTTAAAGTCGCCGTTACGTTAGATTCGTAAAAAAAGAATAAATAACATATACGAAATGACACAGGCTGTTTATATGTAAATCTGTGGCTATCTTTGCAAAAAGGACAAATATGGTTTCGCTGGAAAAAAGAACGGAGGCGTTTACACAACTGGGCAGGATATTGTCCGCTGCCGTAAACAGTGAAAACATTGGCGCGGAAACATTACCCGTATCGGAAAATGGAATCCGTGCCTTATCGGAGCTGATTGAAGATTCATATCATTACAACGGCTGGTTCGTCAGGGAAAATGTTGAATATATGATCGCCTCCATTGCGCAAATGATCCAAAAAACAAACCTTGAAAAATGGCTTTCAACCTACCGTGATAAGCTGGAGAAAAAGAAAAAAGCAAATACCGTGGGCGTTGTGATGGCCGGGAATCTTCCGCTGGTGGGGTTTCACGATTTTTTATCGGTACTGATCACAGGTAACCGGATCGTTGCCAAGCTTTCGTCAGATGACAACAAGCTGTTGCCCGTTGTGGCTGATCTGCTTTTTGAGATTGAGCCTCGCTTCAGTGATTTAGTGGAGTTTACGGAAGAAAGACTGACGGACTTTGATGCCATCATTGCCACAGGAAGTAATAACACTTCAAGGTATTTCGAATATTATTTTGGCAAATACCCGAACATCATCCGGCGGAACAGGAACGGGGTGGCCGTTTTGACCGGAGAAGAAAATGAAAGCGACCTGGCTAAACTGTCGGAGGATATTTTTCTGTATTTCGGGCTGGGGTGCAGAAATGTATCCAAGCTTTTTGTGCCTGAAAGATACGATTTTGACAATCTGATTGAAGTGCTGGGCAGAAATAAAAAAGTGATTGAAAACCATAAATACTTTAACAATTACGAATACAACAAGGCCATTTATCTTGTTAACCGGCAGCCTCATCTCGATAGCGGTAATCTGTTGCTGACGGAGGATTTCCGCTTCGGTTCCCCGGTAAGTGTGGTTTATTATGAGTATTATGATGATCTGAATGCCATAAAGGAAACCTTAAAGGAGAACCAAGATAAAATCC
>CAZMOS010000189.1:0-2637 GCA_964567945.1 uncultured Lentimicrobiaceae bacterium
CCCTAATAAGTATATTGACAATGCATTTAATAAAAGTGAAAACGATGCATACGGTTATGATTTAACAAAACAAAGATAATAAGGGCCATTGCCTAACACAGGCTCATAGTGCATACCGCAATTAGTTGTAAATATGACAATTAAGAATTATATGAAGTTATTGGTAAATATAAAAATTAGTACACAAAAATGCGGCACGCACCATAGCCGTGGCCGTTAAGAAAAATTGACGTTAAATTGGATTCCCCCCCAACCCAAAAATTTTCAATACCTTTAACCCCTTATTCAAAACCACCAGTTATGAAATCAATATCCTTGGTGATCATCACCTTATTGTTCTGTTTCTCTGTTTTTTATCCGTCAACGGCTTTCCCGGCGGAAGGCGATACCGTTAAAGTTGTCTCGCCGTCATTTCATCATGAAGTGCCCGGAGATAGTTATACGCCCGTTAATAAAGCAGATATGCCCCGCTCGCCCGGCTACCGCGCCGATGGCAGCGACTATTTTACAATCCAGGTGAATACGGATGAAGAGGGCAACAACATTACGGGCGATGCCGCCAACGAGCCTTCCATCGCCATTGACCCCACCGACCCCGACAGGATGGTGATCGGCTGGCGGCAGTTTGACGACGTGACCAACAATTTCAGGCAGGCGGGATATGCCTACACGCTGGACGGCGGCGAAGTGTGGACCTCCGGCGTGATCAACCCCGGCGTGTTCCGCTCCGATCCCGTGCTGGCATCCGACAACAACGGGAACATTTTTTACAACAGCCTGACCGTTTCGGGAAACAATTTTTACTGCGATGTATATAAAATGGGGCCGGGAACGACTGAATGGGATGACGGAACTTATGCACAGGGCGGCGACAAACAATGGATGACCGTTGACCGTACCGACAGCATGGGCGAAGGAAATATCTATGCTTTCTGGACTTCCTATTACAGTATCTGTTACCCGGGCTTTTTTACCCGTTCCACCGATGAGGGTGACAGTTATGAAGATTGTGTAACCGTGCTCGGAACTCCTTTCTGGGGCACACTGGCCACGGGGCCGGACGGCACTTTGTATGCCGGGGGTTACTCCGATGACGGTTTCATTGTTTCCAGGTCAAGCACCGCACAGAACCCGGGATGGCCCGTATCGTGGGATTCCTATTCCCTGGTTGACCTGAACGGCTGGATTGCATCGGGCGAAGGCCCCAACCCCGGCGGCCTGCTGGGCCAGACATGGGTTGCCGCGGACAATTCTGATGGCGACTACAGCGGGTATGTTTACCTGCTGTGCTCGGTGGAACGGTCAGATAACGGGGATCCCGTGGATGTGATGTTTGCCAGGAGTACCGACGGGGGAACTACCTGGGATGAACCCGTACGCGTCAACCAGGATATCAGCACAAACAACTGGCAATGGTTCGGCACCATGTCGGTCTCTCCCGACGGACGCATTGATGTGGTCTGGCTGGACACCCGCGACAACCCCGGCACTTACCTTTCCTCTTTGTATTATTCCTATTCCATTGACGGCGGCGAATCCTTTTCGGAAAATGAAAGGGTATCCGAAGCGTTCAACCCGCATGTGGGCTGGCCCGACCAAAACAAAATGGGAGACTATTTCCACATGGTCTCCGATGTGGATTACGCCCACCTTGCATGGGCCAACACGCTGAACGGCGAACAGGATGTATATTACACCCGTGTAAATCCGTGGTTTGTGGGGATAGATGAAAAGACAACGGACAACACGCTGCCGGTGCATGTTTACCCCAACCCGGCAAAAGACAATCTCAGGATAAGTTTTCATATTGAAAAGAACATGAATGTTGAAATCCGGCTTTTTGATGTGATGGGGAAAAGAGTGTATTCCCGCACAATAGAAAACCCGGGGAACGGAGAAGGCAATGTTTCCATCAACACTTCATTTTACCCGGAAGGGGTTTATTTTTTGCGTGTTTCATCAGGCCACCGTAATTCGGTTAAGAAGGTTGTTCTGGCAAGATAAATAAAGATGTCAGGGTGATTTCAAAGTTCACAAATCACTAATCACAAATGGCCGAAGGACATCCGTAGGATCGCTAATCACAAATCGCTAATCACAAATCTACCAGTTAATGGTTAATGGAAAATGGTTAATGGTGGATTTAACCTGAAACCTGCACTTCGCACCATCCCCCAATATGAGAGTTAGTAACTAAAGACCTTCCAGAGTCCGCAGGACCTGGAAGAGTCTGGATTATGTTGGGAAAACCTTGCAACCCGTAATCCACACCCCACCTTATGAAAACTCTTCCAGGACCGCCAGGGCGGACTCTGGAAGGTTTTCAAGGCTCCGCACCACGCAACCTGCAACCCGTTAATGGTTAATGGTTAATGGATTCAACCTGTACCTGCACCCTGGAACCTGTAACCTGCTACCGGGGAAACCCTGCTCTTTTCCTCAACCTTTCAGGACTCCGCCCGCGGGCCTGCGGAGACCTGACAGGTGGGCCTCCCCCTCAAACATTAAACCGGATATGCACAATATCACCGTCTTCGACCACATAGTTTTTTCCTTCCACGTGGAATTTGCCGGCGTTTTTGACGGCCTGTTCTGATCCGAGGGCGATAAAGTCTTCATACTTCATTACTTCGGCGC
>CAZMOS010000189.1:2737-5835 GCA_964567945.1 uncultured Lentimicrobiaceae bacterium
ACGGCCTGTTCTGATCCGAGGGCGATAAAGTCTTCATACTTCATTACTTCGGCGCGGATGAATCCACGCTCCAGGTCGCTGTGGATCACCCCGGCGGCCTGCGGTGCCGTCATCCCTTTACGGATGGTCCAGGCACGGACTTCCTTCGGGCCTGCCGTGAAAAAGGATTGCAGGTTCAGCGTATGGTATGCAGCACGGATCAGCTTGTTGACTCCGGGCTCCTCAAGTCCGGCATCGGCAAGGAAATCGGGGCGGTCTTCCTTATCCAGCTCGGCAATCTCGGCTTCCAGCTTTCCGGCAATCACAAGGATATCCACATCCTGATCTTTCAGGTGCTCTTTTACCCGGTCAACATAAACATTACCTGATATAGCGGAAGCATCATCCACATTGCAGACATAGATAACCGGTTTTTCCGTCAGAAGCAGCAGGTCGTGAACCACATGGCGGTCGTCTTCATCAACTGGCGCCGTGCGGGCATTCCCGAAATTCTCCAGGTGGTTTTTATAGACTTCCAGTATTTTCAATTCCTTTTTTGCTTTTGCGTCACCCACATTGGCTACTTTCCGTGTTCTTTCGATCTTGCGTTCTATCAGATCGAGGTCTCTCACCTGCAGTTCGAAATCAACGATGTCAATATCCCGGACAGGGTCAACGGAACCCTCAATGTGTGGCAGACTTTCATCGTCAAAACAACGGAGGACATGGATCAGGGCATCGGTCTGCTGCACATCGGCAAGGAACTTGTTGCCGACGCCTTCGCCCTGGCTTGCCCCTTTGGCCAGTCCCGGGACATCCACAATCTCCACCGTGGCCGGGACGACTTTGGCGGAACGGATCAGCTCATCAATCTTGTATAGCCGCGGGTCGGGCACTTCAATGACCCCTTTGTTGGATTTTGTCGCACTGAACGCATAGGCGGAACTTTCCGCACGGGTATTGGACATGCAGTTGAATATGGTGGTCTTGCCCGTATTGGCCAGTCCGATAATGCCGCAATTTAAAGCCATTGTTGTCTTTTTTAAAAGAGTAAAAATGAAAGTGCAAAAGTAGAAGAAAGTATGAAGTGAAAGGTGTGTTCAGAGAGGTTTTTATATCCCGGTTCACCACAGAAGGAAGGTCTTTCTAATACCAGGCCCTGAAGGACCTGGTAACTGAAAGAGAATCATTATAAAAATCGCGTTTTTTGTGGAATTCTTTTTTTGCAGGATATTTGTCAATCCGGCCAACTTTCTACCTTTGTGCCAAACTGTTAAAAAAGAAAAATATATGTCAAAAAGAACTATCGTTGCCCTGCCCGGAGACGGAATCGGCAGGGCCGTGCTTGATGAGGCCATCCGTGTGCTGGAAGCCGCCGGTTTTGATGCCGAATACGTTGAAGGCGACATGGGTTGGGAATTCTGGTGTAAAGAAGGAAACCCATTGCCGGACAGAACCATTGATCTTCTGGAAAAACATAAAATTGCCCTTTTCGGGGCCATCACTTCCAAACCGAAAGACGAAGCTGCCCGTGAGCTTGATCCTGCATTACAGGGAAAAGGGCTGGTTTATTCCTCCCCGATTGTGGGCTTACGCCAGCATTTCGGGCTGGACATCTGCATGCGGCCCTGCCACACTTATAAAGGCAACCCGCTCAACTTTATCCGGCGGGGAAAAGGGGGCACGATTGAAGAACCTGAAGTGGATGTGGTTATCTTCCGGCAGAATACCGAAGGGCTATACGGCGGCGTGGAATGGAGCGACCCTCCCCGGCAGGTTTACGATGCCCTGATGACCCATCCGAAATTTCAGAAAAACTTCGGCCATGTTCCCAAAGGGGAGATATCGGTCTCCACACGTATTTTTACCAGAAAAGCCACTGAACGTAGCATGCGTGCGGCCGTCAGACAGGCACGCAAATACGGTTACAAATCGGTGACCGTTTGCGAAAAGCCGAATGTGATCCGCGAAACATCGGGCATGATGTACAAAATGGCGCAGGAAATACAGCAAGCCGGTTTTCCGGAAATCCAGCTCTGGAATACGAACATAGACGCCCAGATGATGTGGCTGACCAAAAACCCGGAAGATTACGGGGTGATCGTTGCCGGCAATATGTTCGGCGATATCGTCTCCGACGGGTTTGCAGGATTGATCGGCGGGCTGGGATTTGCATGTTCGGCACAATACAACCCGGATACGGGTGTCGGTGTTTTTGAACCTACCCACGGTTCCGCACCCAAATATGCAGATTATAAGGTATCCATCGTGAACCCCATTGCCATGATCGAATCTTCCTGCATGATGCTGGACTTTATCGGCGAGAATGAAATTGCAGGAAAGATCAGGCATGCGGTGGCCGAAGTAGTTGCCGAAGGAAAAGTCCGCACTTACGATATGATGAAAATGCGGGGAACAGCAGATGTCGTTAATCAGGGCGCTGCTTCCACCAGGGAAATGGGAGATGCGATTATCGGAAAGCTGTAGATTAGTGATTTGTGATTAGTGATTGAAGATTGAAGAAGTATTGAGGGATTTGTGATTAGTGATTAGTGAGTGAGGATTGAAGAAGTATTGAGGGATTTGTGATTAGTGATTAGTGAGTGAGGATTGAAGAAGTATTGAGGGATTTGTGATTAGTGATTAGTGAGTGAGGATTGGAGAAGGAATTAAAGAAACTTTAAAAAATAAATAAAAATATGAGTGAAGATGATTTGATATTGTATGAAGACAGGGCTGATTACAGAAGGGTAAATCTTGAGAACAGATTAATTGATTTTTGTTTGGAGATTGATGACTTTTGCAAGCAGTTGCCGGATACAAAACTGGGCTACTACGTTGCTGACCATACGGTAAGATCCAGCGCCTCCTCAGCTTTTCATTACGGAGAAGCTCAAAGTGCCGAGTCAAAAAGCGATTTCATTCATAAAATGAAAGTTTGTCTTAAAGAATTAAGAGAAAGTTTTATCGGCATTAAGTTTATGAAGCGGGGGAAATTTAATGTTGATATGGATTTGACAGACAAACTATTTAAGGAAAATAATGAATTGATCTCTATCTTTGTTAAAAGCATTCAAACAGCACGAAGAAATAAATAATTCACTCAAAACCAACTTCAC
>CAZMOS010000190.1:0-5729 GCA_964567945.1 uncultured Lentimicrobiaceae bacterium
CCGGGCACTTCCCCGGTTTATCATATACCTTTTCCCCTTCGCACTTCATGGAGCAAATGTAAAAGGTTGTTTCTGTTGATTTGGTTTCGTCATGACCGCAGCAGGAATGATTCTCATCGTGATGAATATGCCCGCCGGTTGCATCATGGACGTGTTTTTTATCTTTGTGTTTCATAATCTTTAAATTGATCAGAGTTTGTTGAAATTTATTTTGCAATATTAATCCCGATTGCCGAAAGGAGCATTACAGAATTATAGAAATGATTTATATCTTTTTTGGACTACCTGTTTATCCGCTTATAGAAATATATGACTATTTTTTTCAACAAAGTTTTGATGATAGGTATAATGTCTATTGTTTAAAGGTAGCATGACAAGCAACACAGTAATTCAATGTTGCAGATAACGACTCAAGCGCTTTGTTTTTATCTTTTGTTTTAATTATTACACTCATATTATCAGCGCTCTTATGAAATTCAAGGCCTAATTTTTCAAACTGCTCATTTCCAAATGAAGAGCACATCATTTTCATTTCGTCTGTTAGTCCTAATTTTGAAGAGGCAATGGCCGAAGCGCTGTCAAATTCATCTTTTGACAAATAGTTAATAATCTTTTGTACAGCTTGAAGATGGCTTCTCATATTCATTAATTGATGCTGTGCTTTTTTAGGTGAAAGATTTAACGAGATTCTTTTGTCATCAGCTAATTGCATATTTTGCATCATTTTTCTGTGAGAATGATTTTCTGTTTTCGTTAAGTCTTTTTGTTGATTCTTTTTCTTCCTGGAACAGCTAATAAACAAAAGCCCACCGGTAAGTACAAAAAGGACGAAAATTGTTGAGATTTTTTTCATTTTTTTATGATTTTTGTTTACAATGATACAAGAAATTAAAATATAAGGCCTTATAAAATTATGGAAATGATTTATATATTTTTGGGCTTATCATCTGCCTTCACCCTTTTCCGGTAAAAGGACAAATTTTGGGTTTAACAGCACCCAGGCAAACCCTCATAAATCAACAAAGCTGTCCCGATTATTTTTTCGGAAGGTATAAACCAGTTTCCCAAAAAGAATTAAAAAATAAGCGATCGAATCGTGGAAATTAAAAATATTAGTTACATTTGTTGCATTATTGTGCAACTATGCACTTAAATAAAATAACGATGAATATTTACACCGATTTTTTTAAAGCGTTAAGTGATGAAACGCGACTAAGGATACTGCATATATTGTTGGTCGCCAGGAAAGAACTCTGTGCCTGTGAATTTACGGATGTTTTGGAAGTGCCCGCTTACAATATCTCAAAACACCTCAAGATCCTTAAAAATACAGGTTTGATCACAGAAAGGAAAGAGGGTCGTTGGGTTTATTTTGGCATTAAATCAGAAGAGTCCTCATTTTACACCAATATATTTAATGCCTTGTCAGAAATGAAAAATACCCAACTTGAAAAAGATAAAATTGAATTACAGGAAAGATTGAAATTAAGAATTGGTGATTCTTGTCCGGTGGGGGTTCAGAAAACACACCTTAAAAGTAAATCGGGAATCAAATGTTGTTAAAATTTAAAATAATAAGAAAATGAAATCCATTATAATTTTAATCCTGACTTTAATTGTTGTTACTGCCGCAGCAAATCCAGTATTCGCACAAAACACAAAGATTCAAACAGCAGACAGCACAAAAACTGTAACCATAAAAGTAAAGGGCGCTGATTGTTTGGAAGACTTACAAATAATAGCCGCTAATGTTGAAAAATTGAAAGGCGTAAGCAGTTGCAAAGTTATTAAGGAAGGAGTAACATCCGGTTTTGAAGTAAAATACAATCCTTCTTTGATTGCAAAAAAAGATATTTATACAGAGATAGAAAACACCGGTGGTTGCGACAATCCCAACGACAAACCTTACAAAGTGAAAAATAAAAAGGGATAAATGGGAGAGTCCGGCAATTCCTGAACCATAGCATGAAATACAAAGTTTGCGCCATTATCATTATCAGCGTATTAAACTGCTTTTCTGCTTTTGCTCAAAGCATTACAGGGAAAATAACTGACAATAAAGGTGAGCCAATTGCAGGCGCAAACGTTTACTGGCTCAACACCACTATCGGAACAAGTACAAACAACAGGGGAGAATTTAAACTTAGTCTGCAAAAGACCTCTTCAAAAAAATTAATTGTGAGCTTTGTCGGATACAAAACTGACACCATTGATATCACAAACCAAAAAAGCATCAGCGGGCAGATTAATGTTGAACTCAAAGACCCCGAAGAATCTGAAAAGCTGCTGCTTAATTTGTATGTCAACAGTTTTCTGGAAACGCAATTCAACGCAAACTTCTCCCATAAGTTTAAAAAATGGAGTACTCTCGTTGCAGCCCATACAACTCAACCGGCCAATAAGTTTGATCGGGACGGGGACACCTTTCTGGACCTCCCGTTGATTACCCGCTATTCCTTGTATAATAAGTGGAAATACGGGAATGAGAAAAATTGGGGTTTTCATTCACTTATCGGCATACGGTATGTAAACGAAAAGCGTATTGGCGGGCAAACAAATTTCAACCCGGCCACTGATGAAGGAACTACCGATTATTATGGACAAACCCTGAAATATTCCCAACCTGAAATCTACACCAAAACCGGTTACCGGTTTAATTCAACCAAAAGCATTGTTCTTATTTCATCAGCCTTTTACCAAATCCAGAATTCTTCTTTCGGTGTAACCTTATACGATGCCAAGCAAACCAATTTTTACGCCAATTTACAGTTTGAATTAAAATGGAACAAAAAGCACCTTTTGAAAACCGGCTTCAGTTGTCGCTACTAAAACCTTGAAGAGAACATAACATTCACAGAAAATACACTAAAAAGGACTTATGCCGGTCGTTACCTTAAAAATGAAATAATATCCGGCATTTTTGCCGAAAACACTTTCTACTGGAATGGTGACCAAATCGTTCTCATTACAGGTTTACGCCTGGACCACAACAATAATTTCGGATTTTTTATCACACCCAGGGTATTGTTCAAATATGAATCTGCCAAAAACACCACCGCAAGAATATCGGCAGGAACCGGATACAGGACCATCAACCTTTTCAGCGAAAACATCAACCTGCTTGCGAGTTCACGGGATATTATCATTACCGAACGGCTCAATCCCGAGACTGCCTTTAACTGGGGCGTTAATCTAACCCGTCATCAATATTGGAAAAATGTTACTGCAACATTCGGTATTGACTTTTACCATACCCGCTTCACCAACCAGATATTTCCCGATTATGACACCGACCCCACCAAGGCCATTATAAGCAATTTTACGGGGAAATCAATATCAAACAGCTTACAGGTTGAAGCCAATCTTAGTTTCTACAATGTTCTTGAAATCAAAATTTCTTATAATTACCTGGATGTATTTCAGATTATTGACGGAAGCAAATACGTCCTGCCGTTTAACCCGCGCCACAAAATTATTTCAACCTTTTCCTACAAGCCCAAAAGCAATAAATGGCATTTCGATATGAATGTTCATTGGTTTGGAGTGCAAAGACTGGCAAATACAAGTTCCAATCCGCCCGAATACCAAACACCCGAAACATCAGAACCTTACACATTGGTCAATGCACAGTTCACCAGGAGTTGGAAAATGTTTGAGGTGTATGTAGGCTGTGAAAATATCTTTGGTTTCAGGCAGTTAAAACCCATCATAAGCTGGCAGGATCCTTTCGGGCCCTATTTTGACACATCAAACGTCTGGGGTCCGACAAGGGGGCAGGAATTTTATCTTGGCCTGCGGTTCAGGATTATTTAAAATGTTAAAAATGTTAATAATTTTCTCGTTAATTCTTTAATTCTTATTTTTGCGAACTCGTTAACTTACAAATACCGAAAAAAACATGAACTCAGATAAAATTTTATTTAAACTCCACGCAGAAGTCTGCAACGCAATGGGACATCCAATCAGACTGGAAACAGTGCACCACTTGAAAAAAGCAGAGCTTTCATTCAGCGAAATAGCCGAACTTATCGGGGTTGGGAAATCAACACTTGCAAGACACTTATCTTTAATGGTAAGCAATGGTATACTACTGCAAAGAAAAGAAGGGGTAAATGTTTACTACAAAATTGCTTCCCAAAAAATAACTACTGCTTGTGCCTTAATGAGAGAAGTACTGATTGAACGCTTAAGAAGTAACATAGATATCGTTAATAATATTAAATGAAATGACAATGAAAGAATTCATGAAAGAAACTATGGGGAAAATGATGTCCGGTATGATGAAGCCCGAAGACATGCCATCAATGATGGACAAAATGATGGATAAAATGTTTTCCGAGATGACTGCGGAAGACAAAATGCAGTTTGCAGGCAATATGATGCCCAGGTGCATGGAAATAATATTTACTGAAATTGACAAGGATGCGAAAATTAAACTCGCAAAAGAAATGCTCGAAAGGATGATCTCGATCCTTGAAAAAATTACGTAAGTAAATTCAGAGAATCGAAAAGCATCATCAGAAAAAAGCTCAAAGAAAACAGAAACATCAGTAAAAGAAGATTCGAAAAAATCAAAATCATCAACAAAAAAATCAAAATAACAGATTATGTGGACAGAACATTTTTGGATGGGTGGAATGTGGATCTTTCCGCTCATATTCCTGACGGTAATGATAGTTTTCGTTTTTGTCATTCTTAACAGAGGCGGATTCGGACCTCCGTGGAATCGTTACGACAGGAATCAATACCCGGGCGGGGAAAAAGAAACACCCCTTGAAATTCTGAAAAAGCGGTACGCCAATGGAGAAATATCCAAAGAGGAGTTTGAAAAAATAAAAAAGGACATATTATGAAATTTAAAGTAATGGGAGACAGTTGTAACATTGACGACAAAGGCAGCAGTTGCTGCACACCCGCCAGAGAAGAAAAGAACCTGAAAGAGCACTGGAATAAAGCTTATTTAAGCAGTCCTGACGAAGAGCTGAGCTGGTATGAGGCTGTGCCTGAAGAGACCATCTGCCTGATTGAAAAATGCAATTTGTCGCCGGATTCTGTAATCCTGAATGTAGGTGCAGGCCTTCCTGTACACCGTTACAGTACGGAAACATTAGCCGGAAGACTTGGAAATGATTTCCGTCTTGTCGGCAGTTTCGATCATATCTTCTTTATGCCTTCAGGCGCCGAAAGGCCTTATGTTTATACATTGTTCAGGAAAAGATGAAGAAACAATAAAAAGATCCCGACCCGGGTTATAATTTTTCGTTCAATTTTCTGTACTTCGCCATCGTTTTACCGGTATAAGGATTTTGAAAAGGGCTTATATAAATTCCAAGTAAAAAAATCGTTAAAAAAGTCAACCCCTTTTCTGTTTTTTCTTTTTACTTTTCTCTTCTTTGGGGAAGGGTTTGTCGGAATAGGTGATCTTGCCCGGAGTAAAGCCGGCCTTATCCACCACTTTGTTTATTTCGCCTTCCGACGGTTTATCTTTCGCAGGAACGGTGAAAGTGGTATAGCTGCCCTGAACGCTGATGTACACCTCCTTTGCCCCATCTATCCTGTAGAGGAATTTTTCAAGTCCATAAGCACAATGGGCGTTTCCGTAAAAATGGGAGGGCCCTGCGCCTGTCCGTTTAATGCCGGCAGAAAGAGGATCAGGCCGGCAAAAAAGCGGATTATGATTCTGTAAAAATTCATAATTTTTTGTAACTGTTAAATTACAGGGGCTCTCC
>CAZMOS010000191.1:0-5630 GCA_964567945.1 uncultured Lentimicrobiaceae bacterium
AGTTAATGATGATAAAATTATGAAAATTAATTCATTCATCATTCATCATTCATCACTCATCACTCATCACTCATCACTCATCACTCATCACTCATCACTCCCTCGTGGAGCTGGAGGGATTCGAACCCTCGTCCAAACAGGTAACCCATAAGCTTTCTACATGCTTAGCTTGTCGTTGATTGTCGGGCAAAGCAAGGAAACAAGCACCCTAAACTCTGCCTTAGCTTCTGTTTCTCATCCCGTGCGCGAAGCGAACACGGAACCAGTCTGAAGTTGCGTGCGGTTCGTGATCAGGCCGGAATCAGACATCTCCACCTGCGAACCGTCCCGTCCCCGGCAACCTTGGCCGGGAAATTAGGCCTTAATCTACTATACTTCGATTAGGCTGCGAGAGCGTAATTTGTTTCGCCAATTAATATTGTGTGACACGGATTTACGAGCTTTATCACATGGCTCGGCATGCTGGCTTATGCATTCAACCTGCTGTCAAAACCGGTCAGCCCCATTATGTCAAAGAACTTTTTCAAAAAAGGTTTGCAAAGTTACGAAATTCTATGATTGACCTGCATTCCACTCTATCAAAAAATATGCCCGGCTACCCCTCCATCCGGCTGCCGAAGGCATGACCTTGGCACATTCATCCATCCACCCTTCCATTCTTCCATTCATCCACCCTTCCCTCCTTTCTACAACATCAGGGGCTCAACATATTTTTTAATGTCCTCATGCGTGATCTGTTTATCGCACAAGATGACCAGCCGTTCCACGACATTGTGTAATTCTCTGACATTGCCGCTCCATTTATACCCTTTAAGCAATTTTAAAGCATCATCTGATATTTCCGGCGTCGCTTTACCCTGGATCAATGAAATCTCATTAATGAAATGACGGGTCAGTAATTCGATATCATCTTTACGTTCCCGCAATGGTGGCACCCCGATAATGATCACACTCAACCGGTGATAGAGGTCCTCGCGGAATTTTCCTTTTTTTATCTCTTCTTTCAGATTTTTATTTGTTGCGGCAATGATCCTGACATCCACTGGGATATCCTGTTCTCCCCCTACCCTGACGATCTTGTTTTCCTGCAACGCCCTCAATACCTTGGCTTGTGCCGACAGGCTCATGTCTCCTATTTCATCCAGAAAAAGCGTACCGCCGCTGGCCAGCTCAAAATCCCCTTTCCTCTGTTTAATGGCTGAGGTAAACGAACCTTTCTCGTGGCCGAACAACTGGCTTTCGATCAGTTCAGAGGGGATGGCTGCACAATTCACCTCGATAAAAGGCGCGTAGGATCTCGGGCTCTGCTGGTGTATCTGCCGGGCAACCAGCTCTTTTCCTGTTCCGTTCTCACCGATGATCAGCACCCGCGAAAGTGTGGGTGCCACCCGAGTGATCATTTTGCGTAATTCGCGGATACGTTCCGATTCACCCACGATCTCATATTTCCTGTCTATTTCCATTTTTAACTGCCGTGCCTGTGTAACCAGTTCCTTTTTCTCCACGGCATTCCTGATGGTAATCAACAGGCGGTTCAGGTCCGGCGGCTTGACAATAAAATCATAAGCCCCTTTTTTTATGGCTTCAACGGCTGTTTCTATCGTCCCATGACCGGAGATCATGATCACCGGGACCTCACGTATCTGCATCATTTTTTCCAGCACTTCCATGCCGTCCATTTCAGGCATCTTGATGTCGAGCAACACGGCATCATATTCATTGTCCCTGAACATCTCCAGGGCTTCCTGCCCATTGGGAGCAAGGTCAACCTTGTGTTTTTCAAATTCCAGAATTTCTTTCAGCGTCCTGCGTATGCTGCTCTCGTCGTCAACTACTAATATATTTGACATATTGTCTTCCTTTGAATTATTTTAATTTTCAAAAATACGCATTCATATTTGTTAACTGCGTTTTTTATCTCAACATTTCATCGTATATTGGAAACCTTATATCATTTATTTTTGTCCTGATTATAATTAATCGTCATAAACCACAGAAACCGGTGAAGCATATTAAATATTTTGTCCTTTTCTTTCTGTTTTTAAGCGGCTCGTTTACAATGCTGAAGGGGCAGCAAAGACAACCGGCAAAAGTATATGGCAACGATCAGACCCTTTTAAAATATCCCTGGGCTGGCGGGATGAATGCCATACAATTCGGGGCAGTGGACATAGACCGCGACGGGTTGAAAGACCTGCTGGCTTTCGACCGGGTGGGAAACCGGATTATGTGTTTTAAGAACAGTGGTATTTACAATACAGTTGATTATGTGTATGCCCCGCAATATGTAAAGTTATTTCCCCAACTTTCGGACTGGGCCATTTTTAAGGACTATGACATGGATGGCAAAACCGATATTTTCGCTTATTCTCCGGGCTGGGCCGGCATTCAGGTTTTTAAAAATGTTTCGGAAAACACGCTGAAGTTTAAACGGGTGGTTTATCCGTACCTCACAAGCGTCCAGGAAAACATGCCTGTTAACCTGCTGGTTACCGAAGCGGATTATCCCGCCATAGCAGACCTGGATTACGACGGTGACCTGGATATCCTCTCATTCTGGGGATTCGGATCGTTTGTAAACTACCACAAGAACCTTTCCATGGAAAAGTACGGCAACGCCGATTCACTGGATTATCATCTGGAAGAATATTGCTGGGGAAGGTTTGCCGAAAGCGATGAATCCAATGCTTTATACCTTGACACCTGTTTTACCGGTTACCGACCGGTTGCAGAGCCGGGGCAGGAACGTCACACAGGCTCTACTTTCCTGATGATTGACCTGAACCGCGACAGTGTGCTTGACCTGCTATTGGGAGATGTGGACTATCCCTCGTTGTTTGCCTTGCACAACGGAGGGACACGCGAAGAAGCTTTTATTACATCATTCGATACCATATATCCAACCAGCACTTATGATATCCGGCTTTTTTCCATGCCCGTGGCAGCTTACATTGATGTGAACAACGATTTCGTCAACGACCTGTTGGTTTCCACCTTTGATCCTACATTTGACAAATCCGAAAACAAAAACAGCGTCTGGCTGTACCTGAATACAGGCAGCAACGATTCACCATTTCTTATCCGTAAAACACGGAATTTTCTCCAGTCGGAAATGATTGACCAGGGAATGGGAGCATATCCTGTACTTTATGACTGGAATGGTGACGGGCTGGACGATTTGTTTATCGGGGACTATGGATTCTACCTGTATTCATATTATGACGAATTTAAAAGATTATATTCCGTTCATTCATCCAGGATTGCATATTACCAGAATACGGGAACCGCACAAACACCGGAATTTATGCTTATGGATGACGATGTGGGCGATCTGTTTGAAAATGGTTATCTCGGACTCATACCTGCCTTTGGAGATATGGATGGCGACGGCGATGTGGATATGCTGGCAGGCTATTCAGAAGGCAGACTGATCCTGGCAACCAACGATGGCAACAATAACCTGGCATTTGCAACCGATCATTACAACGATATTGATATCGGTGATTATTCTGCCCCCCAACTGTTTGACCTGGACGGCGATGGAGCCCGGGACCTGATCGTCGGTGAAAAGAAAGGAAACCTGAATTATTACCATAATGACGGATCGGATAACAACCCGGTTTTCGCATTTGTTACCGACAGTCTGGGAAAAGTCAATGTGACGGATTACATGCTTTCATACGACGGTTACAGTACCCCATGGTTTTTCAAAACCGGCGACGGGGTCACCCAGCTTGTGGTGGGATCGGAACAGGGTAAAATTTTTCATTTCACAAACATAGACGGAAACCTTAACGGAAAATTCACCCTTGCTGACGAATTGGATGAACTGCTGGATACCACAGGAGTTTCATGGGACCGCGGCGCCAGGACCGGAGCAGTCATCGGCGACATCAACCACGACGGGAAACCGGAAATGATCGTGGGGAATTATTCGGGAGGGCTGGAATATTTTAATGGTAAAGCGGAAGTTTCGCCCGGGATTATTCAAAAGATGATCATGAAAAAGCCGCTGTATATTTTCCCCAATCCGGTAAAAGATAACGCCATACTTTTCCTCAACGCCGATAATCGGACAGGTCGTTTAAGTATATTATCATTGCAGGGTGATCTGATGTTGTCTGAAACCATTCATCTGAATGAAACCGGGCGATTCCCGCTAAACACTTCCCGGCTGTCAAACGGTTTGTATGTGGTGAGAATCACCACTGATGGAACGGTTTATACCGGGAAGATGGCGGTAGTAAAATAAATGTAATTTCAAAAAAAGATTCATTTCAAATATTTTTCCAGTTCATCAAACCGCACCGGCTTGGCAATGATCTTTTTATCCTGATCAAGAACAAAGAACGTCGGTGTGGCCACCACGCCATATTCCTGGACGACGGGCCCCTCCCAGCCTTTCAGCTCACCGATATTGATCCATCTGTATCCGTTTTCGGCAATGGCTTTTTTCAGGTCGTTTTCCGATTTATCAATGCTAACGGCGATAATTTGCAGCTTCCCGGTATTTTCCGGATCATAGAATTTTTTCATTTGGGGAAGCGCTTCGTCGCAGTGAGGACACCAACTGGCCCAGAATGCAAGAATGGTCGTTTGCGCTTTTATGTCATTTAAATGAATCGTATCCCCATCAATATCAACGGTTGTAAAATCGGGCGCCGGCTGACCGATGGCCAGTTTCTTGATCAGCTCTATTTTGTTTTCCAGCTCTTTTTTGCGTTCGGTATTTACACAAAACTCATTCAGCATATTTTTGTCGGCAATGAATTTCAGCCCTTTTTCGAAGCCGATGTGTTCAAAACCGTTGATCATAAAACCAATCACAAACTCGTAGATCTGCTGGTCCACAAAAGCCCTTTCCATAATGGTATCCACAGCGATCAGTAACTGGTCTTCCATTTCTTCTTTTGTCATATCGGGGCGCTGGTACAGTCCCATATAGCTGATGATTTTTGAAGTCAGGATATTGCTTCGGATCAATATCGTATCCAGGAAATCCATATCTGTAAAATAATGGGACTTCAGGTATTCTTTCCGTTCCTCCCTGGAAAGTTCCGGATCGGCAAAAACAGGTTTGTCAACCCGGATAAAGCGGGCTGCCAGTGTATTGGGATTGTTTTCGATCAAAGTTTCAACCCTTTCATCCAGAGAAGATTGCAATGCCCTGGCTTCATTTAATGTCTGCATATAAAAAGTATCCGATTTCGGGTAATATTGCAAAACAGGGTCCAGAAGGTCAAGGTTGTAAAGCACTTCTCCTTTGACAGAGAGGTAATTGTAATAGATCATATTTTCAACTGATTCGATGATCTGCACCTGGTCCTGATCGCTGCTCCCGGTACTTACAAAACGGATATTTTCATCGTTAAAGATCAGCTCGATCATTTGTTTGGGGCCGGTGACCACGGCATATTGCCCAATGGGAAAATCACTTCCCAGCGAAAATTCAAACGAGCCTGTCTGATCGGTTGAAGCCGTATCCACGATTTTCCGGTTATCGCCCTGTATCCTGATTAAGTACACATTTTCATTCGTCAACCAGGGAACCGAACCGTTGATCGTGTACTCCTTGACGTAAACCACGGTCGCCACTACCGCCAGTAACAATGCCCAAATCTTTTACCTTT
>CAZMOS010000192.1:0-5549 GCA_964567945.1 uncultured Lentimicrobiaceae bacterium
GATATTTAGCAACCCAGGAAGAGATCATCAGCGAGTTAATCAGGGTTCTTTCTAAAAGCGGTAGTATTTGCTGGCAGGTTGGAAACTTTGTAAACAATGGAGAAATATATCCACTGGATATATTTTATTACCAAATCTTTAAAAAACACGGATTAAAACTGAGAAATAGAATAATATGGCATTTCGGCCACGGTTTGCATGCTTCAAAAAGATTTTCAGGCAGGTATGAAACCATTCTTTGGTTTACAAAATCAGATAATTATATTTTTAACCTTGATGAGGTAAGGGTTCCTGCTAAATACCCGGGAAAGAAACATTTTAAAGGCCCTAATAAAGGAAAACTTTCGGGAAACCCTAAAGGTAAAAATCCTTCCGATATCTGGGAAATCATTGTTAAAGACTGGGAAAATGAATTGTGGAATATTCCAAATGTCAAATCCAACCATCCTGAAAAAACCATTCACCCGGCCCAGTATCCGATTGAGCTTGTTGAAAGATGTATTTTAGCCCTGACTAATAAAGGTAGCTGGATTTTAGACCCGTTTTCCGGAGTCGGTTCTTCTATAATTGCTGCAATAAAAAACGAAAGAAATGCAATTGGAATAGATAAAGAAAAAGAATATTGTGATCTGGCAAAAAAAAGAATTGAAGATTTAAAAGAAGGTCGTTTAAAAACACGGCCTATTAATAAGCCTATTCATCAACCTTCAAAAAATGATAAGATTGCCCAGCTACCAAAGGAGTGGCTGGAATTAAATCTTACCTACGAAAAAAATGCAGGAACAAATGTCGAGTGGTGTAGCCTATTTTGAAGGAGAGGTTTATAATGTTATGCGTCAAGGCAGAAACAGTCCCCCTGTGCCATTGCTGATATTAGGGATTGAACCCTAACCGGTCTTAAAGAAAAAACTGCCTCTCCTGATAATTTCGGAAAAGGCAGCAAAAGCTTTTAAACGCTTTCAGTCGCCATTTTCAAATGTTTAGTACCCAAACAACGGAAACCCGCTCATCATTTCGTTCACTTTGGTTCTGACCGTTTCAATCACTTTCTCATTGTCAATGTTGCTGATCACTTCATCTATCAGTTCCACGATAGGTTCCATGTGCTCTTCTTTCAGACCTCTTGTTGTGATCGCCGGCGTGCCAACACGCAGGCCGCTGGTCTGGAACGGTGAGCGGCTGTCGAACGGAACCATATTTTTATTGATGGTGATGTCGGCCAGCTCAAGGGTCTTTTCCACTTTCTTTCCCGTGATGTCAGGGAATTTGCTGCGCAGGTCTATCAGCATCAGGTGGTTGTCGGTGCCATTAGAAATGACTTTATAGCCCCTGTCAACAAATGCTTTGGCCATCACTTCGGCATTCTTTTTCACCTGCAGGATGTATTCAAAATACGAATCGGTAAGCGCTTCTCCGAACGCCACCGCCTTGGCAGCGATAACATGCTCCAGCGGCCCGCCCTGAATACCCGGGAAAACGGCCGAATTCAATACTGCCGACATCATCTTGATCTCCCCTTTGGGCGTCTTCAGTCCCCAGGGATTTTCAAAATCCTCACCCATCAGGATCATGCCGCCACGCGGTCCCCGCAAAGTTTTATGCGTAGTGGTAGTCACAATATGGCAATGTTCAATGGGGTCGTTCAGCAGCCCTTTGGCAATCAGTCCTGCCGGATGGGCAATGTCGGCCATCAGGATGGCGCCGATCTCATCGGCAATTGCACGCATACGCTCGTAATCCCAGTCGCGCGAATAGGCGGAGGCACCGGCAATGATCATTTTCGGTTTTTCTTTTCTGGCCAGGGCTTCCATTTCATCGTAATCTATCGTGCCCGTTTCCTCTTTTACCTTGTAAGCGACAGGATGGTATAAAATGCCCGATGAATTGACCGCCGAACCATGCGAGAGATGGCCGCCGTGTGAGAGGTCAAGACCCATGAAAGTATCACCGGGTTTCAGGCAGGCCATAAAAACAGCCATGTTGGCCTGTGCGCCTGAATGGGGCTGAACATTGGCATAAACGGCATCAAAGAGTTCGCAGGCACGGTCAATGGCCAGTTGTTCGCTCTCGTCAACATATTTGCAACCGCCGTAATACCTTCTGCCCGGGTAGCCCTCGGCATATTTGTTGGTCATCAACGAGCCCATGGCTTCAAGGACCTGGTCACTGACAAAATTTTCGGAAGCGATCAGCTCAATACCGTGCATCTGTCGTTCTTTTTCCTTTTTCAGAATATCAAATATCTGTTGGTCTCTTTCCATATCTGTTCGTATTTTTCCTGATATAAAATGTTTTAAAATTTAGTGGGTGCAAAGGTATTAAATAACGTGGGTTCAGGATAATTAATCTCTTCCAAAGTTTCAAAGTTTTGAATCTTTCTTTGAGTAATATTCTTTAAAACCTTTTAGTTACTTTTTAAAAAAGATGTTTAAAAATTCAAAATATTTGCCCTCATATTCAGTTATGGTTGTAAGTTTGTCCGAATTTTAATTAAAGACGGGGATAACGATATATGTTGAAATTTGATCGCTTCATACTCGATAACGGATTGACTGTTATTGTCCATCAGGACAAGACAACGCCTATGGTTGCGATGAATATCATCTACCAGGTAGGTGCCCGCGATGAAAGCCCTGACAAAACCGGCTTTGCCCACCTGTTTGAGCACCTGATGTTTGGCGGGTCGGTCAATATTCCCAAATATGATGAACCTTTACAAAAGGCCGGCGGTGAAAACAATGCTTTCACCAACAATGATTTCACAAACTATTACCTGACCATACCGGCCAACAACCTGGAGACGGCTTTCTGGCTCGAAAGTGACCGGATGCTGTCGCTGGCCTTTACAAAAAAAAGCCTGGATGTACAGCGTCAGGTGGTGATTGAAGAGTTTAAGCAGAATTACCTGAACCAGCCCTATGGCGATGTTTACCTCATATTAAAACCCCTGGCTTACAAACGGCATCCCTACCAGTGGAACACCATCGGCAAGGACATCAGCCACATTGAGAAAGCCACCATGGAAGATGTAAAGTCTTTCTACAAAAAGTTTTACAACCCCAACAATGCCATTTTATCTGTTGCAGGTGATGTAACAATCAAACAGGTCAGAACGCTGGCCGAAAAATGGTTTGCGCCGATACCTCCGGGAGAAGAACCCGCCCGGGACTACCCCGAAGAGCCAGGGCAAACCGAACCCCGCAGAAAAACCGTTGAGCGCCGCGTTCCTCAAAGCGCCTTATACCTCTGCTGGCACATGCCCAGGCGAACCGACCGGAATTTTTATACGGTTGACCTCATTTCCGATATTCTTTCCAATGGCAATTCTTCACGGCTTTATCAAAGTCTTGTGAAAAAGAAAAAACTGTTTTCCGAGATCAATGCTTTCATTACCGGAGACCTTGACAAGGGACTGTTCATCGTCACCGGAAAACTGATAAACGGCACATTGTGTGATGAAGGTGAAAAGGCCATCCGGAAAGAGCTGAAAAAATTAGTTACTGACGTCACCGGGGACGAATTGCAAAAAGTTAAAAACAAGATTGAAGCCAACCTTATTTTCTCAAAATTGTCTGTACTGAATAAGGCCATGTTCCTGGGATACTTTCAGATGCTGGGGGATGCTACTCTGCTGGATGAGGAGGAAAATAAGTACCAGGAAGTTACGCTCGACGATATACGACACACTGCTGAAGACCTGTTTTGCATAGAAAGACAAAACGCGTTGTATTATAAAGCTGTAAACCACTAACATGATGAGCAGACCAGCCATCCCTGACCGGAAAAAAATGCCACTTCATGGCAAACCTCTTCAGTTAAAGCTTGAAGAGCCGGAAACCGTTGTGCTGGCTAACGGCATGGAAGCTTTTGTGGTCAGAGCAGGTGATGAACCGGTTACCCGGCTTGATGTTGTCATCAGGGCAGGATCGGCATTTCAGAAGAAGAAACTGGTTGCTACTACCGTTGCAAAAATGATCAGGGAAGGCACCCGGAAATATTCGTCACATGCCATCGCAGAAATCCTGGACAGCCGGGGCGCTTATCTGGATATAAATGTGAACAAAGATTCGGCTGTTTTAACTTTGTATGCACTGAATAAATATCTTGATGACCTGATCCCGCTGATTGCAGATATGCTTGCCAATGCCCGGTTCAGTGACGAGGAACTTAACATTTTCATTTCCCATGAACGGCAGGAATATCTGGTCAACACCGAGAAAGTCCGTTACAGGGCCATGCTTGAGTTCAATAAAATGGTTTTTGGCAACAATTCGGCTTACGGACAGGTGCTGGAGACTGACGATTTTGACAAAATAACACGCAGTGACCTGCTGGATTTTTATCACAGCCGTTTCAGTGCCAAAAATACTTACCTCATTCTGAGCGGCGCCATTGATGATGAAGTGGTAAAACTCGTCAATAAATACCTGGGAAACGGCTGGACGAAATCCGTCGGAGAAAACGGAAAAATAATTTATACCGGGGAAGTTGGAGAAAAAATAAAATACATACAGAAAGAAGGTGCATTGCAATCGGCTATCCGTGTGGGCAGGCCAATATTCGGGAAAACACATCCCGATTACAACCGGTTTGTATTGTTAAACACCATTCTGGGTGGTTATTTCGGTTCCCGGCTAATGTCGAACCTAAGGGAAGAGAAAGGATACACATACGGGGTTAGCTCTTTTGTGATCAATTATGTTTACGGAAGTTATTTCAGCGTTTCCACCGAAGTCAATGCGAAATTTACCAATGAAGCACTGGATCAGATTTACAAGGAGATGTCGGATTTGCGCACCAGGAAAGTTGGCAAAGAAGAACTGCAATTGGTGAAAAACTATATTTACGGAACCTTCCTCCGCAATTTTGACGGTCCTTTTGCGCTGGCTGACCGGTTCAGGTCGGCAAAAGATTTTGGCCTGGATTTTGAATTTTACAGGAAAAGCCTGAAAGAGATCCTGGCTGTCACTTCGGATGACCTGCTGGAAACAGCCCGGAAATATCTTGACCCGGATGACATGCTGCAACTGGTAGTGGGGAAAAAAGAGGAGTGAGACAGGTGGCATGCTAACTAACCTTCCAGGTTGAAAGCTGAGGCATTTGGGATGACAGTATCTGAAAGGGGGGCATACTTCGGCGTATTACTTCCTGTCAGGTTTCAAAAGGCCGTCGCAATAGCAACCTGTCAGGTATTGTAAAAGAGGTAAATCAAAGTGCGGTTAACGAATAATTAATGGCAAAATGATTGAAGATTAGCGATTTGTGACTGGTGATTAGTAATTGGTGAATTGGTGGACTGACATACTGAAAACTGTGAACTGAAAACTAATATTGACGCAGATTTTCGCAGATTATTTATGATCTTTTTTATCGTGACCATTTGTTTTTTATTTTTCGACTGAAAACTGAAAACTGAAAACTGAAAACTGAAAACTGAAAACTGAAAACTGAAAACTGTGAACTGTGAACTGAAAACTGTGAACTGAAAACTGTGAACTGTGAACTGAAGACTAAAGAGGGCAAACAGCACACACCATTTCAAAACATGA
>CAZMOS010000193.1:0-5462 GCA_964567945.1 uncultured Lentimicrobiaceae bacterium
TAGAAGAGTGTAAAGAGATCATGCTAGATAAGTTAGAAGAAGCAAGAGATGACCTCAAATTGTTAACGGCAGCGTATGCCAACCACAGCGAGCATGTGACAAACGACACCTCTACCACCTTTAAAGTCCTGGAAGAGGGTCAGCAGGTGCTTTCAAAAGAGGAAAACAGCCGGTTGGCAGCCCGTCAGCAGCGTTTTATCAATAACCTTGAAAATGCATTGGTACGTATCGAAAATAAAACTTATGGCATTTGCCGGGTAACAGGTAAGCTGATCAGCAAAGAAAGGCTTAGGGCAGTGCCACACGCTACATTGAGTATTGAAGCCAAAAAGAAAATGTCGAATCCCAGCCCGAGGAATTGACAGGCAAAAACAAAATCAGCCTTGAAAAAAGCGACATTCATTATTTTTCTGATCCTTTTTTTTGATCAGTTACTGAAAGTCTGGGTAAAGTTACACATGACCATCGGGGAAGAAATTCCAATGATCGGAAGATGGTTTTACATCTATTTTACCGAAAACTACGGTATGGCCTTTGGCTTGCAGATGGGAGGCGAGTGGGGAAAACTGACTCTGAGTATTTTCAGAATTCTGGCCGTAATAGCCATCGGCATTTATCTTTATGTGATTATCAAGCGTAAGAAACCCCTTGGCCTTGTTTTAAGCATCTCCCTGATTTTTTCCGGAGCCCTGGGCAACATCATTGACAGCGCATTTTACGGTTTGATATTTACTGATAGCACCTACCACACAGTTGCCCACCTGACCAGAGTTGGCGGAGGATATGCAGGATTTCTGGACGGGAAAGTGGTGGACATGTTTTACTTTCCGCTGATTATGCTTCAACAGAATGATGTGCCCTCCTGGGTACCGCGGTTTATCTTTGAACCGGACGGACGGTTTATTTTTTTCAGGCCCATTTTCAACCTGGCCGACTCATCCATTACTGTGGGTGTTTTCTGGCTAATACTTTTCCAGAGAAAAAATCTCCATTTATAATGGAATGTTACCGTGCTTTTTAGGAGGGTTGCTTTCCGATTTATTTTCGGTCATTTCCAGTGCCTGTATCAGTTTCTTGCGGGTGTTGCGCGGATAAATAATCTCATCAATATACCCGAGCTCTGCGGCTTTGTAAGGACTGGCAAAATTACTCCTGTATTCCTGAACGATCTGCTTTTTGTGCTCATCATCTTTAATTTTGTTCCTGTAAATGATGTTCACGGCACCATCGGGACCCATAACGGCAATTTCGGCCGTTGGAAAGGCAAAGTTATAATCGGCGCCGATATGCTTGCTTGACATCACATCATAAGCGCCGCCATAAGCTTTACGGGTAATGAGAGTGATCTTGGGTACGGTGGCTTCTGAAAAGGCGTACAGTAGTTTTGCCCCGTGTTTTATGATCCCGCCAAATTCCTGTGTTGTCCCCGGGAGGAATCCCGGAACGTCTTCAAAAGTGATCAACGGAATATTGAACGCATCGCAGAACCTGACAAAGCGGGCAGCTTTGGTTGAACTGGCAATATCCAGCACACCGGCCAGCACAGCCGGCTGATTGGCAACGATTCCAACGGGCTTTCCGGCGATCCGGGCAAAACCCACAATGATGTTTTGTGCATAATGAGGCTGAACTTCAAGAAAATGGTTGTTGTCTATCACCTCAAGGATGATCTCCTTCATGTCATAAGGCTTGTTGGGGTCCTCAGGCACAATACCGTCAAGGTGTGGAATTTCACGGGTCAGGTCATCGGTACAAACTTTGCGCGGAGGGTCTTCCATGTTATTGGAGGGCAAAAAACTCATCAGTTCCCTGATCAACAACATGGCTTCTTCATCGTTTTCAGCGGTAAAATGGGCTACCCCGCTTTTCTTATTATGTGTCATTGCCCCGCCGAGTTCCTCTTTTGTCACTTCCTCGTTTGTGACGGTCTTGATCACATCCGGCCCAGTGACAAACATGTAGGAGGTCTTTTTCACCATGAGGATAAAATCGGTCATAGCCGGTGAATAAACAGCTCCACCGGCGCATGGGCCTAATACGGCTGATATTTGAGGGATCACCCCCGAGCTTTTTACGTTCCTGTAAAAAATATCTGCATAGCCGGCAAGGCTTTCCACACCTTCCTGAATACGGGCGCCACCCGAGTCGTTTAAGCCGATGACCGGAGCTCCCATTTTCATGGCCAGGTCCATTACTTTGATGATCTTGTTGGCGTTGGCCCGGCTTAACGATCCGCCGAAAACAGTAAAATCCTGGGCAAAAACATACATGATCCGGCCTTCAATCTTTCCGTATCCTGCTACAACACCGTCCCCCAGGATTTTATTTTTGTCCATCCCGAAATCGGTTGCCGTATGGGTGACAAACTTATCAATTTCAACAAATGTCCCCGGGTCGAATAAATCATTGATCCTCTCTCTCGCTGTTTTGCGCCCTGCGGCATGTTGCCTGTCAATTCTTTGCTGGCCTCCTCCCAATTCGGCCAAAATATGTTTTTCTTCCAGTAGTTTGTTTCTTTGGAGTTCCTGACCCATAATTAATTTTTTTTGAATTTTAATAAATTGAAAAATTTCGGTTTATTCAAAAATAACAAGAGGCTGATTTCCGTCAATGTTATCCCCTTCTTTAACAAGGACCTGTTTTACGGTTTTGTCGGTGACAGCTTTGTATTCGCTTTCCATTTTCATGGCCGATACCACAATAACAGTTTCACCCGCTTTAACTTTCTGACCTTCCTCCACCAGAATTCGCACTACTTTTCCGGGCATTGGGGTTGAAATGGTTGACTGGTCATCCTCCTCATCCGACTTGCGACTCATCATATACCGGGCTTCGGCATCTATAATGTCCACATCGAATGAATGATATAAAGTGTTGACATTGTATTTTTTATTTTCAACGGGAATAAGTTCGATATTGTATGAATCGCCCTCCAGCAAAACCGAGTAAACGCCTTTCTCAACTTCTACAATGTCCAGTTTATAACTTCTGTCGCCAATGGCAACCTCCAGCAAGCTGCCTTCCTGATTTATTATTTCAATCGTTTCCTGATTGTCGTTAATGCGGATTTCGTATGTCATAGGATTTGGATTTTAAATCAATAGATTACAAACGGTTAAGACTTCTTTTTCTTCCGAAAGCTTTCCAGTTGCTCACAGAACTGCCGTTGGAAGAAACCCTGGTATTAGATTCAATTTTCGAAATATAGTCCACAAATGCTGTAATAGCTGCCACATCCATGATCTTTTGCGATGCGTCATCTTTAAGTTCGAGGTATTGCTGATTGTCCTGAATAAAATGAGTGTTGTACCGTCCTTTCACAAAAGCGGGAGTGCTCATGACCCGGCTGAGAAAAGGAATGGTGGTTTTGATGCCGGTGATCTTGTATGCATAAAGCGCCCGTTTCATCCTTTCCACCGCTTCTTCACGCGTGGGTGCCCAAATGATCAGTTTGGATATCATCGGGTCATAATACATTGGAATTGTGTAGCCCTCATAAATATATCCGTCGTGCCTTACACCCAGGCCGAGGGGTTCGGTAATATGCAGGACTTTTCCGGGGCTTGGCATGAAGTTGTTGTCAGGGTCTTCGGCGTATATCCTTACCTCAATGGCATGCCCGTTTTGCTTCAGGTCATCCTGGTTGTAACGAAGTGGCAGGTTGTTGGCAATATTGATTTGTTCTTTCACAAGATCAACACCAACCACCCTCTCGGTTATGGGATGTTCAACCTGCAGCCGTGTATTCATTTCAAGGAAGTAATAATTCAGGTTATCATCAACGATAAACTCGATGGTTCCTGCACTGGCATAATTCACTGCTTTTGCTGCTGCAACGGCGTGGGCGCCCATTTCTTTTCTGACTTCGGGAGTCATGATGGGCGAGGGTGTTTCTTCCACAACTTTCTGGTGCCTGCGCTGAACCGAACATTCCCGTTCAAAAAGATGAATGCAATGGCCATGGTTGTCTGCCAGTATCTGAAACTCGATGTGATGAGGTGAGTTGATGTATTTTTCAATATAAACCGCATCATTGCCGAAGGCAGCCATGGCCTCGGATTTGGCTGCTTTGATACCCGGTTCAATTTCACTTTCTTCATGGATCAGGCGCATCCCTTTTCCACCGCCACCGGCGCTGGCTTTCACCATAACGGGAAGGCCGATCTCTTTAATGACCTTTATCGCATTGTCAATTTCCCTTATAGGTTCTGTTGTTCCGGGAACAACCGGAATACCTGCGCCAAGCATTTTCTGACGGGCCGTGATCTTGTCACCCATCGTGTCAATGGCATAGGAGGAAGGCCCGATAAAAATAATTCCTTCCTGTTTGCAGCGGTCGGAAAAAGCGGCATTTTCAGAGAGAAATCCATAACCGGGATGAATGGCATCGGCTTTACAGCGTTTGGCCACCTCAATGATATTGTCTGTTACAAGATAACTTTCATTGGAAGGAGCCGGGCCGATGCAATAAGCTTCATCAGCGTATCTTACGTGCATCGAATTTCTGTCGGCTTCGGAGAAAACGGCAACCGACTTGATTCCCATTTCGCGACAGGTCCGCATAACACGGATCGCAATCTCGCCCCTGTTGGCGACCAATATTTTTTTAATCATGAGGAGATATCTTTAATATATAGATAATCAGGTTCTTATCGGATACAGGTCTAAAAAATTAGCGGGTAAAGATATAAAAAAGTTAAATGTAACTGTGCATGATCAAAGTCGTAATGTTTTTGTTGGCCGGAGATAAACCATGAAACCCGTGTGAGTTTGAGGTTTGAATTAACTTCAAGTTCGGCTAACGCCTTTTCCCATTCTGCCCTCAAAACCTGACAAGACGCCATCGCACAGGCCTGCAGAGACTGTCAGGTTAGCCCTCCATTTCTTATTTCTTATTCAATATTCGATATTTCTTATTCCTAGACCACTACCGAACACTCTTCCGGGAACTCCAAAGCCATACCCCGGAAGGGGAATCAACTCCGCACCCACCTTCCCACGGAAAACTCTTCCGGGTACGCCTAAGGCGTACTCTGGAAGGTGTTCTTGCCCCGCACCCTGCCCCGTCCGTCGAATCCCGAAAATTCGGAAGAAGGCGGATACCCCGTAACTTGTTAATAGTTAATTAAAGACCTTCCAGAGTCCGCAGGACCTGGAAGAGTCTGGATTATGCTGGGGAACCCTTGGAATCCATACCCCGCACCCCGCACCCTTGAACACTCTTCCAGGAGCTGCGCACTCTGGAAGGTGTTTCCACCCCCGCTCACCTGACAACCATCACATTCCCCGCCACACTCTGCGGTTCGTTGCCGGTGGAGGAGGCCGTGTAAACGATTTTGTAAACGTAAGTGCCCTGTTCTACCGCTTGTCCTTTGAAGGTGCCGTCCCAGCCGGTGTTGATGTCCGTGGTTTCAAAAATGAGCTGGCCCCAGCGGTTGTAGATGGACAGCCGGTAGGTTTTT
>CAZMOS010000194.1:0-5377 GCA_964567945.1 uncultured Lentimicrobiaceae bacterium
ACGCAGATTAGAGGTTCGGTCGCGTCAGATGTGTAGAAGAGCATAACTGCAGGAATTGTCGCTTTGCCGCTGGCATTAGCTTTTGGTGAACAAACGGAACTGGGTGCCATTGCCGGTCTGTACGGAGCCATTGCTCTTGGTGTTATTGCTGCTCTTTTGGGAGGCACCAAAACACAGATCAGCGGGCCCACAGCCCCTATGACGGTGGTTGCAGCCGTAATGATCATTGAAGCCATAGAAGCTACAGGCAGTTTTGAAAAGGCCATGCCTTTAATTATTTGCTCCTTTATTCTGGCCGGTTTTTTACAAGCCCTTATGGGGTTCCTCAAATTGGGAAAATACATCAAGTATATTCCTTATCCGGTGGTATCCGGATTTATGAGTGGTATCGGAATTATTATAATCATCACACAAATATTTCCCTTTATCGGCGCCCAAAGTCCTTCAGGTGGTACCCTGGGGACCATAGGGAGTATCCGGCAAATACCCGAATTGATCAATGTCTGGTCGGTGGTGATTGCCGTAATTACGGTTGCGATCATTTATTTGTCTCCTGTAATTACAAAAAAGGTTCCTGCAACCCTGGTTGCTCTTTTGCTCGTGTCCGTTAGTGCTTATTTCTTTGTGCCTTCCGATTTAATCCTGAAGATCAATTCGAACGGCCCCATTCCGACCGGATTACCCGTTGTACATCTCGATTTTATTCACGCTTTCACAAACTGGAAAGTATTCATCAGAATATTTGAATATGCTTTTACGCTGGCGGCTTTGGGTTCCATTGATTCATTGCTGACATCGGTAGTTGCCGATAATATTACAAAAACAAAACATAACAGCAACCGCGAATTGATCGGACAGGGCGTTGGCAACATGGTTGCCGGTTTAATCGGCGGACTGCCCGGAGCAGGTGCCACGATGCGTACGGTCATCAACATAAACTCGGGAGGAAGGGGACGGTTGTCGGGCGTCATTGCCGGAGTGTTGTTGGCTGCCATTTTGCTGGGACTGGGGACGCTTGTGGGTCATATTCCCAACGCCGTGCTGGCGGGAATACTGGTAACAGTTGGAATCGGTATTATTGACTACAAAGGGATCCGGCATATTAAATCCATCCCGCGGACTGAAGCCGTTATTATGATTATTGTGCTTGTGCTAACTGTTTTTGTTGACCTTTTGGTTGCTGTGGCAGCCGGAATGGTGCTGGCGTCGTTTGTATTTATGAAAAAGACTGCCGACATCGTGGAAGGGGAGAGCAAAGCCCAGTCATTGAAAGATTTTCGTGATGAAGACACATGGGAGGATGAAAAAGGACTGGTCGAACACCTGGGGGATAAAGTTTATGTAAAACATATTGAAGGGCCTTTGTTTTTTGGAATGGTATCGGGATTTCAGGAAACGATAAAATCCATACCCGACCCGGTCAAAGCATTGGTGATCAGGATGGATAAGGTGCCCTATATGGACCAAAGCGGTTTGTATGCCATGGAAGATTCAATCCTTTGGCTGAAACAAAAGGGAGTGAAAGTCCTTTTTTGGGGACTTAAAGGACAACCTAAACTCATGTTGGAAAAAATTGACATAATTCCTGACCTTATTCCGGAAGAGGAGTGTTTTCAATCTGCCGATGAAATTGAAACTTATTTGGAAAAAGAACTGGCTTAAAAATTACTTATGGACTTACATGGAACAGTAAAAGATGCGGAGAGCCTGCGAAAGATGACCCCTCAGATGGCTCTTGTATTATTGAAAGAAGGAAACAGGCGTTTCCTGGCAAAAGAAGTTATCGAACGTGACCATGACTGGCATATCCGGGAGACCATTGATTCGCAGCATCCTTTTGCCATTGTGCTGGGGTGTATTGATTCCCGGGTAATGCCTTCCATTATTTTCGACCAGGGAATAGGGGACCTGTTCATTGCGCGTGTTGCAGGGAATATCATCAACCAGGATATATTGGGAAGCATGGAATATGCCTGTGCCGTAGTCGGTTCCAAACTTATCTTGGTGCTGGGGCATACATCCTGCGGAGCCGTAAAGGGAGCTGTTGATGATGTGAAACTGGGAAACCTGACCGCTTCTTTAAAACATATCAAACTGGCAATGGAAAAGGTTGAACCGGTTGCCGGTGAAGAACGGACTGCGAAAAACCCTGATTTTGTTGACAGGGTAGCCGTTAAAAATGTGGAACTGGCCATTGAAGACATTAAAAACCAAAGCCCGATCCTTCTGGAGATGTACCAGAAAAAAAAGATAGCTATCGCCGGGGCTATTTATGACCATAGTACCGGGAATGTGAAGTTCCTCTGATCAACTCCGCCGCAGTTGATTTCCCCACCAGTGATAAGACCCGAAGGTGTGCCCATTTTGCGAAATGACATAGAATAAACCTGGCGAATTAGTTTTTCGCTTGCGAAAAACCCTTTCAAATGATTGTTTTTCCCATAAAAAGAAAAACAAACCCTTTAATCCGGCCGCAAAGAAGGAAAGTTCCAGACCAGGAAACACAACAGGAAACCTTCCAGTGCAATGATGAGCAGGGCAAAGAACACAACCCCTCGTCTGACGTTGTAATATTTCTTTAACAGAAAGGCCCCGACAGGAAGCGAAAGCAACACGGGTGTTGTGAAAATGATGGCCCACATGCCCATCTTTTTCATGCGAAGAAGCATTTTGTTTTTCCGGGTGAACTTTTTCCCTTGTTTTTTGTTCAATGCTTTTTGTTCTTTCCGCCGGTCATATTTTTCGATCCAGGGGTCGGGAGCTAAATTGCGTACGGTCGGTTTGATATATTTTGAGGAGATGATAACGAAATGGCTGATGTAATAGAAAAAAGAAAAACTGGTGATGCCCCCCGCGATCATGGTGACCATCGACACCCAGAAATCCAGTCCGGTGAGGTAAGCATAGATGGGTGTGTAAAAATATTTCACCATCGCCACCAGGAAAACGGACATTATTTTAAAGAATTCGGGCATGCATCAGGATGAGGAGGCAAAAATAGAGAAATTGTGAAACCTTTCCGGAGGAGTAAAAGTTTTGCTGTAAACATCTGTCCGACAATGTTATCCGGGCGGACTTAAGAAGTTTGTGGAAAAATCCGGGAGGTCATTATGATTTTAATGGAAGAATCCGGGAATGGGGTTTTACTTTTACCGGCAGTGAAATACTTTGTATTTTTGACCGTTAAAGTTGTTGACGGTGGCGTAATTAACCGTTCGTCTTTTTAAACCAATACATAAATAAATGTCTGATCTTTTAATCCTGTCAACTGTCCTGATCACACTGGCACTTGCTTTTTACTCGTTAGGGGTATGGGCCGAACGGACAGCCCGTTACCTCAAGATGTGGCATGTTGCTTCGTTTTGGACCGGTCTTGTTTTTGATGTTTCCGGAACGTATACGATGTATCAACTGGCAAAAGGCCCGTTCGATTTGCTGGCATTGCATACCTTAACCGGACAGATTGCCCTCTGGCTGATGCTTGCTCACGCCATCTGGGCAACACGGGTAGCATGGAAGGGAAGCGACAAAGCGCGAAAAAATTTCCACCACTACAGCCTGATTGTCTGGCTGATATGGCTTATCCCTTACTTTGGCGGTATGTACATGGGGATGAGAGGGTGAGCTTTTTCGTTGCGTCGCTGCGTCTTTGCGTGAAATAAAACATTACGTCGTGGCGCGCAACAAATTCATTTCGCCGGCATTTTATACCGGTTCCAGAACTTGAAATGTGTGAAAGAAGTAAAAGTGATGATCCGGTTGATCCATTTGTAACGCAGGAAAAAATGCAGTATCCTGTATCCGAAGAAAATAACTATCAACCCCGTTAAAAATAGCGTGCCGTTAAACAACAGGTCAATATATTTATGGAGGAATTCGGCTGTGATCACCCCGTATTTGACCAGTACTTTCAGGATGACTGCGGGCACAACGGAAAAAGCCAGCCACCAGATAAAAAAGGAAAAACCGTGGGATGTTTCGATGGCCCGCTGCGGACAGTGGTTCATGCAGCGCATACAGCTCTCACAATCATAAGTCCAGTAAGGTCTTTCGCTGATACGTTTGATGGCCTGTACCGGACAATTTTCGATGCACAACCCGCAATTGGTGCATTTGCAGCTGGCAAAAAAAGTTTTCGCCAGGGCATAACGGCCAAAAAAATAATAGGCCGGTGCAATGGGTGAGACTGCAAGGTCCAGCGGAAGCCACAGCAATCCGTTGAGTACGGGTTTGCCGCTCAGGATTTTTTCCGTGAACTTTTTCAGCGTATTCTCGCAACGCCGGGCGATGAACCGGACGGCATTTTTTGTGAGGCCAGGGTGCAGCGATATCCAGTTTGAGGGCAGGTCGAGCGGACGGAAACCGATGGTTTTGTATCCTTTGAAAAGCAACAACAAAGCCGGCAACCACAGCGCCAGTCCGCCGATACCTGCTATATGCACATTGCCTGCTTTCAGGCCTGCCCGTGTGTTTAACAGGAATACCCGGTTTTTTCCTTTTGGAAACCTGTAAATAAAGTTCAGAAGACTCGGCGCCGCATTGAACCCGTGGGTGGGAAAACAAAAGCCGATCAGCGCATCCAGGTGGATTTCGGGATAATCCCGTTTCACTTCTGCAATATTGAAAACCGACACACAGACACTTTTTTCAGAGGCAAAGGCTGCTATTTTCTGTGCAGCAAACCGGGCATTTCCCGTTCCGGAGAAATAGAAAAGAATAAGGCGTTCGTATCGGGAAGGAGCGGGGTACATGATCTTTCGTTAGGATGAGGGACTTTTGGGTTTTGAACAAATATAGGGAAAATTATGTTTAGAAGACTGTTTCTTTTCGTTATAGAATACAACGATAATCAATGGCGTGCGTAGTTTGCGGTGACTGGGTGGATTAATGGCTAAAGCCAAATCAGGGCTTTGTTGCTATCATCCCCGGCTTAAAAGCCGGGATAAAACCGTGCTCACTCTTTTGTGTTAATTTCCGGCTTTTCGCCGTTAACACTTCTTTCCGGGTAAAGGGCATACACCAGCTTGTTGATCATTTTCTCTGTATGAGCAATGGTATGCTGTATCGGCCGGCGCCGGGAGTCGGGATGGGCGTGCTACTGATGATCGTTACTGCCTGTTAAATCTATTTTCACATATTTCTGCCAGTTGTGCCTGCTGTCAAATTTCAGGTCGGGCAATGAGCGGGTATATTGATCTTATTCCTTTTCCGATTTCAGCTTATTCACCACCTGGATCAACATACTTTGAATGGTTTCAGTCATACGTAATAACCTGAGTTCGATGTAAAAAAGAGAGAGATTTTCAAAAAACATAAGGATGGTTTTTGTATATTTAAAGAATTAACAATCAATTTAATACAAAAACACCTTACCGAA
>CAZMOS010000195.1:0-5304 GCA_964567945.1 uncultured Lentimicrobiaceae bacterium
CGATATTCTCCCCCTCGGGGAGATGCCCGCAGGGCAGAGGGGTTTTCTCCCCCTTCCGCCTGCCAAATCCGTCAACTGACGGAGGCGGACAGGTCGGGGGAAATGTCCGTCATCTGACGGACAGTGGGGGTCACCCCCGCCCCCAATATAATTTATCTGGAACGGATTTAAATAACAAAAAACAGTTACTTTTGCACCGCTTTTTAAAAGGAAAGAAAAGATGGCTTACAAACGGAAATATACGCTGGATAATACGGATAAAAAAATCCTGGAAGAATGGTATTACCTGATGACACTGGGCCGCCAGCTTGACGAGAAAGCGCCCAATTACCTGAAGCAGGCGCTGGGCTGGTCGTATCATGCACCTTATGCCGGGCACGATGGCATCCAGTTAGCCATCGGCCGTCATTTCGACAGGGGAAAAGATTTCCTGTTTCCCTATTACCGCGATATGCTGACGGCACTCTCGGCAGGGCTTACTGCCGAAGAGATCATACTCAACGGCCTGTCCAAAGCAACCGATGTGGCCGGCGGCGGAAGGCACATGTCCAACCATTTTGCCAAACCGGAATGGCACATCCAGAATGTGTCGTCGGCAACGGGAAACCACACCCTGCATGCGGTCGGTACGGCAAGGGCCATCAAAATTTACGGAAGCAAGGGTGTCGCTGTCAGTTCACAGGGCGAGTCATCCACCTCGGAGGGCTACGTGTTTGAAGCCATCAACGGCGCTTCCAAAGAGCAGCTTCCGGTGATCTTCGTTTTTCAGGATAACCAGTACGGCATCTCGGTACCCCAGCGCGACCAGTCGGCAAACCGCAGGGCGGCAAACAATTACCGGGGTATCAAAAACCTGAAGATCATGTTTTGTGACGGCAAGAATGTGTTCGATTCGATGAACACCATGCATGAAGCCAAAAAACACACACTGGAAAACAATGAACCGGTCATTGTTCATGCCAACTGTTACCGCATTCATTCCCACTCCAACTCCGACAGGCACGAGCTGTACCGCGACGAAAACGAGAGGCATTGCATCCGCTTGTCCGACCCGCTGGAACGGTTCAGGATACAGCTTTTGCATTCCGGGAAATTTACCGAAGAAGAACTCAAAGCACTTGATGCAAAAGCCAAAAAGGAAATTTCCGCTGCCCACAAAAAAGCCATTGCGGCGCCCGATCCCGACCCCAAGTCCGTTTTTGATTTTGTGGTCCCTGAGCCGTATGTTCCCCAAAAATATCCCGACGGCCTTCACGACGGGAGCAAAGGCAAACCCAAACGGCTGATCGCCGCTTTGAATGAAACCCTGAAAGCCGAATTCCGTCACAATCCCCATACTTACATCTGGGGCCAGGATGTGGCCAATAAGGAAAAGGGCGGAATCTTCAATGTCACCAAAGGCATGCAGCAGGAGTTCGGGAAAACCCGTGTTTTCAATGCACCCATCGCAGAAGATTATATCCTGGGTACCGCCAACGGCATGAGCCGTTACGATGACAAGATCAGGATCGTGGTAGAAGGCGCTGAATTTGCCGACTATTTCTGGCCGGCCATGGAGCAGTTGGTGGACAGCACTCATGACTACTGGCGCAGCAACGGCGCTTTTGCACCCAACGTTACTATCCGCCTGGCTTCGGGAGGATACATCGGGGGCGGCCTGTATCATTCGCAGACCATCGAGGGGGCGTTGGCCACTTTACCGGGCTTGCGCATCGTCTATCCCTCTTCTGCCGATGATGCTGCCGGATTGTTGCGGACTTCCATACGGTCAAGAGGGCTGACCATGTTTCTGGAACCCAAAGCCCTGTATAACGACCCATCCGCCGAAGCCGTCGTTCCCGATGACTTTGAAGTGCCTTTCGGCAAAGCACGTATCCGTCGCGAAGGGATTGATATGTCGGTGATCACTTATGGTAATACGGTACCCTTTTGCCTGAAAGCCGCAGACCGGATAGCAACGGAAACGGGAAAACAAATTGAAGTGGTGGACATCCGCTCGCTCATACCGCTGGACAGGGAAACCATCCTGAACTCGGTGAAAAAAACCAGCCGCGCACTGGTGGTTCACGAGGACAAGGTCTTTGGCGGTTTTGGTGGCGAACTGGCGGGAATTATCGCCGACGAGGCCTTTTCCTGGCTGGATGCACCCGTAAAACGTCTCGGAGCCACTTTTACCCCTGTCGGCTTTAACCGCATCCTGGAAAAAGCCATTTTGCCGGATACCGGAAAAATTAAAACAGGAATGCTGGAGCTGCTGGAGTTTTAAAGAGCTTACAGCAGGCTGTTTTAAGCCGGTGTGAAGTGCTTTTGAATCGTCCTTTCATCTTGGTTTTACGCCGGTTAGCTGATTGTTGCAAATTCCGGGGTTGTCTTATATTTACCGCCAAAATCATAAAATCATTCCCATGACAAAAAAAGCATCATTCGTAGAGCGGTTTCTGAATTGGACAGAAAAGGTTGGAAACGCGCTCCCCAATCCTGCTACCCTTTTTGCCATTTTTGCCCTTTCAGCCATAATCTTATCAGGCGTGGCCGCCTTTTTCGGATGGGATGCCACACATCCCACAACAGGAAATATTATTGAACCGGTCAATCTCGTCTCAAAGGAAGGACTCCACAGGATCATGCTGGAGATGGTGTATAATTTTACCAGTTTTGCTCCGTTGGGAATTGTTATTGTGGCCATGCTCGGTATCGGGATTGCCGAGAGCAGCGGGCTTATCGGCGCAGTGATCCGGTTGATGGTGTTGTCGGCACCCCAGAGAATGATGACTTTTGTGCTTGTTTTTGCAGGCGTTCTCAGTAATACGGCCAGTGACATCGGCTATGTCTTGTTGATCCCGCTTGCAGGTACCATTTTTCTGTCGCTTGGCAGAAATCCGCTGGTAGGAATGGCGGCGGCTTTTGCAGGGGTTTCGGGCGGATTCAGCGCAAACATTGTTTTGGGGACTATTGACCCGCTCCTTGCCGGATTGTCCGAGGAGGCAGCACGCATAATTGACCCTGTTTATGAGGTGAACCCCACGGCCAACTATTATTTTATGTTTGTGTCGGCATTTCTGATCGCCGTTGTCGGAACCTTTGTCACGGAAAAGATAGTTGCCCCGCGGCTGGGCGAATATCATGGCAATGAAAAACCGGAAGAAATTAAAAAACTGGATAAAGATGAAAAGAAAGGATTGAAATGGGCCGGGATTGTTTCCCTTGTCTTAACCGGCCTTGTTTTGTGGGGAACAATTCCTGAAAATGGCCTGTTGCGTATTGCCGGTGAAAGTGTTCTCCGGTCACCGGTGATAAAAGGCGTCATTGCCCTGTTGTTTATTTTTGCTGCAACAGCCGGAATTGCTTATGGGATCGGTTCAGGGAAATTCAAATCTGACGACGATGTGGTTAAAGGAATGGGAGGAGCGGTCAAAACGCTTGCCGCTTACATTGTCCTTGTCTTCTTCGCCGCACAGTTTGTGGCCTATTTCAAATGGAGCCATCTCGGTGAGATCATGGCCATCAACGGGGCCATATTTCTGAAAAGTATCAACATCGGGACAATCCCTTTGCTTTTGTTGTTTATCATCCTGGCGGGAACCATCAACATGGCTATGGGCAGTGCTTCGGCAAAATGGGCCATTATGGCTCCCGTGTTTATTCCTCTGTTTATGGAACTGGGCTATTCACCCGAGTTGTCGCAAGTGGTTTACCGTATCGGCGACAGTGTGACCAATCTCATCTCGCCCATGATGAGCTTTTTTGCCCTGATCATTGCCTTTTTCCAGAAGTATGACGAAAAAGCAAGCATCGGAACGGTTGTGTCAACCATGCTGCCTTATACCTTTGTCTTTTTCATTGCCTGGACGATATTGCTTGTCATCTGGGTTTACCTGGGGCTTCCGCTCGGCCCGGGAGCACCACTCTATTACCAGGGTGAATTGGCAGATTAAACGTACCGGGTTGACAACCCCGTTAACCGGTCACCTGACGTTTTTTCTGTAGCTTTTCTGCCAGTGGATGCGGTAACCGACGTTCCACTCGATGAAATCGGCTTTGCTGAAGTTGAATGCACGGATATTCACGCCGAGGATCAACCTGTCCCAGAAAACATATTTTATCCCCACTCTTTGGTAACTAACGGGAATGTCGTCTCCTTCGGCTTCTTTTTTATAAATATAATATCCCGGCTGGGCAATAAATGAAAGTTTATTGAGGACCAGTTCAAAGGATGGGAAAATGCCGATGAGTATCTTGTCGGCAAAGTTAAAAGGCGCTTTTTGGGGAACACCGTCCACCATGACGGTATCGGCCGCATAAGCTTCGTTGTAACTGATATCTATCCCGCCACCGAACTTCACCTTGTGCGAAAGCTGCCTGTTGATCGAGGTGGACAAACTGACGATGGGATAATTGTAAGTGATGCCTGTTGTATCTCCCGCCGGGCTGATATAATTAAAACCCACCTGCTTCATCGAAGGGGAAACCAGAATCAGCCATTCCCACTCTTTTTTATATTCCGGGATTTCTTGCTGTTGCAGTTCAGGCCTTCCCCCGAAAATGTATTCCAGTTCAAGCCGTGGCGCAAACATGTTGATGCCCAGGTTGGGAAGCTTTACGGCACCGTTTGAAAAATGGGTGTAACTTATTCCCGTTGTCAGGTTAAAATGTTTGCCCAGATAGACCGTAGCATTAAACCCGGCATCGAAAAAAACAGTTGAATAGGAGCCAATGGGATATGGGTAGTGGTCCTCGGCAAAATCATGTGTCTTCCAGTTAAAAGAAACACCGAACCCGCTTTCAAATCCCAGGAACCATCTTTTCCATCTTTTCAGGGGAAAATTTATAAAAGAATAAACCGCGGCAGGGTTCCCCAGGTATTCATCATGAGCGATGAATCCTTTGTAAATCCCGAAACCCCAGGTAGGATAACCGTACAGTTGCTGCCACGCTTTCCGCCCGTCCGTGTGTATGTAATATTTTGCTGAAACAGCCTGGTACAAGCCATAAGGCTTTTGATAAGGATTATCGCCTTTCACATAAGGATGCGTCCGGATGATGCTCCCGATCTGGTAATACAATCCTGCACCTTTTTGGTAATATCTTTCCGTTACGGAGGTGGAGTCACCTGCAAACAACGGATTGGAAATGACCGCAGTGGCGAGGATAAAAAAAAATAATATGGTATTCGTTTTTTTCAATGATGAAACCGGGTTTGTCAACGTTCGAAAGGCAAAATTAGAAAATCTCAACATTTTAGGTGAGGAGAAAAATCCCGGGGAGATGTAATGATCAAAAAACAAAAAAAACAGTTCTGCACAA
>CAZMOS010000196.1:0-5264 GCA_964567945.1 uncultured Lentimicrobiaceae bacterium
TGGACTAGAGATTGCAACATAATTTACGGGTTACGGTTAAAAATAATGTATGAAAATAGCCTGGTTTTTAAAACGGGAAAGGGTTTAATAAGTTCAGGCAAATAAACAGATTGTATTATGACATCCAATGAGTCGGCAGCCTGTTTTAAACCTGCAAATGTAAGTTTTGTTGTATCGTGAATCAAAGAAAAGTTTTATGTAGTGATACCAACCAGCCGGTTTTGCCCGAAGGCCTGGAATCATTGGGTTACCGGTGCGATCATTTCCCCGGTTTTCAGCGCGAAGATTTCAAACGGATCGTTCATGAATATACGGGTATTATAATCAGAAGCAAGATCATGCTTGACAGGGACTTTTTGGAAAAAGCCGTTAATTGCCGTTTCATTGGCAGGGTAGGGGCAGGCATGGAGAACATTGATACGGATTTTGCCGAAAGCAGAGGTATAGTCTGCTTGAATGCGCCGGAAGGCAACAGGGATGCTGTGGGTGAACAGGCTGTGGGCATGTTGCTGGCTTTGTTCAACAACATGATAAAATCTGACCGGGAAGTGCGGCAGGGTAAGTGGTTAAGAGAAGAGAACCGGGGGACAGAACTGGGTGGAAAAACTGTCGGGATAGTGGGATACGGCAACACGGGTGGGGCTTTTGCCCGTAAATTGAAAGGATTTGATGTCAGGCTACTGGCTTACGATAAATATAAAAAAGGATTTTCGGATGAATTTGTTGTTGAATCCGCACCGGAAGATTTATTTGAACAATGTGACATCATCAGCTTTCATGTACCATTGACAGCCGAGACACACTATCTGGTAAACGGTGAATATCTTGAACGGTTTAAAAAACCGGTTTACCTGATCAACACTTCTCGGGGAAAGATTGTCAATACAGCCGACCTGGTAAACAAAATTGAAAGCGGTAAGGTCCTGGGTGCCTGCCTCGATGTGCTGGAGTATGAAGGCCTGTCATACGAAGAACTGAACCGGGAAAATTTACCGGAAACTTTCAAAAAACTTGTGCAAATGCCCAATGTCATTCTTTCGCCGCACATTGCCGGTTGGACACACGAATCTCTTGTCAGGCTGGCCGGGGTGCTTTTGGATAAAATTATAGCGTTGGAAATTTAGTCAGGGTGAGAAAAATAAAAGCATGTCTCAAATAGACTAATAAAATATCAATTTACCATTTCAGTATCTCCCTCATGTCGTATTCCTCGGGATTTGGCAGATACTGTTTGGCCAGTTCATAATCACCGGGCTCAATGTATTGCAGGCCGTTTTCAAAAACCAGTTTTTGTTTTGCCCCTTCCATATTTACAAGTCGCGGTTTAATTTTTCCGTTCTCGTCTTCAACATCTTCAAGGTACAATGGGGAGATTTCGCCGGTAGCACTTGCCGTGACCATGCATCCAGTACGGCCTTCATCGTAAAGTTTTTTTACACCGTATCCCAGCAGTCCGCAATAAAGCTGGTCGTAAGCTACAGGTGGTACACACCGCAGTTCATAACCCAGCTCCACAGGTCGGCTTTTTACCTTGATCTTAAGTTCTTTGAGCTTTTGCTGAAGCAGGATATTAAAAATGTGTGCCTTGCTGACATTGCCCAGTTCCGGATGGCCGTGCTCATCGTAAGTAAAGTTGATTCCCGAATTCTTGATTTCTTCGTCGCTCATAAAATGAAAAACTCCTTCACTGACCACAACAACACCGTATTCAATACCTTCTATTTTTCTTTTTATGATGGAGGAAATGATCAGTTTGATGATCCTGTCAAAAGAAACCTCAACATTGTAAAACATTTCCGGGATGATGATCATGGGGAAATGATTGGCAGCGCCAATGCCGAATGCCAGGTGGCCGGCTTCACGGCCCATGGCCGAGATAACAAACCAGTTGCCGCTTGTACGGGCATCTTCATATACGGTCTGTGCGATCCTTACCCCTTCCTGTTTTGCCGACTGGTATCCGAATGTGGGAATGCCTTCGGGCAACGGAAGATCGTTGTCAATGGTTTTCGGAACATGAATATTCTGAATACTAACATCATGGTCTCTTAGATATTTCGAGATACGGTTGGCCGTGGACGCCGTGTCGTCGCCACCGATGGTAACCAGTAAGCTTACATTGTTTTCCGTGAAAAATTTTGTGGAAAATTCACTGTTTTCAGGTTTGTAGCGACTCATTTTCAGGGCAGAACCTCCTCTTTTGTGAATGTCATCTGCCAGTTGAAAATCAATCTCCTGAAAGGAAGGGTTTTCACTGAAAAGGCCTCTGTAACCGTCATGGATTCCCAGGACACGGAAACCTGATTTCAAGAAAATTTTTACTACGGAACTGATTACCGAATTAATTCCCGGCGCCGGGCCTCCCCCGCAGAGTATGGTAACTGATTCTTTCATTTTTCGTTTGTTGTTTTTTTGTTTCCGCAAAGATAGAAAATGAACCCGAAGCAGTTGAATTAACTAAAAAAAAGAATGTAAAATCGCAGGATAGCGGATAAAAACAAACTTAAAAAGTTAAATTCTTTTTAAACTTTCTTCAGACTATACAATATTCGTATCTTTGCATGGAATTGTTTTAAATAATACCGGGTTACTTTCCCTGTTTAACAATTTCCAAGTGATAGTATTAACATTAAATTTCAAAAAATGAGAAAAAGCTTTACCTCTTTATTGCTGGTATTGGTTCTGATGATGAGTGGTTTTATTTATGCTCAAACCGAAACCAATGTTGAGGCGTTGCAGAAACTGTCTGCTGAATTTACGGCACAATGGGAAGCCAACGCTAAAAAAGTTCAACAATATGCCAAAGACCACAATGTCCCTATCCGGATAGAGTTGGAAAATGGCAGGGTCATGGAAATGGTAGATGTCCGGGATGGTATTCCCATGTATTACATTACCGATAATCTGGGTGCAGCCCACACTACACGTGCTGCACAACTGTGGCCAGGCGGCACATCGGGCCTGAACCTGACCGGTGAGGATTATGATCAACTGGGGGAATGGGATGCAGGCGCTGTCCGCGTAACGCATCAGGAGTTCACTGATCAGGGTGCATCGCGCGTAACACAGATGGATGGAAATTATGCCACTAATTATCATTCGACACACGTAGCAGGAACACTGGTTGCTGCAGGCGTGGTTGAGAATGCCAAAGGAATGTCTTACGCGGGTAAACTCAAATCATGGCAATGGAGTAATGATTACGGAGAAATGACTGCCGCTGCTGCTGCCGGACTGGAAATCTCAAACCATTCTTACGGATTCGGTACGGGCTGGAACTGGACAGGCAGCCAATGGCAGTGGCTGGGGAATCCGAACATTGATCCAAACGAAGACTACAAATTCGGATTTTATGATACCTATGCACGACAGATGGATCAGATCGCTTATAACGCACCTAACTACCTGATCTTCCGTTCTGCAGGAAATGACAGGGGAGAAGGCCCCGGTGATGCAGGAAACGGAAAGCCGGAAAAAGATGGTGGCGATGACGGATTTGACTGCATCTCGCACAGTGCACTGGGAAAAAATGTGATGGCCATCGGAGCCGTAAAAGAGGTTTGGAATTATACAGGCCCCGAAGATGTTGTTATGAGTAGCTTCAGTTGCTGGGGCCCGGCTGATGACGGTCGTATTAAACCGGATGTTGTGGGTAAAGGCGTGGGTGTGTATTCTACGCTTAACGGCAGTGATACAGACTACGGAACATTGCAGGGAACCTCCATGTCGTCGCCAAATGTTGCCGGTTCGGCAGCTTTGCTGCAATACCATTATCAAAACCTGAATAATGGCGATGTGATGCGTTCCGCAACACTGAAGGGGCTAATCATTCACACTGCCGATGAAGCCGGTCCGTATCCGGGACCTGACTATATGTTCGGATGGGGATTGATGAACGACAAAAGAGCTGCTTTGTTAATATCAGATGACCAGGGACAGAACTCAATTGACGAACTTGTTTTGCAGGATGGCGACAATTATACCCGTGTGGTCAATGTTCCGGACGGGATGCCTGAACTCAGGGTAACCATCTGCTGGACCGATCCGCCCGGAACCTCGCCTGCACCTTCGCTTAACCCGCGTGACCCCATGCTGGTAAACGATCTTGATTTAAGAATATCGGATGAAAACAGCAATGTTTATTTCCCCTATAAGCTTGATCCTGACAACCCGTCGGCAGCAGCAACCACTGATTCGGAAAATAATGTGGACAATTTGGAAATGGTGGTTATCAAAAACCCCGCACCAGGTGATTATACCATTTTTATTGATCATGACGGAACATTAAGCGGCGGGCAACAGGCCTTCTCACTGATCATTTCAGGTATTGATGAATATACGGTTGTCCCCGAGTGTTCCATCGCACTGAACGCCCCGGGCGACGGCGCTACGGATATCCTGCTGAATGAATGGATTTCATGGGAACCTGCAATTTTTGCAACATCCTACGATATTTATTTCGGAACAGATGGCGGCGGTACACAAACACCAACCAACGTTTATAATGGCGAAACCATAACAGATAACGGATTTGTTTATTATATGGAACCCAGCACAACCTATTACCTGCAGGTTGTTCCCAGAAACAGTCAGGGAACGGCTACCGGATGTAACACAATCTGGTCGTTTACTACCATGGATGCCATTTCGGAATATCCTTACATGGAAGATTTTGCAGATGCTGAAGTCCCTGTCCCTCCCTTTGGCTGGCAAGCGGTTGACAATTCGGATGCCCAGTGGGAAAGTACCAACCAGATGGGGCACAACGACAATATGTCCATGTTTTGTTATAATACGGAAGGAATTGTCCAGACAGATTACGACAACTGGCTTATTTCGCCTCCTTTTTATATGGAAGCCGGAAAAGAGTATAATTTATCCTATTTTTACAGGGTTTTGATATCGGGAACTCCCGAAGCAATGAGCAGTTATTGGGGAACAACACCCTTTCCCGAAGACATTACCAACCTTGTTTACCTGGATACGGCATACAGCAGTACATCATGGAAGCAGGCCAACGGATTAATAACCCCCAATGTTGATGGTGTAATATTTGTCGGCTTCCACATGACCAGTAAACAAGGCTACGGACTTTTCCTTGATGATGTTGAAGTGGAAAACTGGGGAACGGTAGGTATCGGTGATAATCAATCATCGGATGCACCCAGTATCTATGCTTACGGAAAAAAGATATTTATTTCGGCAGGACAGGAATGGACCGGTGCTGATATTTCAATCACGAACCTGATGGGACAAGTGGTTTA
>CAZMOS010000197.1:0-5221 GCA_964567945.1 uncultured Lentimicrobiaceae bacterium
GGAGGGGGTCCATGGGCCTGATGTAAGCCCGTTGCAGGTTGTTGTAATAATTTACATTGATGGCTTTTGAGATATTCCTGTACATGGCCGCACGAAGGAAATCGTTGTCATTGCATTCAGTAATAAAATTTTCTTTGAGGTTCAGATTTTTATTGGAATGGAACCAGACTTTCCCGGTTTCGTCAATGATACAAAAAGAATAATCTTTGGGAATGATGGGATCAATGACAGAGTAAAGTCTTGAAGTGAGTGCAATGACGGGCCTTTCTTGTGATCTGCCCGGTTTTGAAACAGCGGCTTTTACACTGCCTGAAGTAAACGAAACAATGGATTCAACCCGAAACTTTTTGCTTTCATCACCCGGGAAGAACCATTCATCCTTTTTATTTACATAATCCCTTGAACTCAGATCGGTCATAGAGCCATATTCTTTGAATGGGGTCAGATAAGCTAACTGTACACCGTTTTTGCCTGTCCAGAAATAATAGTCGGCAAAAGGGTAGGCACCGGGATACGCCACATTGTCATGACCCAAAATGTTATTTCTGATCTTGTTTTTATAGGGGTTGGAAGGATCGTTAAAATCAATTGAGTCATAAGCATTATCATAAATCTCCAGTTGACGGTAGGCGTTTTTCAGTTCGTTTGTAAAGGTGTCATAAATTTGTGCGGACAGTTTTTTCAGGTTGTTGTCAATGTTTTGTTTACGCGTTGCATTTTGAGTAAGAAAAAGCAGGAACAAGGCGATCAATGAACCTCCCAGCAGCAGGGAAAGAGCCGAACTGATGATAGTTCCTGTGTGCAATTGTTCGGTCTTCGACATTACCTTGAGCTTGATAATGGGCAGGCCGAGGATTAAAAGTACCAGGACCATTGACAGCAGAATGATCGCCCACGGTGCAATGCTGTGGCTGGCTGCTACATACTTGTCCTTTTTCATCAGCCCGATAACATACCAGGTTTCCTTATTCACAATAACAGGCTTTAAAAATGCTTTGTAAGGGATGTTGGAAATGTCAATATCAAATGCGCTGCCTGAAAAGATACTGCCTGTCTGAATGTTGTTTTTTGATGTAAATAAAATACTGGTCTTTTTTTCGTTTTCAGATGTTTTATTGGTCTGTTCGAGCAGATTGTTGATCCCTTTGCCGGATGTAAGGATCATATCCTGATTTAAAGTATTGTAAACTATTGCGGTGTCTTTTATGAGTATCAGGCCGTCTAAAACATCTTTTCTTTCCAGTCCTTTCAGAAGGTTCCGGTAAGGCGCTTCCACAACGATGATCGCCGATTTACTGATTGACTGAACCGGGAAGGGAGGGTCTTTGATCACATCGGCAATGTAATAACTGTAAGGGGAGAGGGTTCTTATATACTTTTCGAATTCACCGGCCGGGTTTGGACCGGTAATAAACTGGATAACCATTAGGTCTTTATTAATGTCTCCCTGTGAATTGACATAATCAATGAAAGGTTTTTTGTTGTTCTTTTCAAAATCTTTCCGCAGATCTTTGTTTTTATTTAATCCCCATTCGGTTTTTATTTTTTCATTCAGGTTTTTTGCATTTTTTATGTATCCGTCCATCCTTTTGTCAATGTTGTCTCCCATCTGGTCGAGGACACGAAACCTTGTTGCCGTTATCCGGCGTTCCCTTTCAGCCACATAAAAATTCAGGTAGAAGATGTAAAAAAGGATCAGAATGAGCGCGGAAGAGAGTATGATCCAGAAGTTTGTGCTTTGAGTTAGTGGTTTTAGTTTCATAAGTATTTTCGTTTAAAGGTACGTGAAACAGTGATGAAAAAGTATGATCTGATTTCATTTCAGGTATCCAAATGTATTAAAAATCAAAAGATTTGTCAAGTTGCCCTCCGATAATCCGGTTTAACGCCGGAGGAGAAAAGTTTTAAATTCTGTTCTCGACCCGCCGGGAACAAGACTGCCCGGCGGGTCAGAAATCTCAAACTCCAAAAGACAATTTAAAAATAAATCCCATTCTCTAACGCTGGTCGGGATTAATCCCGACCTTTTACTATCGAAATCAATCTATTCAACAATTTTATCAACTTCCGGATTACAAATCCGGAAGAGCATGGGTATTGGAAATTTGGTTTGTTTAGCTTGGCTCAAGTCTCGCCAACACACAAGCCACACAGTATCTTGAGCCAGGGAGGTTGTTAAATATTGAAGTTTGACGCTGCTTCCATTCAGAATTCGATATTCAAAATTCAATATTCGGTATTCAAGACTCTTAAAACTGAACCCCTATTTTCAGGGTGATCATATCCTGGCGCGCTCCTGTCAAAGGGAAAGAGCCGGATACGGAATTTTTAAACATTTCCGAAATATAGTAGGCATACTCCACATCAAAGATAAAATTTGTCAGGCGGATGCCGGTTCCGGCAGTCAATCCGTACTGAGGGTTGAGAAAGTCACTCTTTTTTACGGGAATATTGTTCGCTGATCTGAACAAAGTCTTTCCGATAAATGGGCCGGCCAGAATATTCCATTTGAACATGGGTTTCTTCAAAAGCCGGTATCCTACCTTAAGCGGCAGTTTAAAATTATGGCTGGTGACGTTTTCTGCATCAATAACGCCTGGTTGATTGTATTTTATTTGAATTTGCGAATTTGTCCAGTTGAGTCCTGCCTGATAAAAAAGCCGGTTCCCGGAACGGAGATAAAACCCCAGATCATATCCCGGGCTTGCCGTGATGATGCTGCCGGCATCTGCTGACCTGAAATTTACCTGTGACACCCCGGCAGTAACTCCCACATACATGGATTGACTTTTGCTTTGGTGTGTAAAAAGCAGAAGCATCATTCCTGTCAACAGGAGGTATGTAAATTTTTTAATCATTTTTCAAACCCCGCAAAACTACGAAGGAAACAAATAGGTTTTGCCGTCAATCACAAATTTTACATCCATCAGCCTGGGCCACAGTGGTTTTTTAAGTCCTTTTTGCCAAATATTAAACTGCTGTAGCATTTTTTGCAGGGTGTCTTTATCTTTTTCGTACAGGTCTGTGTGTTCGTATTTGTCTTTGCTGATGTGGTAAAGTTCTTTCCAGCCGTCCCGTTTGCTCATCAGGAATTTCCAGTCTTTGTTTCGCATGGCGTAGATATGGTCTGCCCGCCAGTACAGCGTATCGTGGGGATAACCGTTTTTTTCTCCCGTGATGAAAGGGATAAGATCAACACCGTCATAAACCCTGTCGTCAGGCAAAGGAAGTCCGGCGGTTTTTACGGCAGTCATAAAAATATCCATTGCACTGACCGGTTTGTCGTAGATCACGCCTTCAGGCAGATGCCCTTTCCATTTCATCATGAACGGAACGTTCAATCCGCCTTCAAACCAGGTCAGTTTACCTCCTTTATACGGGTAATTGGTTGTTGCCCCGGTATAGGTAGCTCCACCGTTGTCGCTGATAAAAAGGACCAGTGTATTTTCGTCGAGGCCCATCAATTCCATTTTCTTCATCAGATCGCCTATGGCATCGTCCAGCGCATGGATCATAGCGTAATAGATTTTTTTGTTTTCGTCTTTTGTGTCCGCATGCATTTCATAATACGATCGTGGCGCCTGGAAAGGGACGTGAGGTGCGCTGAAAGCAAGGTACAGGAAAAAAGGATTTTTTTTGTTTTTACTGGCTGCCATGTATTCGATAGCTTCTTCCTGAAAAGCAAAAGTCAGGTACCGGTCTTCTTTGACCACCTTATTGTTCCTCCGGATGGCGCTTGTTCCTTCACGCCCGTGTTTCCACTGATATTTTGAGCTGTAAATGTCCTGGACATAGCTGACCATATTGGGAGAGTTGCGTTTTTTTGAATAAAGTGAAAAAGCGCCATAGAACCCAAACTGATAGTCGAATCCTCGGGCGTTGGGAATATGGTCTTTTGAAAAACCCAGGTGCCACTTGCCAATGCAGGCGGTGTTGTATTGTTTTGTTTTGAGCAGTTCGGCCAGGTTGATCTCCGAGGGTGGGACACCCTGCTTTTGTATCTGCCACTCCGCCGGATAACGGGGTTTGGTATTCATCACATAGTCACTGGTGTTTATCAGATATTTTCCCGATGCATAAACCAGCATATTATTGGGATAAAACTCCATGGGTTGGGTTTCAAAACCATAACGGGTCGGGTAGCGCCCCGTGAGAATGGCAGCCCGTGAAGGTGAACAAACCGGGGACGCGACATAACAATCCGTAAATAAAACACCCTCTCTGGCAATTTTGTCCATGTTCGGGGTTTTCATGGTTTGTGACCCGTAGGCCGACACTTCCGACTTGCCCAGGTCATCCACCACGATCAGAACAATATTGGGCGGTCTGGTTTTAAAAACCGAATCCTGATGCCGGGCAAGAAAGTCTTGTTTAAAGGCAATTTTATCTTTATCGTATTTGATCTTCCATTTGCGTGATGCAGTGGTGAAAGGGTAGGTGCAGGCACCCACAAAAAGCATGATGCCGATGGCCGAAATAATAATCCTTTTTATTAAAATGCTCTTTTTCATTGAAAGGTTACCCTAAGTGATGTCCTGTTTTCAGAACCGGCAAAAATAAACAGTTAAATTGGAATAAGCGGATTATCTCAAAACAATATATTAACTTGCCGGAGAAACAGGATGTTTCTCACAGCAAATAAGAGCAGTTAGCATAAGATGAAACGAAAGATTGCCTTCTTCCGGTTACGGGAGACCATAGCAGGATAACCTAAAAACGTAAAGGTTTAAAAATACATTTATAGTGTACTCGGCACCAATGAGTATTCTGTAGTAACGGAAGATTCAGAAATTCGCTTAACTTCTCGCTGACCGGTTACAAAATCAGCGCTTAATAACGATCGTTTCTGTTGGATCTGTAGTCAGATTTCCTGGGTTCCGATTTTTTGACAACGATTGTTCTGCCATCGAGTTCCGAATCATTTAATGCATTGATTGCCTGCTGTGCTTCTTCATCGTTAGGCATTTCAACAAAACCATAACCCTTGGAACGACCTTCAAATTTGTCGTAAATAATTTTTACGGAACTTACAGCTCCGTACTGTTCAAATAAACTTTGAACCTGATCCTCTTTTGTCTGGTAGGATAACCTTGTAACAAAAATATTCATTTAATAAAAGTTTAAAAAGCCATTAGGTAACAGCAAAGCAAACAGAATTTAATTTACTGAAACAAAACGGCGAATAAATAATATGGCAAATGTAACCAAATAAATTAATATG
>CAZMOS010000198.1:0-5184 GCA_964567945.1 uncultured Lentimicrobiaceae bacterium
GTGCGGGCTGGATAACAAAAGCAGTTTGGCTTGCCCGGCCTTTTTTTCCAGGTCTTCGAAATCAAAATAGTATCTGCCGTCTTTTCTCAACAGGGGATTTAAAACCTGTTTCCTGTTGTTGTTTTTGATGGCATTGAAGAAGGGAAAGTAAACGGGTGGCTGAACAATTACACCATCACCGGGTTCTGTAAATGCCTGTACGGCAAAATTGATGGCCGGAACAACACCGGGCGAATAAAGTATCCATTCTTTTTCAATTTTCCAGTGCCATCTTCTTTCAAGCCATTCAACAATGGATTGGTAGTAGGCGTCTGTGCGCATTGAATATCCGTAAACCGGATGTTTTGCCCTTTCAATCACTGCATTCCTGATGAATTCGGGAGTTTCAAAATCCATATCGGCCACCCACATAGGCAGCACATCGGTTTTTCCGAAATACGCCTGGCGCATGTCATATTTAACGCTGGCAGTATATTCCCGGTTTATTATTTTATCAAAATCAAACATTGAAAAAGAAAAAGGTTTACGTTCCGAAACAAAAGTATTGCACGGTAAACAGTTATTTAAAAATAGTGTCGTTGAGTTATGAAGATAGCATCACGGGCATGATCAGCATCAGGATGTCTTCAGGGTCGTCTTCCGTTTTTTCCGGTAGCAAAATTCCCGCCCTGTTTGGTGCCGACATTTCAATGATCACATTTTCGCTTTCCAGGGTGTTCAGCATGTCCTGCAAAAACCTGGAGTTGAAACCAATCTCAATGTCATCCCCCTCGTAGCTGCATGTAAGGCGTTCTTTGGCTTCACTGGAAAAATCTATGTCTTCAGCAGTCAGCACAAGCTCTTTTCCCGAAATCTTAAACCTGACCTGATGGGTTGATTTGCTCCCGAAAATGGAAACCCTGCGCAGGGCGTTCAGCAACATTTTGCGGTCAGCGATTAGTTTATAAGGATTGGTTGTAGGGATCACCGCCTCGTAATTTGGGTATTTCCCTTCAATCAGGCGGCAGATCAACGTTATATCATCAAAAGCAATGAGAGCGTTCGTGTCGTTGTATTCCAGCTTCACTTCCACTTCATCATCAATTGGCATAATGTTTTTCAAATGGTTCAGCGGTTTCTTCGGAAGAATGAAAGCAGCCGTTGTGTCCGGTTTTACATCCCTCCGGCGGTATCTGACCAGCTTGTGGGCATCGGTGGCAACAAAAGTGAGCTGATCTTCATTAATTTCACATAAAACACCTGACATGACCGGACGAAGTTCATCGTTCCCCGTTGCAAACAAAGTTTTGTTAAAAGCACCCACCAGCAGAGAGGAAGTGAGTTGCATACTGGTGGTATTTTCAAGGGCCGGAACCTGTGGAAATTCATCGCTGGGGTGGGCTGCCATTTTGTACTTTCCTTCACCGGCCAGTATTTCAACTGCAAAAGTTTCCAAATTTACTGAAATGGTTACCGGTAGTTCCGGAAAGGTTTTCATGATGTCAAGCAGCTTTCTCGCGGGAATAGCCACCACCCCCGGATCCTCCATCATATCGGGAACCACCTCCGCTGTGATCGTGGTTTCCAGGTCGGAAGCTGTAATTTTTAACTTATCTTCAGTTAATTCAAAAAGATAATCTTCAAGAATAGGCAATGTGCTCGAGGTGCTCAATACACCACTGATCTTTTGCAAACTCTTTAATAACGCAGAACTCGAAACAATAAACTTCATAAAGCTTTAGTTTAATAAACTACATTTCAACAATGAATCTTAATCAAGTAAAAATAAAAAAATAAACCGTTCTGACCGGTTGCGGGCAAAACTTTTTACGAAACATGCTATTTTCTGAAAACCAATTAAGTAACAACTTATTGACAACAGAAATTTAGCGGATAATAAACTTCCGGCTGTAAACTTTTCCCTCTGATGTCATGCGAAGGATATACAATCCTTTTTTCCATCCCCCGAGGTTGATCGAAATTTCTTCCGGAACTTCCTGCAACCGGAAAACGCGTTTTCCCGTCAGGTCAAAAATATTCAGGTCATTGACAGGAACCGAAGGACGGATATTCAGCTTTCCGGAAGCCGGATTCGGATAAATTGTAAATGGTAAACTTTCAGACAGAATGATACCAACCCCTGTATCGCATGATAATTCGGCGGCCCATCCTGAAAAGTTGATCGTATCATTGGAGTGGAACCTGAAAGTAAGCGCCCCCTCTGCATTGGATGCAATGATGGTTCCCGGGCCGGCCGTACCCGTCCATGTTCCGATAATAGGGGCATTTGCATCGCTTCCGTCAAAAACCTCCAGGTAATCGTTTTCATCCTCCAGTTCAAAAGCATAAAAAGTGGCTTTCAGGCTGCCGTTTTCCTGCCCGGAGATGAAAGTCATGGTATAATCCTCATTGTCGCCGTAGTTTCCGTCTTTGCCGCCCGTATCAAAAAAGAAACCGTCACACAAATAAACGGTTGTGTCTTTCAGATTATAAAATTGGCTTACCCGGATGTAACCTTCCTTTACCAGCGTGTTTGAAGCGCCTGACGTATCAGTAACCGTGAGCGAAACATCGAATTTACCCAGGCTGTCGTAAAGTATCCCTGAAGGATTCTGTTCATCTGAAGTTGCCGGGGTTCCCCCCACAAACGTCCAGTCCCACTGGTCAATGTTTGCTCCTGATGAGGCATCGAAAAAATCAACGGCTGAACCTGCTTCTATCAAAGTATCGCTGGCATAAAAATCGGCAGACAGGCTGACAACAGGTTGCAACTGCACATTCAGCAAAACCGTGTCTTCGTCGCTAACGGAAACGTTCTTAATGGTTTTGGGATAATACCCGAATGAGGAAAAAGTAAAATCCCAGGTGCCTGCTTTGATGGGACGGTTATAATTGCCCACCGGCATGGAAACATACACAAAAGAGTTATCCTGGTCATGATTTTCCACAAACACTTTCGCCGGCACGGGATTCCCGTTGTTGGCATTGGTAACCATGCCAACCACCCCGTAAGTTGATTGTTTCATGTAATTGAGTAAAGAGCGGTAATTGTAATCCCAGAAATCCGGTAATTGGCTGGCCGGGGGAGTTTTCACGCTTGATAATTCTAACGTAAACTCACGGCAGTACTGGTAATAATTCATATAATCCTGCCTGCCGCCACTGATACTGTACCAGTCGTAACCATTTGTGATGCCATTGTTCAGGTCGGTCATATAGCCCGATGGAGCGTATTTGTGTACCGTGTCGGCATACTGGCGGCAGACATATATCCACCAGGCATCGTCGGGATGCCTTTTCGACCAGGTATCCCACGGATAATTGCAAACCTCGGCTCCTCCGTGCATGTTGCAGGACATTACCAGGTCGTGGTCATCGGCAAAATCCATGAAGGCCTGCGTTTCGGGCTGGTATTCATTGCCGTCGGGATGCGGCCCGTCTTCGGGGTCGGGGTAGTTGCGGTTGAGGTCCACTCCGTTGGCATTGTACCGCGTGGCACCGTAAACCGTGTTGTCGCCTCCGGCGTATGTTCCGTCAGGATTGGCCAGCGGGTTGATCCAGATGTCAATATTGTTTACAAGGTCGGTTGCCAGACTGTCTGCACCATAATTTTCAAGAAGATAATCAATCAGGTGAAGCATGAGCACATAACCGGTAAGTTCATCGCCGTGCATGCTGGAGGTGTACATAAATTCCGGCTCATTCTGGTCAACGCCCAGGCTGTCGTTGATGTGGATGAACAGAAGTTCATGTCCGCTGTCAAGTGTTTTTATACTGACAACCTCACACAAATCGGGATAATCGGTTTCAAACTGGTCCATGATGTCCACATAACCCTGATAGGTAGGATAAAAGTCCCATGTTTCACGACCTCCGGCCGGGCGGCCGTCGAGCATGAAAGGTTCTCGCAGCATGGATGGCGGTGTCAGCACCTCATAGTCAAATTGAAACTTCAGAAAACCGTTGAATTCCTTTTGATTGGCATAAGCTGTTACGGTAAGGCCGTCAACACGGTCAATGCTGATGATCCGGGTCAGTTTGTCCAGTTGTTCCCGGGCAGGTTTATCTGCAAACAACTGAAACCGGAAGTAAACCTCTCCCCTTTCGTTTATGGTTTGCTGTGCTTTTTGAAAGTCTCCTGACTGCCCCCAGCCTGAAGGAATGAGCAGTAAGCAAAACAATGTGATGAAAATGAACCTTGTCATATTCCTTATTTCTTAACTGATTTTCTTAAAAACAAGAAGTTCAAAATTACAAAAGTTATGATACGATGATTCTGATTTTCCGGATGAATTATATTTTCGGAAGTTCAGCAGTTTGGTTTCTTTTACTTTTTTCTCAATTAATTTTCGATGGATTTAAACAGGGTACTCATAGTTCTCTATGAACTGCTTTAACTGTTTGTAAACATTCCGGTTGACTTTTACCAGCGGCAGCCGCAAGATATTTTTACACATGCCCATGACGGACAAAGCAGCTTTCACACCTGCCGGATTCCCATCGGTAAACAAAAGGTTGATGAAGTCGAGCAGCGAATAATGAATGGCGAGTGCATCATCATATTCTTCTTTTTGGATAAGCCTGACCATGCTTGAAAAAGCAGCCGGATAAGCATTGGCAACCACCGAGATCACGCCGTCTGCTCCCAGTGCCATCAGCGGATAAGTCAGGGCGTCGTCCCCCGACAACACGGAAAAACCATCCGGACGCTTCCGGATGATGTCCATGGCCTGAAACAGGTTTCCGGAGGCTTCCTTAACAGCCACAACATTCCAGTGCTCCCCGGCCAGGTTGAGGATGGTTTGGGCGTCAATGTGGGAGCTTGTCCGGCCCGGCACATTGTACAGGATAATATCCACGGGGCAGGCCCTTGCAATTTCGCTGAAATGTTCGTAAAGACCCTGTTGGTTGGGTTTGTTGTAATACGGAGCCACCGAAAGAATGGCCTTGATCCCCTCGAAATCGGTTTCTTTAATGGTTACTACAACCGACCGGGTATTATTCCCGCCAATGCCCAGGACGATGGGCACACGGCCGTCAACCGACTTTTTTATGAAAGTTACGAGTTCCTCTTTTTCTTTTGTTGTGAGGGTGGCTGCTTCACTCGTCGTGCCCAGTGCCACGATGAAATCCACTTTGTTGATGATGATGTCTTCGATGAGCAGATCGAGTGAACGGTAATCAATATTCCCGGAGGGTAAAAAG
>CAZMOS010000199.1:0-5150 GCA_964567945.1 uncultured Lentimicrobiaceae bacterium
ATCTGAAAGAAGGTGATGTGATCCACGTTGATTATGACGAAAAAGCAGATGCTATTAAAATAAGCGTCACATCACCCAAGAAAAAGCAGGATAAAGCCGAAGCCCAGCCAGGCGAAAAAAAATAGAAACAGAAAGCCGGGTAATTGATATTATTTTATTACGAAACTGCCCTCTCCCCTCTTTTAACCCCTTTAATTGACTTGAGTCATAATCGAACCACATATACTCTTTTATCCTTTCTTCCTTTTTTTATCTTTGCCGAAATTTTAAATAACGCATAATAAAATGGAAACCAAAGCCGTACTGAAAGGGGCTGAATTTTTAATCAAAGATGTAAGTTACAATGACATCTTTATCCCCGAAGAATTTGATGAAGAACAAAACATGATTGCCGAAACCTGTTCCGATTTTATTGAGTCGGAAGTGGCACCTAATTTTGATGCACTGGACAATCACACGGAGGGTTTATTACCTTCTTTGCTTAAAAAAGCGGGTGACCTCGGGCTGCTTGGTATTTCCATCCCGGAAGAATACGGCGGTTTCGGTCAGTCGTTTCTGACCTCCATGCGCGCCAACGAAACTATCGGTTCAGCCTATTCTTTTTCGGTTGCTTTTATGGCACATACCGGGATTGGTTCCTTACCCCTGCTTTATTACGGGAACGCAGAACAAAAACAAAAATATATGCCCCGGCTGGCCAACGGCGAGTGGCTGGCCGCTTATTGTCTTACCGAACCCAATGCCGGCTCGGATGCCAATGCCGGAAAGTCGAAAGCCGTTTTATCGGATGATGGCAAACATTACATACTGAATGGACAGAAAATGTGGATCACCAACGGAGGATTTGCCGATCTGTTAACGGTTTTCGCAAAAATTGACAACGATCGTGTTTTGAGCGCATTCCTTGTCGAATCAAAATGGCAGGGTATTACGATGAATCCTGAAGAACATAAAATGGGTATCCGGGGTTCGTCAACCCGTCAGATTTTTTTCAATGATGTAAAAGTCCCTGTGGAAAACCTGTTGGGAAAACGGGGAGAAGGTTTCCGCATTGCACTTAATATTTTACACATTGGCCGGATTAAGCTGGGAGCAACGGTTATCGGCGGTATGCGCCGCGCCATCAACCATTCCGTGAAATATGCCACCGAAAGAAAGCAGTTCGGGTCGTTCCTTGCTGAATTTGGAGCCATCAAACATAAACTTGCGGAACAGGTCATCAAAATGTTTGCTACGGAGTCAGCAGTTTACAGAGTAAGCAAAGACATCGAAGATACGATCGAAAGCCTGAAAGAACAGGGTTTCGAGTATGGAAAATCCAATATTGATGGTGTTGCAGAATATGAACCCGAATGTGCATTTCTTAAAGTATATGGCTCTGAAGCACTGGATTACATAGTAGATGAGATGGTTCAAATATATGGTGGTATGGGTTTCTCATCAGAAGCACCTGCCGACCGGTCCTACCGGGATTCCAGGATCAACCGGATATTTGAGGGAACAAATGAAATTAACCGTCTGATCACTGCGGATGCCACTCTGAAAAAAGGAATGAAACACCGGATAGACCTTTACGAAGCTGGTGAGGAAGTATTGAATAACCTCGATAAAGCCGAACCGGTTGATCCGTTCAACGGTGACTATTATGATATTAAGCAGCAGTATATCAATAATCTGAAAAAAGCAGTCCTGATGTTAATTCCTGCCATTTCGTATACTTTCAACAGGAAACTGATGTTCGAGGAAGAAATACTGATGAACATTGCCGATATGATCATGCATATTTATGTGCTGGAATCTACCCAACTGCGGGTTGAGAAAATGGAAAAAGTACATCATGTGAACCCTATCAACTTGTATAAAGATATACTGGATGTACTTTCCCATGACATGGTTCAGTCAGTTTTCAAACTGGGATTTGATGTTATCGGATCTTTTGCAGAGGGTGAGCAGCAGAAAAAATTAAGCGAAGCACTGGAAAAACTGGCCAAAGCTTATACATTCAATGTTAAAGAAGCCCGGCGCAGAATTGCCGATAAACTGGTGGATGACGGGTTGTATAAGTATTGATGCCGGATATTTGATGCTTGATTTATCAACTAACGGAAACCGCTCACCCCTTATAATGTTTAGCTTTGAGGAAACCGGGCGGGCACGTGTGCCGGCTGACGTGAGAGTCCTAACCAATAAATGGAAAAATTATAGTCGGTGCTTCAAAGCATCAGGATTCCTGTCCGTCCGGTCAGGCGGGCTTCAGCATGATTTTGCGTATTCCCACCCTGATATGCTTCAGAATTGAACGAGGTGTTATTTATCGGTTTATAGGTTTACGATTTTCGCTCTTTCTGGAAGGTTTTTCACTCCGGAACCCGCACAACTACCGCTCAAACTTGTCCGGACGCCAGCGGAAGGGTTTACAAAGACATGACAGGTTGAGGTTTTACCCACTAACAGAAAAAGAGGGTTGATTTTCAACCCTCTTCATTATATGATGAATTTATTATTCCCGGTTGTTTAATTAACCGGTTCTACTCCTTTATGCTTCTGCTTTTTTTCGCAGGTCATAAAACCGTTTTCCGGCATATCCCAGTGCCAGGGTAAGCAATATCAATACGCCACCCCCGATATGGGCTTTACCGCCAAGCTGGTTATCAACTGTGTTGGTGTTAGAGGTTCCCCCTCCTCCTGGTGGTGGAGGAGGATCTGTTTGTGCAAACCCGCCGAATGTCATGCCTGAAAACATCAGGACTACCAGCAATTTTTTTCCGCTTGTGATTGTATTTCTCATTTTCATTTTTTTCAGTATTAAAAATTCGTTATTCTTTTTTTACTTTACAAATACCTTTTCGGTTACAACATTGCTGCCTTTGATAACCTGAACGATCAGGTAGCTGTTATTAACCTGCACAGGAATACGGGTCAGGTTGTCCAGGCGGGTTTGTGTGCTCACCAGCTTGCGGCCAAACAGGTCATAAACATTAATGGTGGCTTCTGCAAAGTCGTTATCCGAATTGCTGATATAGACGGCTTTGTCCCATGCGTAAATTTTCAGAGTGCTTTCCGCATCGTCTCCCGGATTTTCAATGCCCGTAGGGCTGTAATTGAAATGCAGGAGGAAACGTGCCGGATCATCACCTTTACTGGCATTGAAAGTATAGAAAGGATCTTCATCGAAATCGTGCATTGTCCCGGTCACCAGGTCTTCCAATGTAACTTTGGTATCGGGCAGACTATCCAGGTTGATGGCCAGCGTGTGCTCACCGGTAACGCCGGGTTTCAGATTCATTTGTACAACATGTTCAGCTTCATCGGATAATGATTGAATATAATCAATACTTAATTTTTGATCGTTTTCAACCAAGTAAAGTTGCGGAGAAGTTTCATTCCCAAACATCTTGAAACCGTCGTATCCGTTTTCAAAGCCGGGCGTACCGTTTTCGCCGAAATTAACGAAAGCTGCATCTTTGGTTTTTCCATCACTCACTTTGATCATCGCATAAGTGCCTTTGCCGTAATTGTCATCCCAATCCAGCAGGCCGCCTTTTTTCAGAAAAATGTCTGTTGAGCTGAAAACGCGTTTTGCAGCATCAACTGTAAAAGTAGCACCCAGAGCAGTATCTTGCATTTGAACAAAGAAACACTGTCCCGGAGCAACAATCCCCGAATAAGTACCTCCCGTACCGTTTGTATAAGTAGCATACTGACCGTTTGACGGATCCCACGTCCACATCTGGTTATATAAATTCGTTCCGCCCAAAGTTCCACCTGACATTGCATCATAGGAACAGGTAAACGGATTGCCGATCATACCGTGGCCGTTACCTCCTGCATAATTAGCGGGTATATTTTGTGTAAATCCGCTCGAGGTGATGGTTCCGTTCCAGTTAATTGTAAAACTGCTATTTCCCGAAACCATATAACCTGATAAATGGCTTAGCGTTTTGGTTGTATCCGTAATGTGCTGCCATACCTGGGGGGATGAAGTGAACATCCACTCCAATAACCACACATTGGGAGAGTGATTCTGAAAAACCTGTGCAGCCGGAACATCACCAACCGGAATACCGATCTGGTGCCAGTAACTGTTTGTACTGTCAGGGTTAATGTAAATATACCTTTGGACAGTAGTTGTTACGCCTGTCCCGGTAAAGATCAACTCCCCTGTTCCGGTAGCATCCGACTGGATCAATAATGTGCCACCTGTGCCTTTTGTAATCCCTACGAGGTTAGCATCACCGGTCGGGGTAATGGTAAACGAACCATCGATCGTTGTGGGTTGATCACTAGTTAATTTACCGGTAACTGTAACCGAACCTCCTGAAGAAATAGTCATTGAGTACGAGCTGCCGCTTGTTAAATCTAATTCACCCCCGTCATTTATCACTAGGGAACCTCCACTTGCTATTGTAAGCGTTGAAGGCGTAGTACCGAATGTAACAGTATCGGTGTTAAGGATAGTAACGGTATAGCTAATGCTATTTCCTGGTGCTGCTGTTGTATCAACCCACGCAGAGCCATTCCATGTTTGCCATGTGGAAGCACTTTCCCAATTTCCGTTTGCTTTGGATTGATAATCACCTGTCGTTTGCGCCGATAAGACATAACTACCGGCCAGCATTAATAAAAATAAAAGTAGTTTTTTCATCATATAACAATTTAATAATTAATGTATTTACATAAAACTTTCTGGCAAGAATAAAATTTTCTTTAACTTATACGAAGAAAAATCACTTTTAGTTGAGTTTTTCAAAGAATTTTATTTAGTTATTAACAGCCAATGTTTCATAAACCATGTTTCGTTTAAGTATCTGTGAGTTTTATGTTTATTAATCTGGACAAAATTTTCTGAAAGCCAGTCCTCATTTATTCCTTTTTTACGTTCACTTTAGACACAATATTATCCATCATCCGGAGATTCCCATACCAATAAAAAAAGAGGGTTGAAATCAACCCTCTTCGTTTATGATGAACTTATCATTCCCGGTTTAAAATGATTTAACCGGTTCCTACTCCACTATGCTTCAGCTCTTTTACGCAGATCGTAAAAACGTTTTCCGCCATAAGCCAGTGCCAGGGTAAGCAATATCAGCACACCGCCCCCGATATGGGCCTTGCCGCCAAGCTGGTTATCAACTGTGTTGGTGTTAGAG
>CAZMOS010000200.1:0-4926 GCA_964567945.1 uncultured Lentimicrobiaceae bacterium
TTCTCTCGTTTCATCTCATCCTCTATATCCTCTCTCTCTTTTCCTGTTTTTTGTTTCTGCTCCGCCGCCCCCCGAGTTCTACCCGGCGTTGCTCGCCGGCAGCGTCCTCTGTGTCTAAGAGACCGCTTTTTAACGAGCGGGAAAAAATATGACATCCAGATCACTCTGTGCAGTAAAGGTCAACTAATTGAACTACAGCCTGAGGGACAGGTATTTGGATGTACTGAATATTTTGAGAACATGATTAAAAATCACGGCTCAAAAACAAAATCCCCGTTCCTTTATTTATTAAATGTTGACCCTGAAAGTATCTATTATCTTGGAAAACTTTCATTTTCTGACCAGGATGATTCAACCGGTTACATAAATGTTTTCATTGAATTTTATAATAAGTTCATCCCTGAAGGGATTGGATATCCCGAGTTGCTTGCAAACAGGAAAAGTAATATTGATTTATCAAATTATTCTTATGCAAGATATAAGGACAACCTGTTGATATACAAATTCGGAGATTTTCCTTATCAGACAAATTATAAATACCTGGCTCAATATCCCGAAGAACAATATTTTATGCTTGACAGGTTTACACACTATAAAATAAAAATATCCGGGAATGATTACCTTATTGTAAGCCGGCCGTTTAAAAAAGTATCCGTGCAGTTGCTTTCCTTTTCGTTGTTATTTATCATTTTCACCTTAAGTATTATTATCGTTTTGGTATTTCTTTACGGACGGGATGTGACAAAACTCCTGCGACAAAATTTTCAGGCCAGGCTACAGCTAATTTTTATTTCAACCATTTCCATTATAATTATATTACTGGCAGTCATTACATTATATTATATTAACCAAAGCAATAAAAACAAACTTGTTGGACAGTTAAATGAAAAAACCAATTCGGTTATCATTGAATTACAACACAAAATCGGAGGACTGAAAAACCTCACTGAATTTGACCAGCCCCAGTTGGAGCAAATGCTAATCAAGTTTTCCAGCGTATTTTTTTCAGACATTAATCTTTACAGCACTTCAGGGCAACTGGTGGCATCTTCAAGGCCCGAAATATTTAATTTGGGATTACTTTCGGAAAACATAAATCCGATGGCTTATGAGGAGATCATGGTCAAAAACAAGTTGTTTTATTTCACAAAGGAGAAGATAGGGGAAGTATCGTACTATTCTTCGTATGCGCCACTGGAACTTGGTGGGGATAAGGCAGCCGGGATCGTAAATCTTCCCTATTTTGCAAAACAAACCGAGGTCACCCGGGCCTATTATTTAATGATATTTACGTTCATTAACCTCTTTGTTTTTCTGGGGATCATCGGTGCTGTTATTGCTGTCGGGCTTTCGAGGATCATCACCCGCCCGTTAAAAGTGCTACAGGAAAACATAGCCGCTATTCAGATTGATAAACCCAATAAACCGATACCCTGGGCTAATGAGGATGAGATCGGGAAATTGATAAGAGAATACAATAAAATGATTGATAAACTGGAACAAAGCACCGAACTGCTCAAACAATCTGAAAGGGAAAGCGCCTGGCGCGAAGTTGCCCAACAAATCGCTCACGAGATCAAAAACCCGCTAACCCCGATGAAGCTGAATGTTCAATACCTCGAGAAAGCATTCCGGGAGAAGGACAAAGATCTGGATGAAAAGATAAAAAATATAAGTAATTCATTGATCAGCCAGATAGAGTCGTTGGATAAAGTTGCCGAAATGTTCTCCGATCTGGCAAAAACAAGAATTAGGAATTTCGAACAGGTTGATCTTGGTAATGTCATCCGGGAATCGGTACAGCTTTTTAAAAATAACACATCGGTAAAAATTACCTATCAACCTGAAGATATCCGCGGGCACTTTTTTACTCTTGCTTTTGAGAAAGACCTTCTCAGGCTGTTCACCAATATGATAAAGAATGCGATACAATCAATTGACAAAAAACAGGAGGGATTTGTGGACATCGAACTGAAAGAAGAAAACAAATATTTCGTTGTCACCATTTCAGATAATGGAAAAGGCATTCCCGATGAACAAAAGTCAAAGATTTTCCAGCCGTATTTTACCACAAAAACAACGGGAACAGGACTGGGGCTGGCTATTGTGAAAAATATTATGCAGGAAATTGGCGGAGAAATTACTTTCGAATCGAAAAGGAACACAGGAACAATTTTTACACTAAAGTTTCGTAAGGAGGTTTAAAATGAGTAATTCTTATCAGAATATTTTTTTCTGTTCTTGCTTAATCATGGCGAATATTCCCTAATTTTGGTTCCACCACTAATGACTTTCAATCCAATTAAAAAACTGGCTGGCGAAACCATAACCTACGGTTTGGGCACGATTATCCCAAGGATTCTTAATTACCTGCTGGTCCCGTTTTATACACGAATCTTTTCACAAAATGATTACGGCCAAATTACTGAATTGTATGCTTGGGTGGCCTTGATTATGGTTTTCCTCACCTATGGAATGGAAACAGCATTTTTCAGATATGCCCAGCTTGAAAAAAAACCGGATAAAGTTTTTAATACGGCGACAGGCTCATTGCTTATCACATCTGTGGCCTTTATCTTGCTGGTGGTACTCTTTTTAGGGGATATTGCGCACGGCATTCAATATTCCGGACATCCTGAATATATTATACTGCTTGCCATAATTGTTGCGGTTGATGCTTTTACCTCCTTGCCGTTTGCTTATTTGAGATATCAAAACAAAGCCCGGCGGTTTTCAATGATCAAGATCATAAGCGTTTTGATTAACATTTTATTGAACTTCACTTTTTTGCTGTTTATCCCGAAAGCTTTTAATGACCGCCTGTCTGATATGCCGGTTTATAACCATGAAAACCAAATCATTTTTGTTTTTATAGCCAACCTTATCAGTTCGGTTTCCGCTTTAATGTTGCTGATTCCCGAACTTCGTTTTTTCAGGATCAGGATAGACAAGGCGTTGTTGAAAAAGCTGCTGGCATACGGGCTGCCAATATTGGTAATTGGATCTGCCGGAATGATCAATGAGGTTTCCGATAAAATTCTTTTAAAATATCTGCTTCCCGGAGATGTAAAGTATGTTGAAGCACAAATCGGTATTTACGGAGCCAGCTATAAACTGGCCATATTGATGATGATTTTTATCCAGATGTTCAGGTATGCTGCCGAACCGTTTTTTTTCAGGGAATCTGGGAAAAAGGAAGCCAAACCGATTTACAGTGATGTTATGACTTATTTTGTCATTTTTACGTGGTTGATCTTTCTGGCTGTAACGCTAAATTTGAACATTGTTAAATATTTTATCGGCCCCGCTTTCTGGGAAGGACTCAAAATTGTTCCCATTATCTTAATGGCGAAATTGTTTCTGGGTATTTTTTATAATTTGTCGGTGTGGTATAAGCTGACCAACAAAACATTGTATGGAGCCGTCATCGCTTTGTTTGGGGCAGCCATAACTATTGCGCTGAACGTTATACTCATTCCGAAATACGGCTATGTGGGCTCTGCCTGGGCAAATTTTGCCTGTTATTTCAGCATGATGATGGTCTCGTTTTTCTGGGGGAGAAAAGTTTACAAAGTCAATTACAAATACGGCAGACTAATTCTGTATTCCGCGCTGGCGCTTTTGCTCTTTTTTGTTTTTCGCCGGATGGATATTCAACAGCAGGCAATACGGTTAATCACTTCAGCCATTTTCATACTCATCTTTTTGTCGGCGGCATTTTTTATGGAAAGAAAGAAATTGAATGTAAGGTAATACTGGTTAAACATTCAAAAAAGTCTGAATAATTTCGGTACGAAAATCAAGGATAAATGAAATCAAACTCTATGAATATGAAAGCTAAAGATTTTGATAAAAAATTTGACGAAGGCGAAGATATAATTGAATATCTCGACCTGCCGAAAGCCACAAGACCCGGCCTGGAAAACAAAAGGGTAAATGTGGATTTTCCGGAGTGGATGATCCGGCGTTTGGATAAAGAAGCCAGGCGGCTGGGTATCTCCAGGCAATCGGTCATAAAATTCTGGATTGCCGAAAAACTGAAAGACGCGGGTGTTTGATGAATAAAGCGGTTTTTCATCTCATCTTTCAAAAATACGGATATCTTTTAAATATCATGGTCAGTCAGATAATGTGAAACTTTAGCTGTTTTTGCTTCGCTCAGGCCTCGCAACGCACCGGCCCGGGCGGGAAGACTAGCGCTGGTTGCCAACGGGGTGCTACGGTGGTCATCGGAAAAAAACTGGGTGTTGGTGCCTGAAACAGATAAAATCTGCGCCATAATTGAACAGTCTTGTAATTTCTTATGAATGATTAAGAGAAACATCCCCGTTAATTCATTATTTTTGCCCGTTTTAACCGATAAAATCAAATGGAAGTACGGATTGTAAATACCTCCAGGCATGAACTTCCGAAATATGAAACGGAAGCGTCGGCAGGAATGGATTTAAGAGCCAGCCTTGATGAACCGGTAATGCTGAAACCTTTAGAAAGAAAACTGATCCCCACCGGTTTTTATATTGAGCTGCCCTTAGGTTTTGAAGCCCAGGTGCGCCCCAGAAGCGGCCTTGCCATTAAACACGGGATAACAGTTCTCAACACACCCGGCACCATTGATGCCGATTACAGGGGTGAGATCAAAGTCATTATCATTAATCTGTCAGACAGGCCGTATGAAATAAAGGACGGGGACCGAATTGCACAGATAATCATTGCCGAACATGCAAAAGCCGAACTGGTTCTGGTTGATGAATTGAATGAAACCAAAAGGGGGAAGGGGGGCTTTGGACATACAGGCCACGAATAGACATAAATTAATCATTTTTGATAAACCAATGAATTATTTAATAAACTCATTTTTATTTTTAATAATCGCTATTCTGCTTGTTTCGTGTTACACATCCAAAAAAAAGAATGAACAGAATTATG
>CAZMOS010000201.1:0-4898 GCA_964567945.1 uncultured Lentimicrobiaceae bacterium
GGTTTTAACCTTGGGAGAAATAGATGAATTTTTAGCACTGATTAATTTTTATGATAAAAAAACATTACTGAAAGAAATCTCCGAAATAGCCGGTTTTGATCCTAAAACCTTACAATTTGTGATCAGTTATTTTGGATTGAAAAGTGAAGATATGAAATGCTGTAAAAATGAATGACCTTCAAATAAAAGAATTCATCCGTAAACACAGCAACCTTTTCTGGTATATTCCCGAAGAAAAAAAAGAGGAAATAAGCCACGAGTTGCTTTTGGAAACCATTCTGAATTATGGGACATTGGAGGATTTTAAAGAATTGGTTTCCATATTGGGAATGGATAAGGCCAATAAAATATTTAAATCATCTGTGGGAAAAAGTGAGCGGCGAAAAGGAAATTACCATGAACTTACTTTAAATTTTTTCTCGTTACTGTTTGAACAATATGCATCTTGAGATTTTTACGGATAAACAATCGAAAAAGCCATCGAAATATTTTAGTCATTTTAATACCTTTGAAAAATAATAATAATGAAACCTCTCAAATATATCGTTTATAAAGAAGGCAATTACTATGTTTCGCAATGTTTGAATGTTGATGTTTCCAGTTTTGGAAAAAGCGTTGAAGAGGCGATCGAGAATTTGAAAGAAGCATTGGAACTTTATTTTGAAGACAATGATGAAGCGGACACTTTTCCTGTCATTAATGAAACCTTATTAGGAGAAACATTCATCAATGTCTAAATTATTATCTTCAAAGTCAATTATGGTATTGCTGGCTAACTAACGGATTCCTATTTGTTTCACAAAAAGGAAGCCATCAAAAATTCCGAAAGGGAAAACATATTGTGATAGTTCCTCATCCCAAAAAAGAAATTCCATTGGGAACATTTCGTTCCATCGTCCGGCAATCAGGGTTGGAAAAGGAAAGATTTTATAGATAGAATTTCAGAACTTCTGATTAAAATAAATTATGTCCACAAAAATATTAGTTACCGGTACCGCCGGATTCATCGGATTCCATCTGGCCAAAAAACTACTGGAAAGGGGAGATGAAGTCGTAGGTATTGATAACATCAACGATTACTACGATGTAAACCTTAAGTATGCACGGCTTGCGGAAACCGGTATCGGTCGTGAAGCGGAAATCTGGAACAAACTTGTTAAAAGCAGTAAATATCCCAACTATACATTCGTCCGGATGAACCTGGGAGATAATGAACAGTTATCTGCTCTTTTTACATCGGCAAAATTTGACAAAGTGATTAACCTGGCTGCCCAGGCCGGTGTGCGGTACAGTCTTGAAAACCCACTTACTTACATCGACAGCAACATTGTCGGGTTTCTGAATATCCTCGAGGGTTGCCGCCATAATAATGTCAAACATTTGGTGTATGCCAGCTCTTCCAGCGTTTACGGCAACAACACAAAAATCCCGTTAAGCACTCTCGACAGCGTGGACCATCCCATCAGCTTATATGCGGCTTCCAAAAAAAGCAACGAACTGATGGCGCACACTTATAGTCACTTATTTGGCTTTCCAACTACCGGTCTGCGATTCTTTACCGTTTACGGCCCCTGGGGACGCCCCGATATGGCGCTGTTTATTTTTACAAAAGCCATTCTCGAAGATAAACCCATAAAGGTTTTCAATTACGGGAAAATGATTCGCGATTTCACTTATGTGGATGACATTGTGGAAGGGGTGATCCGGGTCATTGATAACCCGGCACGGAAGTGGGAGGATGTGGAAAACGATCCTTCCCAAAGCAGAACAGCCCCGTTCAAAGTTTATAACATCGGCAACTCCTCACCCGTGGAGCTGATGGATTTTATCCGTGCCATCGAAAAACACCTTGGCAAAGAAGCCAAAAAAGAATTCCTCCCCATGCAGCCCGGCGACGTACCCCGCACCGAAGCCGATGTTACCGACCTTGTCAGGGACATGGGATACAAACCTTCCACGACTGTTGAAGAAGGGATTGGGAGGTTTATTGAGTGGTATAGGTGGTATTATCAATAGTCCAGAACTGAATAGGATGTTTCGGAAATAACTTATGAAAGCCTGGACCTACATGACAACCAACCGTACTCATGGAACCCTATACACCGGAATGACAACCGAGCTGAAAAACCGGATAGAAAGCCATAAGAATAAGAAATACAAAAACTCCTTTAGTGCCAGATATAATTTGGATAAGCTTGTATGGTATGAGGAGTTTGAGAGGATTTTGGACGCCAAAGCAAGAGAAAAGCAACTTAAGTCCGGCTCACGCGCAAAAAAGATAAAGCTAATTGAAGCACTGAATCCAGAATGGAAGGACTTGTATTATGAACTATAGGCCCTGGCGTTAATTGAGATTGCGTCTCCGTCAACTGACGGATCGCAATACTCAAGTTTCATGGCCTTGTGACGAGGGTTAAAGATAATCCCATATAACAAACCTATTAAACACGGACTTTGCGAGGAGTCTCGCCCTAGGCGAGACGACGAAGCAAACCCCAACAGATACCCTGAAACAAACTTATAAACACAATGCCCACCAACCGTTTAAAAAACCCCATCATTTTCATTGGCGCCCCCCGTTCCGGAACCACTATTATTTCCGAAATGATCTTTCAACATCCTGATCTGGCCTGGCCTTCAAACTTTCAGGAGGCCTTTCCTTCCAATTTAACCGTCAATTATTTACGACGGTTTTTTGATAATGATATGTGGAGGTTAATCGGGAATAAGCAACAATTGCATACCACGTCTTTCCTGAATAAATATTATTTCAAACCTGCAGAATGTTACGGAATGTGGGAGTACATTACAGGGGGCACTATAAACTTTAGCAGGGACTTTTTGATAGAGAAACAAGCAGAAGATCAGCAAAAAGAATTTATACGGGATTATTTTTCCAAAATGGTTCAGGGGCAAAACAGAAAACGCCTGTCTTTTAAAATTACCGGACCTCCGCGCATGGGTTACCTGTTAAGCATATTTCCGGATGCCGTTTTCATAATGATTAAAAGAAAACCTGTCCCCACAATTAATTCGTTACTTAAAGTGGGATTTTGGGAAGAAAGAGGTAAAAAGCAATTGTGGTGGACCGGACCTTATTCGGAGGAAGAAAAAAAATGGGCTTTTGAAAACAAAAACAACCCTGTTCTTATTACAGCTCTTCAGATAAAGAAAATCAATTGGGCTGAACAGGCAGAGTTTGAAAAGTACAAACCGGATTTGCTGGAAATCCATTATGAAGACTTTGTTGAACAATCGGTTGAAAACATTAATAAAATTCTCGGCCATTGTGGTTTGTCTTTTGATAATCGAATAGAGAAATATCTTGAAAAAAATCCGGTGGTTTCCCGGAATAAAAATGACCACGAATATTTTGACGAAGAAACCTTGCAAAAAATTAACAGTATTTTAAACGGTCAATTGATTTGATAAAATGAGAGCCCTATTAAATAGCACCCGTTTTTTTATGATCATCCTGCTTGCAATAATGGTTTCCGTTACCGCACAATGCCAGAAGAAAATTATCCGTCTATCAGGTGAAACGCTGAAAGGATATAACATTGTTTTGTATAAAGACTCCAGTGTGATTCAGCAAAAAGCCGCCAAAGAACTTCAATATTACCTGCATGGCATTTTCAAAATAAGCCTTCCGATAAAAAGTAAAAAAGACCTTATACAAAACCGGCATTATTTTCTGCTGGGTGAAGGATTTATCAGGGACTCGTTGAGCCTGACCGACACTTTATCGAAAGATGCTTTTGTAAAAGCGTTTTATCATGGCAACATTTACCTGGGTGGCAAAGATGACCTTGATGCCCGTAGTGTGAAAGATGAATTTTTTAGTAAAAAAGACCAGGCTGATTTTGGTACACTTTACGCCGTTTATGATTTCCTTGAAAACAACCTGGGCGTGCACTGGTTCTTTCCGACTTATCTCGGGGAATATGTGCCTGAAAATAATGAATATAGTTTTGAGGAAAAAACAAAGATGACAGTGCCGGCATTTAATGAAAGGGCATTCGGAATAAAGTATTTGTATTATAACAAAGATACAGCCATGACATGGTTGATCAGGAATAAAGCCGGGATCTCCAATATGAAATTATACAACCACAACAGGAGAAAACTGGTTACCCCATCCGTGTATTTTGACAGCATGCCTGAATTGTTTGCGGAAGTAAACGGTAAACGACGTACATATAAAAACCCGAATAAATACGCACAACTTTGTACTACAAATGAAACCCTGATCAAACTGTTTGTTGATAATACCAAAGAACATTTAAGAACTCATCCAGATGAAAAATACCTCTCACTTGCACCCAACGACAACAAAAATTTTTGCGAATGTGAAAATTGCACTAAACCGGATACCTGTGTAAATATTAGTACTGCCTATTCCAGGTTGAGCAACAGGATATTTTCTTTTTATCAACGAGTTGCAGATTCAATCTGGAAGGAATACCCGGATGTTGAATTGGGTGGATATGCTTATTACCAGTTTGCTGCCCCGCCCTGCAACCTGAAACTATCCGATAAATTTCATGTCAGGCTGGCGATCAATAATATTGGTTTCTACAGTGATAAAAATTTAAAAATGGATACCCTGATCAGCCTGATCAAAAGCTGGGGTAGCCGGCATGATAATCTGGGTTTTTATACCTGGCCTTATAGTGGTAAATGGGTTTATCCAATTATCAGCACCCATAATTATCAGAAGTTAATTACTGCATTGTATCAAAATAATATAAAAAAAGTCAGGTTTGCATTTTTACCGGAATGGTATTCCCAGGGTCTTGACATGTGGCTGATCTCCAAAATGCTCTGGGACACGAATATAAATCTTGATTCATTAAAACAAATATATTACCACGCGGTTTATCCACATTCGTTGGAGG
>CAZMOS010000202.1:0-4773 GCA_964567945.1 uncultured Lentimicrobiaceae bacterium
GCGGCCGAGGGAGGCAGCCTGTAGTTTAATGCAGTTGCACTGGGAAAGTCGGCGGGACACAGTTGTGCCGTGGTTGCCGGGGCGTACCTGATGACACAAAGGGCGTTGAAAGAGTTGTACGGACAGGAATTACCCCGGCGCGGACAAATCAAAGTTGAGCTGAGGAAAGTTCCTGAAACCGACAACACCGGCGTTACCGGAAGTGTAATTGCCAATATCACGGGGGCAGCTTACGGATCGTTGGGATTTGGCGGCCTTCAGCAAGGCCGTTTCGGTCGCCGTAACCTGCTTTTTTACGGTGTGGAGATGGATGCCGATGTGCGTTTTACGCGACTGGATACCGGCGCTTCGGTAAAATTGAATTATCGTCCCGGAAAAGTTGTTGATCCCAAACCGGTAATCATGATGGCCATGGGTCCGCAGGCCACCGAAGAATCGAAAGCATCATTTCCGAAACGCTGGCAGGAGATGGTAAAAACAATATTTGATCATACCGGTGAAGTTATCGAAGTGGTTGCCTGACGGGTTGTTCGTGATCCATGTATTCTGTTCTGGTTCAGGTATCCAGATTCACAAATCACCAATCACTAATCGCCACTCGTCACTCCTCATTATCCGTGATCCATTCCCCGATCTCGATAACCTGGTCAATGACATCATCAACTTTATCGCTGGTGAATGTTTTCAGGATTTCCAGTACTTTTTCAACGATGTCCCAGATCGAGTCCAGGTAAGTCAGGAACCGCGTCTGTTCTTCTTCGCTGGCATCGCCTGTGAAAACTCTTTGCCCCAGGTCAATCACCGTCCGTAAGATCTTATCGGCTTTCGGACCGGTGATCTTTATCAGTTCGGCATATTCCAGTCCGGGTTTCAGTACCGGCCATACCTGGTTGAAGATATCCGTAAATTTCAGGGAGTCATCCTCCGGATTAAATTTAAGGTCGGCTTTCGAGGCGGCTGAAACCAGTTCCTTGAATTTTTCTTTCCGGAGTTTTTTGAACTTTTTGCGTTCCGCCCGCCTGGCTTTGCGCAGGGCACGTTTTTCTTCTTTTGATTTTTTCATGTCAGTGATTTTTAGAGAGTTAATTCAATCCACACGGGGTCGTGGTCGCTGCCGTCACCGTTAACGCTTTTCCGACGGGCCACCCACGAACCGGAAAGTTTTCCCGTCAGCGCCGGGCTGATCCATATCTGATCGTACAGATTGTAGATATAGTTACCCGGCGAAATCCTGTAACGGTGTGTCCAGAAGATATCACCGGGAGGATATTTGGTTTTGTTCATTTTACCGGTTTCCTGCATGTTTTCAAGTGCATTGTGCAGGTTGATCCCTTTGTAATCGCTGAAACCTTTCACGAAAGGGGAGTCCGGGCTGTCATTCATATCGCCCACGAGGATGTATTTGCTGTCGGGCCGGGTCTGGTCTTCAATGATCCGGCCGATGACTTCCGATTGCTTCAACCGTTTTTGGTTGTTCTTTGCCTTTTGCTTATCCGCATCGGGACTGGTGTATGAAATGAAATTACTTTTCAGGTGGGTAACAAAAAGCGTGAATAAAGTTTTTGTCCTTCTCTCGTTCAGTATTTCGGCCTGTAAGAGGTCACGGCTGAATATCTCACGTGTTTCGTTATCATAAACGGCATGTTGCCATGAGGTAACGGCGCCCAGCGGAAAGTTCGACAACAGGCCCACATCAATCAGCCTGGGGTCGTTGCCTTCGATGAGTGTTACATACTTGTAAGATTTGTTTCCCAGGTATTCTTTATTAAACTGTTTCAGTATGTTGATGTCTTCCACCTCCTGAACGGCCAGAATATCTGCATTCATTTCCACGATCGTGGATGCAATTTTCAGGGTGTCTTTTTTGTTTTTGGGTTTGATAAGCTTTCCCCGGAATTTTCTGATCTTGAAATTTTCCTTGTCACCGAAAACATATTCGACAACTGTGCCGCTTTTCAGGGATTTGATGCTGGCTTTGAAATTGTAACGCGAAAAAAGGTTGTTGAGGTTAAAAGTTCCGAGAGTGATTTTCATCAGGGTAGTGTTAGTAAAATTAAAGTGTTTAAGAGTGTAAAGTTAATAAAACTATCAAAATGGCGATGTTCGTCACCATTTTGAATAGATGAGTTCATCATCGCAAACCAGGCGTGTGATGTAAGGAGAATTGTCAAACGGCCATTTCGGATGCGTGAACCATAAATTGACTTGTCTGCCGATAAGTTTTGTTTTCAGTTTTTTGAGGTCAATACCGATCGAGCCTGCGTTATTGATGATAAAATCATGATGATTATGGCTCAACTTGATAATGAAGTCACCGTTATTTCTGAAAATGGCGATTACAAACCCTTTTACCCGTGTACCATAGCTGAATGGAAGTCTGAAAAACCAGAAAGCGGTTGCAAAACCCAGTGCCGATGCAAATAAGAATGATTTTTTCATAATACAGTTAGTTGCTCAAAGATATGATAAAAGTTGTTTTCATTGTTAGCTGATTTTATCTTTTTATTAATAACGTATTGTTGAAACCGGCATTGCCCTGCGGCGTCATTTTATCCCTTTTTTAACTTTTACGGATTCCCGGTTTTTGTGTTTCGGAATACGTGTAAAATTTTGTAGTAAAAATATGTAAGCGGTTAACATTTATCTCCGAATGATAAACTTGCCCAATCAGATGAAAAATTTAATTTCGCCTTTTAATTCATTGATATGTCACACGGCAGATTCGATAACCCGGTGGTTGCAGCGCTGGCCGGGGTGAAAGACTTTTTCTCAAAGCAGGAACTGGCAGAACGCCTGACCGATAACGACCGTTTCGACGGCAAGACCTTCCTCATTACAGGCGCCAATTCGGGGCTGGGCTTTGGCATTGCAGTAGAAATGGCCCGGCGCGGCGCTCATGTGATCATGGCGGGCAGGAGCCGCATTCCCGAAGCCGGGGAAGAAGTGAAAAAGATTAGCGGATCGGACAATGTCGAGATGCGCTATGTGGATTTGAGCCGGATCAATACCATTCACGATTTTGTGGAGGGGCTGTTAAAAGATAAGATCAGGCCGGATGTGACCATATTGAATGCCGGAGTGGCTTTACCCAAAGCCCGTAAAACCGGATCAGGCATTGAAGAAATGTTTTTGGTGAATTATCTGTCAAACGTGATTCTGACCCAATTGATGATCAATCAGGGTGTGATCCCCGCAAAACATGACGGTTCCCCGTTCAGGCCGCGCATTGTGTTTATCTCTTCCGATTCGCATCAGGGCTCTTCGGCCATTGATTACGATGAATTCGGTGTTTACGAACCTTACGGCGTTTCAAAAGGCATATCCAATTACAGCTATTTCAAGCTGGTGCTGAATACGTATGCCGTGGAACTTTCAAGAAGGATTAATCAGGAGAAAGTTAACGTGGGAGTCAACGTGATCTGTCCCGGGCCGGTGCACACCGAGATCATCAAACAGGCTCCGCGACTGCTTTATCTCACGCTAAAAAGCATTTTCAGGATTGTGTTCCGCCCGCCTGCAAAAGCTGCACTTCCGGTCGTTTACATGGCCATCTCACCCGATTACGAAGGGAAAACGGAAGAATATCTGCACATGTTCCGTCATAAAAAGATGGATCCCAAATGCTATGACCGCGGGGAAGGAAAAAAGCTGTGGGAAGAATCCTTTAAACTTTGGCGATCGGTGGACGGGAAAGCGAAAATGATTGGGTAAAATGTAAGTATTTAAACTGTTTTTAGTTTAACTTAGAAACCCACCGTCTTTGACGGTGTTAATGTTTTGATGGCTTTGCCTTACCTTTGCGTCATGAGCAAATATAAGAAGTTATCGCATGTGATATACAAATGTGACTATCACATTGTATGGGTACCGAAATATCGTTTTCGGATATTGAATAGACAGATAAAGACTATGGTAGAGGAAGAAATAAGGATGTTGTGCACATGGAAAAAGAGTGAAGTAATTGAGTTGAATGTACAGATAGACCATGTTCATCTTGTTGTTTCCATTCCACCCAAAGTATCAGTTTCTGAATTTATGGGGATGCTGAAGGGTAAATTGGCAATAAAGTTATTCAAGAGTTATCTTTTGAAGCCCCCTATGGGGGCAATCCAAAGCCACCTTCTTGGAAGGTGGATTTTTACTCTATCTGGTCTAACATAACCATAGCAATAGTTGTCCTTTTCTACTTTGAAATTGTAAATTTCAAGGCCACTATGATGAACATCCACATACTCACAACCATTTAGGATTTTGTCTATGATTTTTCCATGTTAGGTTAATCCTTCGTATTTATTCATCCAACCGATTCGAAAGAAAATCACTTTTTCCATATCTCATAATTTGATTTGTTATTCGTCCCAATGCTGCTGTCATTAACAGGTTCCATGTTCCTGTCATAGCTGTCGACATATTTTGAGTGTATATCTAAGCCATCGACACGTTCTATGTTCATGTCGCTGTTGTAAACATGTATAGATTGTATGTTGAAATCATCAATACGTTCTATAGACATTTCTATAATTTGTTCAGGTTGTCTGTTATTTTTCGCTGCAATTCATTCGACTTCTCAAATTGTTCTTTCAGTTTGTTTTTCAATTCAGCGATTTTTTCCTCAAAGGGTATTCCGTCGTCTTCTTCCGCCTCTGTGCCCACGTAAATGCCGGGTGTCAGTTTATAATCATCGGCTTTTATCTTTATACCCATTTTGTTTTTACAACATTAAATCAGCCGGAACATCATAAAAAGATAAGTTTTGCAGAAGAATATGAACAA
>CAZMOS010000203.1:0-4641 GCA_964567945.1 uncultured Lentimicrobiaceae bacterium
CGTCTGCCTACATACCCTTATAAAATGTTTTCTTGACTTGTCCTTACCGGGAAATGAAACAGTAATTAAGGGCTTTTTCACCAAAGTGCCTGGCAAGCATGAACTTGCTTCTGATTATAATACCCGTAGATTCATGAACGATCCGTGTGAAATCTTCGCGCTGAAAACCGGGGAAATGATCGAAACGGTAACCCAATGATTCCAGGCCTTCGGGCAAAACCGGATGGGTGGTATCAATAAATAAAACTTATCTTTGATTCACGATAAAACAAAACTTACATTTGCAGGTTTAAAACAGGCTGCAAAATCATTGGATGTAAAAATACAATCTTTTTATTTGCCTGAAATTATTAAACCCTTGCCCGTTTTAAAAAACAGGCTATTTTCGTAAATTATTTTTAACCGTATCCCGGCATTTATGTGGCAAATTCTCGTCAGAATCATCCTTCGAAACAGGCCTTTAATTCTGATAATCATCGGGCTGTTGACGGTTTTTATGGGCTACGAAGGCTCGAAAGTAAAAATGTCTTACGAGATGGCCCGGATGCTTCCCAAAGACAACAAATACAACATTGAATACGATAAATTCAAACAGGAATTCGGGCAGGACGGCAGTGTGATCTTTGTGGCCATTCAAGACCCGGAACTGTTTACCCTGCAACATTTCGATGACTGGTATGACCTGAGTAATGAGGTCCGGGAGTTGAAAGGTGTTCAGGAAGTTCTTTCGGTGGCACGTATCTATGCACTCGAAAGAAACGACAGCCTGAAAAAATTCGATTTTGTTTCTCTCGTTCCCAAAAGGCCCACAACCCAACAGGAAGTTGATTCCATAAAAAAAAGTATCTACAACCTGAAATTGTATGACGGACGGCTGTTTAACAGGGAAACGAATGTGAGCCTGATGATGATCACGCTCGAAAAGGAGATACTGAATTCGAAAAAAAGAATTCCGCTCGTGCGGCAGATTACGGAACTGATTGATCAATACGGTAAAAAATATAACCTGGAAATCTATTACTCCGGACTCCCTTATATCCGTACCGTTACTTCCAAAAAGGTTCAGAACGAATTATTGTTTTTCGTTTTGCTCTCGCTGGTGATCACATCCATTTTATTGTTTATTCTTTTCAGAACCGGACGTGTCGTGTTGTTTGCCATGATCGTCGTCATCATTGCCGTGATCTGGGCACTGGGTTTAATTGTACTGTTTGGCTATAAGATAACTATCCTCACAGGGATCATCCCTCCCTTAATCATTGTCATAGGCGTTGAGAATTCTATCTTTTTGCTGAACAAATATCTGAGTGAATATCGTGAACATAGCAACAAAGTGAAAGCCCTTTCGCGAATGATCTCCCGTATCGGCCATGCCAACCTGCTGACCAATGCCACCACGGCTGCCGGATTTGCCGCCTTCATCATCACCAGCAATGAACTGCTTATTGAGTTCGGTATCATTGCTTCCCTCAACATAATGATAACCTATTTGCTGTCGCTTTTCCTGCTTCCTGTTTTATTCAGTTTTTTCCCGGTTCCATCTCCAAAACACATGAAACACCTGGACAAAGGCTGGGTAAACCGTTTTGTACATACTGTAACGCGTATTGTGCTGGGTCGCAGAAAACTGATCTATATCCTGACGTTTGTTTTCGTGACAGGCGGCATTGTTGGAATTACAATGCTGAAAACCACCGGTAACGTGGTTGACGATATATCAAAGAAAGACAAGCTTTACAAAGACATGATCTTTCTGGAGAAGAATTTTAAAGGGGTCATGCCGCTCGAGATCGTTATAGATACGAAGAAAAAGAACGGGGTACTCCGCCTGTCAACTTTACGAAAACTGGACCGGTTGCAGGATACGTTGGCTACCTACAAAGATTTTTCGAAACCCGTATCGGTAGTCGAAGTGGTTAAAGCGGCCAAACAGGCTTTTTACCGGGGTAAACCCAGCATGTACTCTTTACCCAACAGCCAGGAAAAAAACTTTATTCTCGGTTATGTGCCCCAGCTTGGAAAGCACAATAAAAAAAGTATAATTGATGCTTTTGTGGATACTTCATTCAGCAAAACCAGAATATCCATCCAGATGGCAAATATCGGAAGCAACGATATCGAAAGAATTCTCAACAGTTTGCAACCTAAAATAGATTCGATCTTTCCTCCTTCAAAATACAAAGTTACCCTTACCGGCACTAGTGTTGTCTTTCTGAAAGGCACAAATTATCTTGTTAAAAACCTGTTTATGAGCCTGGCTCTGGCGGTAGTTGTCATTACCATCCTTATGGCGTTGATTTTTTCATCTGCCCGGATGATTCTTATCTCTTTGATACCGAATATCATTCCGCAGATCATGACAGCCGGTATGATGGGGTATTTCGGCATTTCCATTAAGCCTTCCACTATTCTCATCTTCAGCATTGCCCTTGGTATCAGTGTGGACAACACCATTCATTTCCTTTCGAGATACCGTCTGCATTTAAAATCCTTCAACTGGAAAGTCAAAGAATCGGTCATCGCCGCACTTGAAGAAACCGGATACAGTATGGTATATTCTGCCATCGTCCTTTTCTTCGGATTTTTTATTTTTACATTGTCTTCATTTGGAGGCACCGAGGCACTTGGGTATCTTGTGTCGTTTACCCTGGTAGTGGCCTTGTTCTCTAACTTGTTTGTCCTGCCTTCTCTGTTGCTGACACTCGACAAACGGGCACTGACAAAAGCATTCAGAGAGCCGTTACTCGAAGTATTTGATGAGGAAGGAGACATTGAACTTGATAAACTGGTCGTTGAAGAATTAAAACCAAAAGAAGAAAAAGAAGAAAACCCATAAATTGAAAAAAATGAAAGGAATAATACTTGCCGGAGGAGCCGGCACACGTTTACATCCGTTGACGATAGCCGTCAGCAAACAGCTTATGCCCATCTATGACAAACCTATGATCTATTATCCGCTTTCCATCCTGATGATGGCCGGCATCAAGGACATCCTGATCATTTCCACACCGGAAGATCTGCCTAATTTTGAAAGGTTGCTGGGAGACGGATCCAAACTCGGGTGCAATTTTCATTATGCTGTCCAGGAAATTCCCAACGGCCTGGCCCAGGCTTTTGTTATCGGAAAAGAATTTATTGGAAAAGATAAAGTCTCATTGATCCTGGGGGATAATATTTTTTACGGAAGGGGATTACATAGATTGTTGAATGAAAACAATGACCCTGACGGTGGTGTTATTTTTGCTTACCACGTCAGTGATCCCGAAAGATATGGTGTCGTTGAGTTTGATGAAAATTTCAATGCCCTCTCCATTGAAGAAAAACCCGAACATCCCCGATCGAATTATGCAGTGCCGGGGCTTTATTTTTATGACAATTCGGTCATTGAAGTGGCGGAAAACCTGAGACCCAGCGCCCGTGGTGAATACGAAATTACGGATGTCAACAAACATTACCTGAAAATAAAAAAACTTAAAGTTGGTGTTTTGAGCCGGGGCACTGCCTGGCTTGATACAGGAACATTCCGCTCGCTGATTGACGCTTCACAATTTGTAGAAGTCATCGAAAACAGGCAGGGATTAAAGATCGGTTGCATTGAGGAAATTGCTTACATTAAAGGATTTATATCCAAAGAACAATTAAGCAAACTGGCACAACCATTATTGAAAAGCGGATACGGCCAGTATCTGCTAAATCTAATTAATGAATAAACAATTTTTTTTACGATGAGAGAATACGAGGATTACTATTCCTATTTTGAAAGTGTCCTGGAGGAGGTTGAGTTTAAAGGCGAGCCGGCAGAGCTGTACGAACCCATTCTTTATACGCTGAAACTCAAAGGAAAACGCATAAGACCCGTGCTTACCCTGATGGCTTGCGAACTTTTCGGGGGAAATATAGAAGATGCCCTGCCCCAGGCCATGGCCATCGAGATGTTTCATAATTTTACCCTCATCCATGACGATATCATGGACAATGCCCCCATTCGCCGGGGTAAAGCATCTGTTTTTACAAAATGGAATCCCAACATTGCCATTCTTTCGGGAGATACATTGTTTGCACTGGCTTATCAGTATGTGCAAAAAGCGGATAAAGATATCCTGCCTTCTGTGTTGGATATATTCAACAAAACAGCCATTGAAGTATGTGAAGGCCAGCAATATGACCTGAGCTACGAAAGTGATAACCATGTTACGGTTGAGCAATATATAGATATGATCAGGCTGAAAACCGCCGTACTTTTCAGCGCCAGCCTGAAAATCGGAGCTTTGATAGGCGGTGCTTCCCTGGAAGATGCGCACAACCTTTATGATTTCGGAATAAATATCGGAATCGGTTTTCAGCTTAAAGACGACCTGCTCGACACTTTCGGTGATGAAGAAATTTTTGGAAAAAAAACAGGGAAAGACATACTTTCAAATAAAAAGACTTTTCTCTACCTCAAGGCGTTGGAAATAGCCGATAAAGCAGACCACAAAAAACTAATCGATTTTTATTCTTTAAAAAACCAGAACAAAGAACAGAAAATCGAAAGTGTAAAATCAATATTCCGGAAACTGGAAATTGACCGGCTGACTTCGGAAGAAATAAACAAATACTATAATTTCAGTGTCAAAAGCCTTGAGAAAGTCAACGTAACAG
>CAZMOS010000204.1:0-4543 GCA_964567945.1 uncultured Lentimicrobiaceae bacterium
TCGATGGTTTTGATCTCAACGTACGACCGTTTGGACGAATGGATATAACCCTGTCTTTGGTAAATGGCATTTATTTGGTTATAGTCTATGATCAGGTCATTTTAAAGGAGTGGATTCAGCAGTTGCTTTTTTGTTTTGGGCTGGTAAGGAATAATTTGTCCGGATTGGTAAAGTTGAAAAATCGCCAGTTTCTCTCCCCCGAAATTGTACCAGGGGATGTTGGTGTTGGATTCGGGAAAATCAAGATTTTGTATACCAATATAATTTGAAACAGAAAGGGAATCAATAAGAATGGCTTTGTCCACAACAATATCAGTAAAATCCACCGAAACCATTTGATCATTCAACAAGGTGATCTTATCCGCCTCTGTTCCGTTAAAATCAACGGAATAAACATTCTTTAGCCCGTTGTTCCGAAAGCTGCTGTTTGAAATATTGATTTCATCCGCTTTTTGACTTTTGAAGCTTAATTGAAAAAGGGTCTTTCCATCAACATTACCGCCAAATTTCAAGGTGTCGGCATCAAATATACATTTGTCCATTTCAAATTCACCAGGACTGGTTTTCACCAGCAATTGCTTTTCAAAACGGCAATTGAGGAACTGAATGGAAATCAGCGAATCATTCCCTTCAAATTGCAGATTATCGTGAAAAGTATTGTTTTGAAACAGCAACGGATAACGTCCGTCCTGTTTGCAATCTTTAAAAGAAATATTGGCCTGAAGGGTGCACCCCGTCATGTTCATTTTTTTAAAGTCCCATCCTTCAAAAACCAATGGGGCTTTTTTTCCGGTATTAAAATCACAGTCGTAGAAATAAACCTTTTTCAGTCCTGCTGTTGCGGGTTTAATGGTAAATACCCAGTAAAAGATCTTGTTTTTTGCAAACTTTTTATCCTCGCTCCTGAACTCAACCGTAACATTACTGATCTCGATTGTTTTACTTTCAACCTGCATCCTGCGGATCAGTTCGGAAACCGAAATGGTTTCTTTCCTACTTTGAGGAAAAAGGTTGTTGCCAAACAAAGGTAAGATCAACATAACAATGAATAGCAAAAAGATCCGGGGGCGGATGCGGCTTTTGTCTGGCAGATATTGAGCGTCGTTTTTCATGCGGCATGTATAAATCCAGGCTATTTCATTTGTAATATTTCCATTCTGAGATTTAATTTGATTTTGGTGTGGTCATCATCATAATCCAGTAGCAGGTCACCATTTTCTTTTGATAATGAAATGCTGTTCATGTCAAATTGGGTCTCACCTGATGGATCGACAATTTCAATTCCTGACAAAACATCTACCTTTGAATTCCCGTTTTCGTAAGTAATCACCTTGATCCGGGCGTTGTTGAGTATGCGTATAAAACTAAATTCAATGGGTTCCTGATGTTTGGTATTGATGACCACAATACCGGTTTTGTTGATCATAAACGACAACTTTCCCATATTTTCATAAAACTGATCTGCCTGTTCAATGAAAGATTCATTGTGTTCTTTAATCGTATTCTGGAGTATGGAGCCTTTCAATTCAAAGCTGTTGAAACGGATCAGGCGGAGGGCAGCGAAAAGTCCCGCGATGGTGCGCTCGTAATTTAATTTTGAGTGCAGGCGGTTGCTGGTGTCATACAAGGCAGTGGGTATGTTGAAATCGCTGCCGAAATTATAATTTTCAAAATCTGTGGTGTTGAGTCCTGTCGTGGCATAAAACGATCCGGTGATCACGGCATTGCCGTTTCCGTTGAGGTTTAATCCGTAAAAATCAAAATTCGTTGTTTCGTTGTAAAGCCGGGCATTGATCTTTTGGCCGGAAGGGTTAAATGTTGCTGAAAACATAAAATTGGCCGAATGGTCCACCTTGTCAATACCCGCTTTGGAAATCCACCGCACATTCCCATTGGGGGCATAACGGGCCACAAAAACATCCGGTGCGCCGGAAGCTTCGATGACCCGGCCATTGAAATCCAGTGTTTGTTCAAAACTGCCGTAAACATAAAGGATACCTCTCGGGTCGAGGGCAATGCTGTAAGCCATATCGTTTCCGGGGCCGATGGCTGTTTTCACCCACACCGGGTTGAGCGCAGGATCGAATTTGGCAATGAACATATCACGGCCGTCATAATCCGAAACCAGATGATGTTGCCTGAAGTTTGCCTCTTTCACAAAATACCCGCACACATAAGCATTGCCCGAGGGAGCAAAGACAACATCCTGCAAAACATCACCCCTGAATCCGCCGTATTTCCTGACGACATCCCATATCTTTTCCGCTTTGTTGCTGTAAATTACATTCTGTTTGACCGGGATAATCTGCGCTTCCGCTTTGTTAATGCCCGGCATCAGCATACCCATAGGCGCACCGGTAAAAGTGGGGTCGGCGATCACATATTCTTTCCGGTTGTATCTGAAGTATTTTCCCGGCGGATTTTTCGGGAAATGAACCGCCGTCGCCACGTGTCCGGGGAAAGTCACGCCCACAACTTCAAGGTCCAGCAGGGTTTTCCCCAGATAAGCAAACAACACCGACCTGTCTTCACAATCGGCATAAGGATAGTAAAGCAACTCGTCGGCAAACATATATTTTTCCTTCCCGTAAGCTTCCTGGTCGGTTTTGTAGGAAAAGGCCTGCTGAACGAAACTCAGCAAAATGTTCGCCGCTTCGATCTTTGATTTTCCGGCAAGCAGCGGACGGAAAGCTTTCAATACCGAATTTTTTGTCTCCGGGCCGGGGACGCTGTTGAAATAAAGACTTAAATCAGCCAGCGGTATGGTGTTGTAAAGATCGATCAGGTTTTTGTTGTAATTTAAGTTCACTTCATAATCCCTTCCGCCGGAGTTGAACCGGAACTGCTTCCCTTCCTTTTTTCCGGCCAGGTTCATCGGTTTGGAAATGCTCAAATCCAGTATTTTATCTGCCTGCGGAAAATCCTTTTCATAGGTTTTGGCCTGTCCGATATCTTTGCCCGGCAGATAATAATTGATGTTGTTCAGCCGGACAAAACTTCCTGCCAGCGGATATACCGAAGACACTAAAACGTAAGTGTGTGAATTGTCAAAAGCGATCCTGTTTTTGTATCCTGCGCGGGTGAGCAGATACCAGGTCAGCAGGTTTTGCATATTTTCATCCGAAGGATATGCTTTTGCTGAAAACTGCCTGATCAGTTGATAATAAGCCCAGTCGTTGAGGTTGAGGTTTTGATAATATATATTGAACTGATTGAGCAAATGATTGTAATAAACTTTGCTCATTTCTTCCCAGTAAGCGGCAACATCTTCGGCAGTGTGGATCTTCCGGGGCGAGGCAAGCATATTCTTGTCACAATCGACTGCTATTTCCGAACCGAAAAAGTCAAATGCAAAATGGCGTGTTTCAAAATGGTCCGGCTCTGATCTTTTTACCACAGGCAGGATGATTTCATTCGGCGTAATGTCACTTTCATTACCCGAAATGTTGATCTCTTCCGGTTTCCATTGCGGAATTTCAGTGTAACGCGGAATCTTATCCGGTTTGGGGCCAGTTTCTTTTTTTTCGGATTTTTTTAGGGCGTATTCTTTGAAATTTTCAGCCAGGTAACCGGCAAACTCCTTGTCAATCTCCTGTACATATTCATTAAATATCCGGTCTGTCTTTTTTTCAAATTCGGCATACTCTTCGTCTATCTGTTTCTCAAAATCCTCAAAAGTTTGTCCCTTAACAATTAATGTTGAGAATAAAAAAACAGATAAAATAATGAACGATAGTTTTTTCATGTTGACAGGCGGAATTAATAAGGTACATGTCAAGCTAAAAATCAAGGATGTTATCCAGTTTTTCGGAAACTGCTTTACCCTTGGCTTCCAGTTCTTTACGAAGTTTTTCTTTCGCCAGTTTCATGGCAGCATCATAACTATATCCCAGCGTAACAAACACCTCCGTATTTTTATCAATATTCCTTGAGGCCTCAAACAGTGTGAGCATGTTGCCGATATCCGCTTTGACTTTGGACTGGAAGCTGGCGACGGTTTTTGTTACCGAGGCGGCATCTTCCGAATTCAGTTGCGCATTGGCCAGGTTTGTTTTGACCAGCCCGGCCACTTTTGAACCGATTTGTTCCGCAATGTTGATCTTTGCCAATTCGTAAGCCTGCATTTTGGCAGCGGAGTGTGATTCTCCCACAGCACGGGCATCGGCAATGAAGTACTTTGGATTTCCCTCGTCGGTAACCTCATACCTTTTCATCCAGGTATTTTCTATTTGCTTGTCCATGGGCAATTGGCCCGGCGCGACAGTAAAACCTTCTTTCTTTAGTTTTTTGGCTTCTTTACGGGCATCTTTCATCGCTTTTTCCTTGATCTCTTTTTTGAGTTCTTTTTCACTTTGGGCGATGGTGCTGCCTGCGGTCAGAATTGCCAGTAAAAAAATTAAAAAATAAGTCAGTTTTTTCATGGTTTTCTTTTTCATTAAGTTAATTCTCAAATTTAGGAATATTGTAATTCAAAACACAATATATTCATTATTTTAAATTGTTCTAAACAGACATGACTACTTTTCAGCAAATTGTCTTAAAA
>CAZMOS010000205.1:0-4482 GCA_964567945.1 uncultured Lentimicrobiaceae bacterium
ATTCACAAATCACTATTCACAAATCACTATTCACAAATCACTATTCACAAATCACCATCCTCAATCATGTCGCAAGCTCTCCAGGGGGTCCTGCTCCGATGCTTTTTTGGCAGGGAGGTAACCGAAAATAATCCCCACTGCCGCGGCCACAACAAACGATAACAGGATAGACGGAAATGAGATCACCGTCAATATCCCCGTCGTCGTTGAGATCACTTTTGCCATGACCACACCGAGGATGATGCCGAACAATCCGCCGGTGATGCTGATAAAAGTGGCTTCGGCAAGAAACTGGAAGACAATGTCCCGCCGGGTTGCCCCGGTGGCCCTTCTGATGCCTATTTCCCTGATCCTCTCCAGTACTGATGCCAGCATGATATTCATGATACCGATGCCCCCCACGATGAGGGATATGCCCGCAATGGCGCCCAAAACAATATTGAAAATGTCACGTGTTTTCTGTTCCTGCTTCAGCAGAAGTTCGGGTATTTTTATCTCAAAATCCTCCACACCGCGGTGACGGCGCTGTAACATCCGTGAGATCACATCGGCTGTTGTGGCCAGATTCCCGGTGTTGTCAACCTGTATCACAATTTTATCCAACTGGTTTTCGCCGCCGCCCGAACCTTGTTTTTCGGTGATCATCATACTGTTGCCGCTATAGAAAACCTCGGTTCCGCCCAGCGAGGCCTGGTTTATCAGTGAACGGTCTTTAAAACGGAGCAACACTGTTTTTATGGGAGCAAAAACCATTTTGTTGTAATCGCTCACACCCAGGCTCTCCACCTTCTCCGAAACCTTAACTCCTTTCAGTATTCCGATTACCTTAAGCCATACATTGCCGCATTTGAGGTTTTTTCCTATGGGATTCTCTTTGGGAAACAAGCGTGCTTTCACCTCGGGGCCGATGATACAAACCGGATCTCCACTCTCCAGTTGTTGGGGCTTGAACACATCTCCTTCACTGAGTTCCAGGTTGAACAATTCGAAAAACACGTTCGTCACCCCCGACAGGTCAACCATCATTTTGTTGCCGCTTCTGATGGCAAGGGTGGGATAAATGACCTCCGGACTCACCCTTTTCACGGTGGGAATATTGGCCAGGATGTTATCGGCATCTTTCAAGGTAAGTCCCGGAGAATATTTCTTTTTCAGCGACTTCCCTTCTTCCTCTTCTTCGGCCTGTTTTTGTTTGTTGTCACTCTGATTCAGCGGTACGATCACAATATTGTTGACGCCCACCAGTTTGATCTGGTTGAGTATCTCCACACGGGCACCGTTGCCGATAGCCATCATGGCGATCACGGCTGCCACACCGAAGATGATGCCCAAAGCCGTAAGTATCGAACGAAACTTATTGTTAAATACGGCTTCAAGAGAGATGTTCAGTATTTGAAGATATCTTTCCACTTATTCTCTGTTGGCTGGTTCTTCAATGCTTACATTCCGGATTTCCCCTCTTGTAATCATTTCACACTAATTATTTTCCGAAGTATTTTCTCTTTTTTCCTTATAAATCCAGGCGCCCCGGTAGTCCTTGGATAAATTTTGCTTTGCCCGGTCGGCACTGTCAATATCCTGATACCGGCCCGCATAAACCCTGATGTTTTCACCGCTTTGCAAAGTACCCGCTTCCGGGAACCCCTTGTCATTCAGGCGTGAAACCATCTTTTTGGCTTCTTTCATGTCGGTAAAGCTCCCCACAACAATATAATAGGTAAACGATCCTTCAGGCATATTTTTCATTTCACCGCCAGGGACGGAAGGTGATCCCGGTGGTTCTTCAACTTTTTCACCGCTTTCGGTTTCCGTTGTTTCACCGGAAGGAACAACCGTTTCACCTTCCAGGTAATGAACTTTCCATTTTTCGGCACCGGCCGGAGGTTCAAGGTAAACCTCATCCCCTTCCTTCAACCCCTTCAGGATAATGATGTCATTCTCATTGCTTTCGCCGGGAATAACCTGCTGTTTGTATGATTTTTTATAGACATAGTTGATGGAGTCGTTTGAAAAGACGCATTCAATGGGAACATACAGTGCCGAATCAATGACTTTAGTGATGATCCTGTTTTTGGTGGTCATGGAAGGGCGCAAAATCGAATCGAAACCGTCAACGTGAATGACAACCTCAAAAACTTTGGCGTTGGAGTTTTGCATTTGTTCTCCCATGTTGGCCACGGAGATCACTTCTCCGGTAAATTTCTTTCCGGGGAATGCATCCACCGATATTTCAGCCTTTTGCCCGACGGCCACCTTGCTGATGTCTATCTCGTTAATGTACGTTTTTGAGTTCATGGATGAAAGGTTCGGCAAAGTAGCCACCACATTGTCCCAGGAACTGATCTGGGCACCTACTCCCTGTTTTTTCCCGCTCCAGCTTTTCTTATAAGTGACCATTCCCGATTTGGGAGCTTTTATGGTGAATTCTTTCATCAGGTCCCGGAATTCTTTCAGGCGGCGTTGCGCCTTTTCCAGGTTGGTACTTACTTCCTGCATATCGGCTTTGGCCTTTTCATATTTTAACTTGTAATTTTTAACGGCTTGTTTGTATGTCCTTTCGGTCCTTTCATAATCCAGCCTGGACTGTCGTTGAGTCGCAGGGGGTTCGTAAATGGATTGATCCATGACGATCTTTTTTTCTTCAAGCGAATACTGTAAATTGACCAGATCATCGCGGGCGGAACGCAAGGTCATGGATGTGTCGAGTTGGGTTTGTAAAAACTGGGTTTGTAGTTTTTCCACTTCCAGTTCCTGGTCTTTGATCTTATTTTCCAGGTCGCTCCTGTCGAGTGTGGCAACCCACTGGCCCGAGTCAACCACGGTTCCGTCGGGGACAATATCCTCGATGCGCAACTGCCAGATTCTGGCATTCCGCAGCCCGATGGGGTTGGGTCCCCTGATGTCCTCGCTGCTGCGGGCTTCCAGTTCGCCGGTGGTGGTTACATCAACGATGAATTTTCCGGTTTTGGCCTTCACCAGGATGGAATTACTTTCTGTCCCCGAAGATGAAGAAAAATACCAGACGACCGCAATGACAAGGATCAGCAAGCCAAGGAGGATGAAGACATTTTTCCGTTTCATGGATTGTTTGTTTTAAGCGAGTAAAAATAATGAATTCTTAATGGAAAACGCTCTTTTTTTAAATTTGTTGAGTTCCGGGTAGTAATTTTTGGATAACAAAAGATGAAAAACAAATAATATTTTATAGGTTTTCTTCAATGTTCAGGAGTTATTCGGTACTTTTGTAAAGGATGAAAGGAGTTCTACACATGCCGGAAAACGAACTAAAAATCAAAGTAGGCCTGGTTTCAGAAAAAGCACTGAAAGAACAATTAAGACAAATCATTTTAAATAGTGTTAGGTACGTATGAGCCCCCATAAAAAGAGAGTTCATATTGTACCCGGAGGATATGCTTCAGTCAATGGATAGGATTGAAGAGTATTTGGGTGATCCTGACTTTAGAAAATTTAAAACAGACTTATATTGTTGTGGATGCAAATAAAAACTACAAAGTGTCAGAACCTGAATTTGAAGAAAAACTTTTCATAAAGTACCTTTATTTACTGGGAATTCGCAGACAGAGACCCGGTTTTGAAGCCTTGAACGAAATTGTCAAAGCGCAAGTATCAAAGATCCCATTTGAAAACATCTCTAAACTGTTTTTCAAAAAGCGCCTGAATCTGATACGTCTGATTGACTTCGAACTATACCTTGATGGCATTGAAAAATACGGGTTTGGCGGCACCTGTTATTCGAACAACTTCTTTTTGAACCGACTCCTCGGCTGGTTGGGATATGACATAAAACTCTGTGGGGCTGATATGAAAAACCCCGATGTTCATATCGTCAGTATTGTCAATATCGAAAATAGAGAATTTCTTGTTGATACCGGCTACGCCGCGCCATTTTCAGAGCCTCTTCCGCTGGATCTGTCAAATGACTATACGGTTATCATGGGGGACGACCGTTATGTTTTGAAACCAAAGAACAACAATAACCGTTCACAGATTGAACTATATCGTAACGGAGAGTTAACACATGGTTATAGTGTAAATCCCAGGGCGAGGGATATCGGGGAATTTCGACAGGTTATCGCCGGTTCCTTCAACAAAAGCGCTACATTCATGAATGCATTACTACTCACCCGTTTTGATTCTGCCCGTTTTATAATGATCCACAATATGACAATAATCGAATCTCATGGCGTTGTATCGAAAAAGCATACACTGGATTCTGTTGATCAGTTGGTTTCTGCCATCAATAATCGTTTTAATATACCCAAAACGATTATTCTTGAAAGCTTATCCGGGCTTCAAATGCTGAAAGATGCCTGGAAATGAGATTCAAAAAAAATCAATATGTTGCGGATCAGCTATTAAAATGCCCTGCATATAACATAAACCACCGGCTGACCGGAATAAGAATATAAATGAAACCGGTTATTTCCTGTCCACGTTTAGTTCTGAGGAGTCTCGTTTTAA
>CAZMOS010000206.1:0-4279 GCA_964567945.1 uncultured Lentimicrobiaceae bacterium
TGCCGAATACCATTTGGGTATCCTTGCCATTTACACACGCCCCAAAATTATGATGAACAAAGAAGAGGACTATTGCGAAGGCGATGATGTGTCTGCCTTTGTCCTGGTTAACGGGGGTTCCGGCGAAATTGAATATTCCTGGGAAGGCCCGGGCGGGTTTACAGCCACAACGAAAAATCTGGAAATAAATCATGTTCAGACCGGCCAGCAAGGCATTTATACATTAACGGTCACGGACACCCTCGATTGCCAGGAAAGCAAAGAACTCAACCTGGTTGTTTACGAAAGTCCGCAGATTGCCTTTGCAGGCATTGACACCCTGTTTGCCCAGTCCGGCTTTGTCCTCGAAGCGGGCAGCGGCTACCCAGGTTACCTGTGGAACACGGGCGACACCACCGACGCCATCACCGTCAACGACGAAGGGCAGTATTGGGTAACGGTCACCTCCGCAGAAAGTTGCCAGGCCAAAGACACGGTGATGGTTTTCTGGGGCGGCCAGCCCTTCTACCTGCCCAACGCCTTCACCCCCAACGGCGACGGGCTGAACGACGAGTTTAAACCCGTGCAGCGCTATGACTTTGTAAAAACCTATCACCTGTACATCTACAACCGCTGGGGGCAGCTCATCTTCGAGACCTCCGACATCAACACCGGCTGGGACGGCACCTACAAAGTTAAACCCGCCCCACAGGGGACATACGTTTACAAAATTGTTTACACCGCTTCTTCCACCGGCAATGAGCCGCAAAGTGTGGCGGGGAATGTGATGGTGGTGAGGTGAGAACACCTTCCAGAGTCCGCCGCAGGCGTACCTGTGCCAAAGGCACTCCTTTGGAGGAAGAGTGTTTCACGTGTGGCTGAATGAATTTTGAATATTGAACAATGAATATCGAATATTGAAGTAGGGGTCTAACCTGACAGATCTCCGTGGGCCTGCGGGGTGGCGTCCTGTCAGGTTTGGAGAGCGGGGTTATCCGCCTTCGTTGCACTTCGGCGGACAGGCGGGGTGCAGAGTGGGGAAAGAACCTTTCAGGTCAAGGCAGACCAGTGTGCAGGTGACCTGAAAGGTTTGTTGTGTGAGATAAATAATAATTAGAGTTCTATTCACTTTTTTCCATTAACCAAATCCAATCTTTCACCTTCATTATCAGCCCTTTTATTTTTTGTTCAAACTTGAAGCTATTATTTGATTATTATTATATTTGCCGCACAAAAAATCCTAATAACCATAGCATTTTATGAGTAAAAAAAGTGTCGGCCGCATAGCTCAGATCATCGGCCCCGTGATTGATGTTGTTTTTGAAGACGAAAAAGACCTCCCGAATCTTTACGATGCACTCGAAATAACACGCGACAATGGTGAAAAACTGATCATTGAAGCCCAGCAGGCCATCGGTGAAAACATGATCAGAACAATTGCCATGGACTCCACAGACGGACTCCGCCGCGGAACCGAAGTTGTAGCCACAGGAGGGCCTATTTCGATGCCCACCGGCGAACAGGTAAGAGGACGTTTGTTCAATGTGATCGGCAAATCCATTGACGGGCTTGGCGAAGTGGAATCCAAAGTCAGGTATCCCATCCACCGCGATCCCCCGACGTTTGAAGAACTGTCCACAACCAAAGAGGTGCTTTATACGGGTATCAAGGTCATTGACCTGATCGAACCTTATTCCAAAGGTGGAAAGATCGGTTTGTTCGGCGGCGCCGGCGTAGGCAAAACGGTGATCATTATGGAGCTGATCAACAACATTGCCAAATCCTATTCGGGACTTTCGGTTTTCGGCGGTGTGGGAGAGCGTACCCGTGAAGGGAACGACCTGTTGCGTGAAATGATCGAGTCGGGCGTTATCCGGTACGGCGACGCTTTTCTTAAGAACATGGAAGAAGGCGGTTGGGACCTTTCAAAAGTGGACCGCAAAGAGCTGTTACAGTCGCAGGCCACTCTGGTTTTCGGACAGATGAATGAACCTCCGGGTGCACGTGCCCGGGTGGCATTGTCGGGGTTAACAATGGCCGAATATTTCCGTGACGGTGATGAAGAATCCGGCGGCCGTGATATACTTTTCTTTATTGACAATATTTTCCGTTTCACACAGGCAGGTTCAGAAGTTTCTGCGTTGCTTGGCCGTATGCCTTCGGCTGTAGGTTATCAGCCCACACTGGCTACCGAAATGGGTATTATGCAGGAGAGGATCACCTCCACAAAACGGGGTTCTATTACTTCTGTACAAGCTGTTTACGTCCCGGCAGACGACCTGACCGACCCCGCGCCGGCTACCACGTTTGCCCATCTGGATGCCACCACGGTATTGAGCCGTAAGATTGCCGAGCTGGGTATCTATCCCGCCGTTGACCCGCTGGATTCAACCTCACGTATCCTGACACCGGATGTGGTTGGTGAAGAGCATTACAATACAGCACAGCGGGTAAAAAATATTCTCCAGCGTTACAAAGAATTGCAGGATATCATTGCCATTCTGGGAATGGATGAACTTTCGGAAGAAGACAAGCTGATCGTAAACCGGGCCCGGAGAGTTTCTCGTTTTCTCTCGCAACCGTTCCATGTTGCCGAACAGTTTACCAATATCCCCGGAACCGTCGTTTCCATCGAAGATACCATCAAAGGTTTCAATATGATCATGGACGGTGAAGTGGACGAATATCCCGAGGCTGCTTTCAACCTGGTGGGTACCATTGAGGAAGCCATCGAAAAGGGTAAGAAAATTCTGGCAGAGACGAAATAGTGATTTGTGATTAGTGAATGGTGATTTGTGAACTCCGATAACCATTAACAATTAACAATTAACAGATAACTAAAAAACATGCAGGTTGAAATCATAACACCGGATCAGGAAGTTTATAAAGGCGAAGCATATCTGGTTCAGTTGCCGGGTATTGACGGTTCATTTGAAATACTGAACAACCATGCCCCGCTGATCTCGGCCCTGAAAGAAGGGAAGATCAAGCTGAAAAAAAGCAAGGAAAGCAAAGAAGAATTTTACGAGGTCAAAGGAGGTGTGATCGAAGTGCTGAACAACAGAGTTATCATCCTGGCGGAATAAAACCGGCTTTCTATTTTTTCTTTTTACAATATATATTTACGGCATCCTGCCCCTGCTTGAATCCCATGTCAGCGGCTTTTTGCCAATCACGGCAGGCAGCATCCAGGTTTTTAAGATAATAATTTGCCAGCCCGCGGTTGATGTATGCATTGCCATTTGTAGAATCATATTGAATTGATTTGTTCAGGTCTTCAAGGGCTTTTTCATACTGGTTTTCCATGCCGAACAAGGTTCCTCTGTTGTAATAGGCCAACCCGTAATGGGGAGCGATATCAAGGGCAATGTTATAATAATCCATTGCATTCTTTTTATCGCCCATTTCAAAATAGATTTGTCCTATTCCAAGTACCGACACCGAGTCGTTGATGTTATTTCTTGCGGCATCTTCATAATATTTTATCGCCTGTTTTTTATCACCTTTATCGTAGGAAATTCTTCCCAGATAATGCAATGCCAGGCTGTTATTGGCATTATTTTTCAGTACGATGTTAAACTGCTCCAAAGCCTCATCAAGTTTCCCCGATTTATAAAGATCCACACCTTTATTATAAGCAGCTTTGGCCGTAGCCATGTCAACAATTGCCCGGGTATTACTTAAAAAATTATCATTTACACTGACTTTGGCATCAGGTTTTTTCTTTTCCGTTTTAACATCTTCTTTTTTTTCTGTTGTTTTTTGTTTCTGGCCGGGATTACCGGAACAGGCAAACAATCCGGTGATCATCAGAAAAATAAATGCAAACTTTTTCATGTTGCAAAGTTTTATAAGCCCGCAAATATATCAATACCACGAGAAATAAAAAACCTTCTTTCGACCGGGTTTAAGAAATATTAACGATTAAATAGAAAACCGGAAGAATTATTGTCTTTTTATTTTTTAATATTCACATGAGCCGGTAGCGAGAGGTGGGCCTGAACAAAACGCCATTTCCCGTCAATTTTCTCTAAAACCCCCGTAAATCGCATACCCTCATAACTGTGGGCCTGATCATTATAAATAAAATTGTAATTCAGAGTTTCGGCAAACCAGGCCGTTGTGGCACAATCGTTCATCTGGATGAATTGGTCGGTAGCTGATATGTAGGTGTCATGGATTTGATCGAACTGATTTTTTATGGCATTTTTAATGTTTGTCCATCCGATCAGTTTTTCATCCGAATCGGTTCCGTAAAGGACGATGTCACTTTTGGGAGCCCATATCTTCTGTATCAGGG
>CAZMOS010000207.1:0-4232 GCA_964567945.1 uncultured Lentimicrobiaceae bacterium
TGATGAATTTGGAATACTTACCAGTTATTACATGGTTTAATTAATTTGGTGGTTTTTAAGCAGTTGGCGGACACCAACTGCGGATGAACAGGGAAAGAGATTTTCAATCAATCCAGTTCAATGATATTGTTCTTAATGGCAAACTTCACCATGTCCACCGTGGTTTTCAGGTTTACCTTTTTCATGATGTTGTTTTTGTGGGTTTCCACGGTGCGCACGCTGATGAACAGCTTGTCGGCGATAGTCCGGTTGGAGTAACCCTCGGCAAACAGTTTAAAAACTTCCATCTCGCGGGGAGAAAGTTGTTTCTGGCGTTTTTCCTTTTCTTTTCTGTCAATATTCTGATCGGTGATATAGCTTTTCAGGATGATGTTAGTGATGGTCTTGGCGTGGAACTCGTAACCGTTTCGCAGGGTGTAAATAGCTTCCAGTATCTCGGAACGGTCGGTGTCGGGCCCCAGGTGCCCCTGCACCCCGGCTTTGATCAGCTTCATTATAAATTCCTCGTTGCTGTATAAAGAAAGCACAAGCAGCTTCAGCCTGGGGAAATTGTGCATCAGGGTTTTTATTTCGTCAATGCTTTGCTCATAAGGAGAATAGACCACAACAAGCGCCACATGCACCAGGTTATGATGTAAATATTCCGTCAGCTCTCCGAGGTTCTGCTTGCAGGCGACCTTTTCCACATCGGCAGCATCACTCACCAGCGATTCCAGCGCGTCACACATTACGGGGTACTTATCTACTATTGCCAGTTTGATCATAGGTTTTCTTTCTGCCGTTTGGCCGTTTGCGAAAATACAAAAACTGAAATGAATTTCTATTTTTGATAAAATTAAATACTGTTCATTTTTTCCATGTAACTTTGTAAAAAATTTCCTGTGACATGCGCGAACAGCAAACCGGCGAATACCTGAGTCTGCTTGAGATTATCAGCAAGATCAATAGCACGATTGACCAGCACAAAGACATTGATGCCACGCTGAACCAGATCGTTGAACACCTGCAAATGCTTGAAAGCTCACGAAAACCCTGTTCGTTCCGTATCATTTTCGACCAGGGGGAATATAAAACCGGGGGGTTTTCCGAAAAATGCCGTTACCAGGAGAGAAGCTTTAAAACCTCGTCGGGAAAGATCGGGCACATCCAGTTGTGCACTCCGAAAGAATACGCCGGCATGACGCCCGAAGAACAAAGCGAACAATTTTATTTTCTCAATACGCTGGTCAGCACCGTCCTCCGCTTTCTGAATGATGCCGAAAATGCATACAAAAGCAAAAGCCTGTTTGGCCGCGAAAGCGATGAGACCATGGAAGGATCGCTCAGCGGGTCGTTCCTGCAGAAATTTCTGAATAAACATACGTTCAACCGCGACATCTTTCACGACCTGATGCCCTTCAAGGTGAAGGAAATACTCCTGATATCAAGTCTTTACGACGCCTATGCCGTTGAAAGGGAAGGCCGTTTCTCTGAACACATGCTGGGGCAGTACCGTCAATTGAACCTGACTTCTTTTCCCCGTATAACAGTGGCATCCTCCATAAACCAAGCACTGGGGTTGCTTACTACCAAACACTTCGATCTGATCATTTACATGGTTGGGGTTGATAAAAAAATACCCCTTACCGTAAGCCAGGAAATCAAAAAGAAATATCCCTACATCCCCATATTCCTTCTGCTCAACAACAGCAACGATGTGGCTTACTACATTGACCTCCAGGGTAAACTGTCTTACATTGATCATGTTTTTGTCTGGAACGGCGACCCGAACATCTTTTTCACCATGATCAAATTGCTTGAGGATAAAGTCAATGTGGAAAACGATACCAGGATGGGGGAGGTGCGTGTGATCCTGCTGGTTGAGGATTCCCCGGTTTACTATTCCCGTTACCTTTCTTTTTTATACCGTGTGCTGCTGGAGCAAACAAGACGGATCATTGACGATGTGGCCACCGATGAATTGTTTAAGATACTGCGTCTGCGTGCCCGGCCCAAACTGTTGCACGCCATGAACTATAAAGAGGCGATGAAAGTCATCAACAGCTATAAAAAATATATGCTTTGTCTTATTACCGACGTCAAGTTCAAGCACGACGGAATGATGGATGAAAATGCAGGCGTAAACCTTTTGAAATATGTAAAAAAAGAGATGCCGAACCTGCCAACCGTTCTGCAATCATCAGATGAATCCTATGCCAAAGTTGCCAGGGATAACAACTCGCTGTTCATTTATAAAGAATCGGAAACCCTTTACCAGGATTTCCAGAATTTCATTACCAATTACCTGGGTTTCGGTGATTTTATTTTCAAAGACAAAACGGGAAAACAGATTGCCGTGGCGAGCAATATGAAAGCATTTGAAAACCAGTTGAAAAAAATTCCCGACGAATCGCTGCTCTATCATGCCACCCGCGACCACTTTTCAATGTGGCTGCTTGCAAGGGGGGAAATAAAAGCCGCCAGCATCATCAACCCCAAGAAAGTATCGGATTTTAAAAGCCCCGCCGAACTTCGCCACACGCTTCTCGACCTTATTAAAGAGTACCGGAACGAACAGGACGCGGGAACCGTTATCCCTTATGAGTTCGAACAGGAAATAACCGATAAAAACATTTATTCACTCATCGAAGGGTCGCTCGGGGGTAAAGGAAGAGGTATTTCTTTTATCAATGCCCTGATTGAAAATTATAATTTTAAAAAGTTCGTCCCCGATATTAACATCCGGACGCCTAAAACTTTTATTATTGGCATACAGGAATTTGAAAATTTCCTGAGCAGGAACAACCTGGTTAATATCATACTGGAAGAACAGGATTATACAAAGATCAAAAAAGCATTTATCAGTTCCAATCTTTCGGAGGAGTTGATGGCCAAGCTCGACCATTTGCTGCATTTTATAACCAATCCCATCGCCGTACGGTCATCGGGATTGTTTGAAGATTCTTTAAACCAGCCGTTCGCTGGAATATTCGATACTTACCTTTTACCCAACAACCATCCCGATCATAAAATACGGCTGAAACAGGCTGCCGATGCCATCAAACTGGTTTTTGCTTCCGCCTTTTCAACTACGGCAAGAGGATATGTAAAAGCCATCAACTACAAAATAGATGACGAGAAAATGGCAGTGATCATCCAGGAGGCTGTGGGCAACCGCTACGATCACCTGTACTATCCTCACATCAGCGGGGTTGCCCAGTCCTACAATTTTTATCCTTTCTCGCACATGAAACCGGAAGAAGGCTTTGCCGTGGCGGCAGTCGGTTTGGGACGTTATGTGGTGGACGGCAACAAAGCCTATCGTTTTTCACCCAAATACCCTAAAATGGATGTCAGCTCCCCGAAAGGCCAGTTCCGTAATTCACAGGTCAGGTTTTATGCAGTGGACCTGAAAAATACCAGACCCAACCTGCTGATAGGCGAAATGGCCGGACTCTCCCTCGAGGATATCAGTGTCGCCGAAAAACACGGCACCATCAGGCATTGTGCCTCTGTTTACAACCCTGACAGCAACACCATTTACCCCGGCCTGTCGAAACCGGGCCCGCGCATCATTAATTTTGCAAATATCCTCCGGTACAATTACATCCCGCTTGCCAAAACCATCGAGGTTGTCCTTGAGCTGGGTAAAAACGCCATGGGAACAGCCGTGGAAATTGAATATGCCGTTGACCTGAACAAAGATGAAAACGGCTGTGCGTCGTTTTACATTCTGCAAATCAAACCCATGATAAGTACCCGGATGGACTGTGAAGTGAATTTCGAGGAGGTGAAAAAGAATAATATCATTCTTTACAGCGAACAGGGGATGGGAAACGGGTGCGTCGAAAATGTTGAAGATGTCATTTACGTTGACAAAGACAACTTTGACAAAAGTAAAACCGAGGAAATGGCCCGGGAGATTGAAAAGATCAATGAAATGATGTTGGAGCGAAAACGGAAATATGTGTTGATCGGCCCGGGACGCTGGGGAACGCGCGACCGGTGGATAGGAATCCCGGTGAAATGGTACCAGATATCCAGTGCCTGCGTGATTGTGGAAACAAGCCTTGAAAATTTCCCCCTCGATGCTTCCTCGGGTTCACACTTTTTTCACAACGTGACCACTATGAATGTGGGGTATTTCAGCGTGCAACACGGCTCCTCCGCTAATTTTATCAATTATGCTGCGCTTGAAAAACAAAATGTTATATACCAGGGAAAATATTTCAGACATGTCCGCTTCAAAAAAC
>CAZMOS010000208.1:0-4150 GCA_964567945.1 uncultured Lentimicrobiaceae bacterium
GGTGGAAAGGGATAAATAACACGTTAATCGTTATAAACCATTGATGCAAAATTAGTTGAATTTGTTTTAGAAACAACCCTTTTTACAAAATTCATGATGTCAAAGAACGCTTTTTCCTGCTTCTTATTAAGTTTTCCGAAATCGTACTCATAAGAATTACAGTGAATTACAATATTGTTTTTTGTATTTTCAAATAAATTTATCATCAGAAAATTACTTTGTGCAAATATTTCTATAGGTGCAAGTTACACATCTTTTTTTATACTTGGTGGCCCGCGGGTAATAATTTTTTTCAATAATTTCAATCACAACCGCAGCAGTTTGTCTTACTCCTTTTTTTTCATTTTCTCCGATGTCAACACTCACGAGCTTGTTCCTGCTTCTTACATAAACCAAAAAACCTTTGTGAACCTGTTTGTTGAAATTTTCTTCAATCAGCACGGCATAGCAATACAATTGTGTCAGATATGTCTGGTAAATCTTGTTCTCATACCTGGCAAACTTATAATCAAGCGGCGCCATAGAGTCGTCATTCAGCAACAATACTTCATCCACTTTGCCCCGCAAAATATCAGAGGTTAAATACTGATCCTGGTATTTTTTCACAACACCGATTTTTTTACGCAGATATTCTTTGTTTCTCACCATTTTCAGGTCGTGAATGTTCCTCCCTTTTTCCACTTTGTAATGCCGTTCTTCATACTGTGGAATGCCGGTCACGTATTCAAAATAGGTAAACCGGGGGCAAAACAAATACTCGATAATATGTGAAGGTGTAACTGACATCAGAAAAACATGGCTTTTACTTCATCGGTTATTAATTTTTTATCAAATGCCTGGCCCATCAGGGCAGTTTGCTTCAATTCGTTCTTACTCATCGGAAAAATGTAAACAGAGTCTGTTTCTTCATTGATGAGTTCTTCAATCTGCAATTGAAGTGTGTCTTTTTCATTTTCATTTAATGTTCCCAAAAACACCGAATATTGAACCCGGTAAAGTCCTGCGAGCTTGCATATCTTTGCCACCTTTGTTCTTGGTCTATCTTTTTTTATATCGTATAATACCCAGGCGATCATATTATTTAATTAATTGGTTTGCAAAATGGTGTGCGTCGAGTTGCATGGCGTTTGAACGTGTTTGATTTCTTCCTTTATGCCTGATCTTATCCTCATCAAAGAATTTAAAAAAATGCTGTACCAGTAAATTTTTACCATCGGCATTTAATGAATATCCGTTTGTGATCTTATCGGTATGTTTGTCGTTTACTTTTTTGGCCGAAAACAGTTTAAAAACCACTTCTTCGGCAATGATCCGGTACGGTTCAATGAAATCGAACACCAGGCTTTTGGTATTATAATCGTCGCGGTGCATGAATCCCACAAAAGGATCAAGACCAGCAATGGTCAGTGTTTTTTCCACGCGGCTGTACAGGATGCCGTATGCATAGTTTAAGAAAGCATTGAAAGGGTCCTGGGCGGGTCTGAAACTCCTGCCGTTAAATTTGTGCCGGTCAGACAAAAGCCCACTCAAAGTTTGAAAATACAACCGGCCCGCAGTACCTTCCAATCCCCTTATTGTCGCTTCAACTTCGCTAACCTCACCGGCTTTCAGATTATTGATCTTTTTCTTTAGATCTTCGATTGAATCAATAGTCTGTTGAATTTCTTCCGCTTTTTGCTTCCGGTTCTTTTTTAATCTTTTCAGAAATTCAATCTGGTTCCATAGTTTGTTTGTGAGCCAGGTTTTTATCCAGTTCAATCCTGTTTCATCAAGACTGGCTTCCAGTTGTTTTTTCCTGATCTTTGAAGTACTTCCCGGACGGCTGTGCCAGAACCGGCCCACCGGCGTTCCGTCGTATTCAAAAACAATAATGTCAATGTTGTTTTTCATGGCCAGAATGATGGCGTCAGTGCTCACAGCCGCTCCTTTGCTTAAAAGGATTGATTTTACTTTATGACTGGCAAAATGGTGTTTTTCAACATTGCCTTCTTTTCTGATCCTGACTTCAAACAATTCGTCCTTGATGTGAAGATACGTTCCGTAAGTGTTGATAACGAGTTGCATAGTGATATTTTTATTTTGATAAAAGAACAGTTCCAAATCCTCTGCTGACCGCTTTGCCGATTCCCGCATAGTCGGGAATGACCGCATTGCAGATAAAATGTCCTGTGAAAGCAGTCATTATATTGTTCTTAAACAATGTTTCCTTCGCCTTTAGTTCGGATGTAACCATAATCCGGGTATCTGTCCAATATCCGACCCCTTTGTAAAAACTCAATATATTGTTTTGTAAAGTTTTATTGAGGAGTTCCTTTTTTTGTTCCGGTGTACTTTTCACATAGTGCTCAAAATTCTTTTTATTCAGTCCCATCCAAAGCGTGGCAAAACCGTATTTGAAGAGTTTGTTTTCTGTGTTCAGTTCAATGATTTTCCTGCTGATATTTTTTGCAAGTACGGGGTAACTATCACCTTCAATATCTATTTGTTTGATCTTTAAAAAGAGTTCAACAAGCAGGTCGGCGCCTTCGTTGAAACCTGCAAGCATCGGAACACTGTTAATGACTTTGTATTGCACCAGGGGATAGGCGTAGCGCAGACTCCCGTCCTCAAAATGATTGTGGAGCAGGGGAGAGTGCTCTTTGAATAAATTACCGAAATAGCCACGCAGTTTGTGCGCATCGCGGGTTTTCAGTGCGATGTCGGGGAAACGGATGATGGTTTGGGTTATCGTATCCGAGCTTTCCATTTTTAACTGTTATTTGTATGGTACATCAATATGTGTGATTTTAATACAGTAGTATGTATGATAAAGATTTATGTATCATTGACCGGTTAACATCAGTTTCCATAATGGTATTATTTTAATCGTCTTTGAATCAATAGATAAATTTTCTTCCCTGTTGTAGGTGATAATAAGCAAGTTATCTGTTTCAAGCCGTTTACCCGCTTTTACCAGCGCTTTAACTTCCCGGTCAATCGTCGAATGGTCGTTCATATCATAGGCAACCTGACACAGGGTTTTTCCCGGAACTACAAAATCCACTTCCGCATTGCCGTTCTTATAAAACCATAAATCATCATAAACCGTTTTTAAATAATTATAAGCCATTGTCTCCATAAGTTTCGAGTTATCGGTAACACCGAGTGAAGTCAACAAGCCATTATCGGAAAAATAGTATTTCTTTTTCGATTCCCTTTCGACGAATTTATAGTTAAAGTTTTTCAGTTCTCTTATCAAAAACGAACTTTTCAAAGCTTCAATCCAGGAAGTAACCGTTGATGTACCTATTTTAGCTCCTGATGCGGCCAGAATACCCGACAGACGCCTGTACGACAATTCGTCATTCGTGCTTTCGGCCAGTTTTTTTACCAGAAGTCGCAAGCTGTATGCATCTCTTATCTTGTTTTTAATAACAATATCGCTATACAAAACCGTGGTGTAGATATTATGTAAATAACCTCTTTTGTCGTCAATTGAGATCAACTCGGGGAACCCGCCGAAACGAAAATATCCGCTATAGAGGTGTTTTAAGATATTTGCCCGTTTTCCCAGAATACTTTTGTTGTCGGTTTTATGTCCTTTAAAGCGTACAAATTCGGAAAAGGAAAGCGGTTTTATTTCCATTGGCAAGAACCTGCCACCCAGAGTGGAAGCAATATCACCGCTTAACATTTTCGAGTTGGAACCTGTTATATAAACCCGGTATTTTTGATCGGCCATCCGGCGACAGAATTTATGCCAGCCATCAATATTTTGTATTTCATCAAGAAACAGCACCGGTTTTTTGTCAGGGTAAATTTCATAGTAAGCATCAAGCAGTTTGTCAAAATCGGATGCACTGAAACCAATAAAACGGTCATCTTCAAAATTGATGTAAAGCACCTGTTCAATATTATCGTAGAAATGCGTTTTTATGATTTGAAACAAAAACCAGGTTTTTCCCGCCCTCCGGATACCTGTGATTATATAATTGGACTTATAATCAATCGTATAATCACGTTTGGACACATTGATCTCTTTTAAGAAATCCAGATATTCAAGAATTATTTCAGTCAGTTTCATCGTAATAATGTCAAATATAAAAGACAAAAATAATAATTTATGTCAAATAAGCAAGACAAAAAGCAGGTTTTATGTTTTGTATGAGTG
>CAZMOS010000209.1:0-4051 GCA_964567945.1 uncultured Lentimicrobiaceae bacterium
CAAGAATATATTCTTCCAACAGGTTCTCGATTTCAAGAAATTCTTTGGCACGATCAACTTTCTTTCCACATTCCTTGTTGCAGGAATTAAAAAAGAAAAGAACTGCTGTAGCGGCGAAAATGAATAATAGCTTTTTCATTTTGTCAGGTTTTTATTTTTCGGTTATAAGTTTTTTTAATCCGGTTTTTCGTTATTCCGTTGACATGTGAAATTACAACATTTTACGAAAGGAGGTGAAAACTTTTTTAAAAAAACCTTTCAAAAAACATCAAAAATCCTATAAAGTATTGATAATCTTGAAATAACTAAAATTAAAAAAACCCTTCCCGATTTCAGCTTTTATTTGTAAAATTGCACACGATTTAACCTTCACACTATTTATACTAAATGCGTGATAAAACAGGAGTTATAAAGATACATGCCGTCCTGGGAATATTCCTTTTATTTTTTATTTTTTCCCCGGGAATTATTATGGCACAGCATGAACAAAAAGTTGAAATAAGTAAACAGGCGCAGGTTCATGCCGAAGAAGAAATTTTTCATGCCGGTGATATGATCACCGAACATGTCACCGATTCATATCAGTGGGAGTTTATTAGTATTGGGGAAAAACACATCTCCATATATCTGCCGGTTATTTTATACGACCAGGGCAAATGGCATATTTTCAATTCTTCAAAACTTTATCATGGTCATGATCCGTATCTCGGTTATTATATCTGTGAGGAAGGGGCAAACCTGGGAAAGATCGTCAGAAAAAATGAGAACGGTGAGGAAGTGTTGCCCACACTGGATATCTCCATTACCAAAAATGTTCTGGCCCTGCTGATTTCATCTGCCCTGCTGATCATTATCCTTATTTCTGTTGCCAAATCTTATAAGAAAAGGCGGGGACATGCACCCAGGGGTTTACAGTCTTTTCTTGAACCTTTGATATTATTTGTGCGCGATGACATTGCCATACCCTCAATCGGTGAAAAAAAATACAAAAAATATCTGCCTTTTTTGTTGTCAATATTCTTTTTTATACTGCTTAACAACTTAATGGGAATCGTCCCGTTTTTTCCGGGAGGAGCTAACCTGACGGGTAACCTGGCCATTACGGGAGTACTGGCGTTATTTACTTTTATTATAACAACGGTCAGCGGCAACAAAAATTACTGGATACATATCATCAATGCGCCAGGAGTACCCTGGTGGCTGAAACTTCCCATACCTCTGATGCCCATAGTTGAAATAATGGGGATGTTCACAAAACCTTTTGTGTTGATGGTGCGTCTCTTTGCCAACATTCTGGCAGGGCATATTGTGATTCTGGGATTTATCAGTCTGATTTTTATTTTCGGTGCGATGAATGTTTGGCTGGGATATGGTGTCTCCATTGTTTCGGTTGGATTTACCATATTTCTTGATTTTCTTGAGCTGCTGGTTGCTTTCATCCAGGCTTATGTTTTTACGTTGCTTTCGGCCTTGTATTTTGGCATGGCCACCGAGGAAGCACAACATTGATTTTTAATTGTTAACTAAATAAATATACATTATGGACCTTTTAGCAATTTTACTCCAGGCTGTTGTTGACCTGGCACCCTATGCAAAGATGGGAGCCGGTTTAGGTGCTGGCATTGCTGCCATCGGTGCGGGTATCGGCATTGGCCAGATCGGCCGCGGTGCAGTTGAAGCCATCGCCCGTCAGCCTGAAGCTGTTGGGGATATTCGTTCAAATATGATTATCTCCGCTGCACTTATTGAAGGCGTTGCCTTCTTTGCTATCGTTATTTGTTTGCTTGTAGTTTTCTTGTAAACAAAAAATGTTTTACTCCACGGTTTTACAGCGGTTGGCTGTAAGACCGTGGTTAATTTTGATTTTTATAAACAAATACAATAAACCATGTCATTGATTAATCCAGGATTCGGGATGATAATTTGGATGACCCTTGCTTTTTTGGTAGTGCTGTATATTTTAGGTAAATATGCCTGGAAACCCATCATGAATTCATTGAAAGAAAGGGAAGATTCCATTGAAGACGCGCTCAGACTTGCCGATAAGACACGTAAGGAAATGGAAGAGCTGAAGCTGGACAACGAAAAGCTGCTCAGAGAAGCCAAAGATGAACGTGATGCCATATTAAGGGAAGCACGGAAAATTAAGGAAAATATAATTGAAGAAGCCAAGGAAAGAGCCAGTGCCGAAGCAGCCAACATAGTTGACAGTGCAAAGCAACGGATAGAAACTGAGAAAAACCGGGCAATGACCGAAATAAAAAATATCATTGCCGACTATTCTCTTGAAATTGCTGAAAAGATCATGAAGGAAGAACTGAAAGATAAAAAACGGCAATCGGTATACATTCAGAAATTATTGGACGAAACCAGTTTAAACTAAAAACCTGTTTTAAATGAGAGTATCACTGCTGGCAAAACGATATGCACAAGCCCTTTTCGACCTGGCTGTTGAGTATAATATTCTTGAGAAGGTTGCAAAAGATATGGAATTGGTAGGCACTACGCTGGAGAAAGAACGTGTATTAAGGAGAGTGATGGCCAACCCGGTACTGGATGCTTACAAAAAGATCAGGATACTGGATAAATTATTTGAAAAGAGAATAGAAAAGCTGACGCTTAAATTTTTACAACTGATCACACGAAAGGGCCGGGAGGAATACATTATTTTTATTTGCAAGGCATTTGTTGAGATTTATAAGGATTCGAAAAACATAATGCCTGTAATTATTACCACTGCCTATCCGGCTGAAAAAAAGATAAAAGATCAAATACTTGAAAAACTGGCTGATGTCACTAAAAAAGAACTTGAAGTTAAAGAAATGGTTGACGAAAGCCTGATTGGAGGATTTAAACTTGATTTTGAAGATTATCAATACGATAACAGCATAAAAATGCAGTTGAAAAGATTGCACAAGATCTTTTCGGAAAACCCGTATATCATTAAATATTAAGAAACAACAACAAATAACATGGCAGAAATAAAACCCGCTGAAGTATCAGCCATATTAAAACAGGAACTTGCAGGATTTGAATCGGAAGCCGTACTTGAAGAAGTAGGTTCCATTCTACAGATCGGAGATGGCATTGCCCGTGTTTACGGCATCAACAACGTCGAAGCCGGTGAATTGGTTGAATTTGAAAAAACAGGCCTGATGGGTATCGTCCTGAACCTTGAAGAAGACAATGTGGGAATTGTGCTTCTTGGCGATGTGGAAGACCTTAATGAAGGTGACAAAGTAAAACGTACCGGAAGGATCGCCTCGCTGAATGTTGGTGAAGGAATGCTCGGCCGTGTAATTGACACATTGGGCAAACCCATTGACGGAAAAGGGGAAATCAAGGGAAAAACTTATGAAATGCCCCTCGAACGAAAAGCCCCGGGTGTAATTTACAGGCAACCGGTAAACGAACCGCTGCAAACAGGTATCAAGCCCATTGACGCTATGATCCCTATCGGAAGGGGGCAGCGTGAGCTGATCATCGGCGACCGCCAGACCGGGAAAACGGCCATTGCGGTGGATACCATCATTAACCAGAAAGAATTTTACGACAGGGGAGAGCCCGTTTATTGTATTTATGTTGCAGTAGGCCAGAAAGGGTCAACAGTTGCCAATATCGTAGATACGCTTGAAAAAGCGGGTGCCATGGCTTATACGGTTGTGGTTACGGCTACTGCGTCCGACCCTGCTGCCATGCAATTTTATGCGCCTTATGCAGGAGCAGCCATCGGCGAGTTCTTCCGTGATACGGGAAGGCCTGCACTGGTGATTTACGACGACCTTTCAAAACAGGCCATCGCCTACCGTGAAGTGTCACTGTTGCTGCGTCGTCCTCCGGGCAGGGAAGCTTATCCGGGTGATGTTTTTTACCTTCACTCCAGATTGCTTGAAAGAGCAGCCAAGATCATCGACTCGGACGATATTGCACGCAAAATGAATGATCTTCCCGAAACGATCAAAGGGATGGTCAAGGGAGGCGGTTCGCTTACCGCTTTGCCCATTATCGAAACCCAGGCAGGTGACGTTTCGGCTTATATCCCCACCAACGT
>CAZMOS010000210.1:0-3972 GCA_964567945.1 uncultured Lentimicrobiaceae bacterium
TTCGCGTCTCTACGTGTAATAAAAATGCATGTTGTCGTGTACACTCCTATCTGCATCCTAAACTGCACCAGGTTGTCGTCACCCGACAATCGCAGTTGTTTGCGCCGGCGGTAGCGGGTGTTTTTGCTACCACCTTCCGATTTAAAAGTAATGGCAGTAATTTCTTTGGTGGTCAGATTCAGTTTCAACAATGTGGCGGTTTTTATTTCAGTGGCTGACAGGTCGGGGCATATTTTCAATAGTTTTTCATAAAAATCAGAATGAATATTTTTAAAGATTTTTTCAAACTCATTCCAGATGTTTTGCTTGGTATGGGTCTCCAGGTCATGGATGATCTCTCTGATGTTTTTGACCATATCGGGATTTGTATCTGCAGAGCTGTTAAGCCCCTCGAGTTTTTCAATGATTTCAGTAATGGTTTCGTTCAGCCGGATCATTTCCAGCGCCTTGGAAGCCAGCTCCCGGTTTTTGGATTCCAGTTGCTCCTGCAACAGTTGATTCTCTTTTTCATTGATCTCATTTTCCTGGGCATGAATGATCTTTTCCTGTTCGAGCAATTTTTGCTGTCTTTTGAAAGCGCTTGATTTGTAGCGGAACATCACGAATAATAAGAAGATGATGATTAAAAACACCACCAGTAAAATGATCAGCATAATATTTTTATTTCGCTCCACAATGCTTCTTTCTTTCAACAAAGCAATATCCCTGTCCTTTTTATCCGACTGGAATTTGGCTTCCATTTTGGTCAGTACCCTTTCTTTTTCTGCGGTGAACAAGCTGTCCTTGAGGTGTTGGTGTTTCAGTAAATACCCGTACGATTTTTTGTAATCACCATCAAAGGCATAGATTTGCGACAATTTTTTATAAGCATGGCTAGTCAGATTGGGGTTGCCGATTTGTTTGGCCAACTCAAGGGCGCTGTTGGCCCGTTCCACGGCCAGAGGGTTTCCCTGCCTGTTTTCGGCAACTGCCAGCCGCAGGTTTGAAATGATGATGCCTGTATTGTCTTTCAAACGCGTAAAAATTGAAAGCGCCGTTTCCAAAGGTTTTTCAGCTTTGGCATATTCCCCTTTTTCGATCAGAACGCCGCTAATATGGTAATCTGAAGACGCGATCAGGCGATCTGACTGAAGCGATTTGCGGATATTTAATCCTTCGTTTAAATAATACAGAGCGGAATCAGGCATTCCCAGGTTTTGGTAAGCAAGGCCAATACTGGTAAATGCCGTGGCCAGGCCATACCGGTCTCCGATTCGCTTTTTCCTGTTCCCTGCTTCCCTGAAATATTTTAACGCTTTTTCCGGTTCATTCCTGTTTAGCAGTACATTACCCATGCTCATATAACAGGTGGAAGACCACTTTGTATTTCCGGTTTCTTCGGACAAGGCAATGGCCTGTTTAAACATTTGCATCGCGTGGATGTAATCGCCCCTGATATTAAAGTTTACCCCTTTGGCAAAATAATAAAAGGCAAGGCCGTCTTTGTCATGAATTTTTTCAAGAACAGTTTTGGCTTTGTCAAGGTATTTATCCGACAGCGCATAATCATCTTTGTAATAATACACCCGCCCCTGCCAGAGCAGACTTTCTCCAATGCCTTCTTTATAGTTTAATGAGGTGGAAATGGTGAAAGCTTCCTGCAGATACATCAGTGCTTTGTCGTTTTCTTTACTGCAATATTCTTCGCCCAATTTGAGTAAAACATTTACCCTGGCGGTATCGTCAGGAAGTTCCGTTAATTGTTGCTCTAATTCTTTGGTATCTGTTTCTGCATATAAGACAGACGGGAAAACGAAATCAAATATTAATATCAAAATCAAAGCCGGTATTGCGGACAGGTACTTAATGTTCGTTAGCTTTTTCCTTTGGTTCATCAGGTAAAGCAAGGTAGCATTCAAAAAACTCAAAAGTAATAAAAAATAAAATGCTTGTTAAAGGAAATTAACATCTGGTACATTCAATCCCCCATAGATAAATTACACACTTTTGCATCCGGTTCTCGTCAACAGCGCGATCAGATCTGTCACTAAGTGCCATCAGAACGCTGATTGTTAACTGCCGGCCTATTTGTTTTCATTTATATTCTCAAACGCAAAGTATTTAAATTCATAATCAGTTAAAATCACCGGATAACAACAGGTTATTTTATTTTATTCAGGGATTTGGTTTCTATGTTATTTGAAAAAGGGTAAGTCCTGAAGAGAGATCACAGATCGCAGAGATAGCTTAATTTTGCATACGCAAAAAAGCCCATGAAACACACCGTTACCAAAATAAGGATAGAGGATTATGATTATAACCTGCCGGAGGACAGGATCGCCAAATTCCCGCTGGAGGAAAGGGATCAGTCGAAGTTGCTGCTGTTGAAAAACGGGAAGATCGAAAAAAAGCGATTTGCCGAAATTCCTGATCTGCTTCCTGAAAATGCGCTGCTGGTTTTCAACGAAACCAAAGTCATCAGGGCGCGTCTGCTGTTCCAAAAGAAAACCGGGACACGGATCGAGGTCTTCTGCCTGGAGCCGGTAGAGCCGTCAAATGATTTTCAGATCGTTTTTCAGGAAAACCCGCCGGTTGTCTGGAAATGCCTGGTGGGCAATGCCAAACGGTGGAAAGATGAAGAGCTGACCATAACAGCGGGGGAAGGCGATTTGAAATTTACGTTGAAAGCCAAAAAGGTGAAAAAGCTTTCCGGTACTTTTTTGGTGCGGTTCTCGTGGGAGCCGGAAGAACTGATCTTTTCGGACATTATTGAAGAAGCAGGGAAAGTTCCCCTGCCGCCGTATCTTCACCGCGAAGCCGTGGAATCGGACAAACAACGTTATCAGACCATCTATGCCCGATATGACGGCTCGGTGGCTGCACCCACCGCCGGATTGCACTTTACCGAAAAACAACTCTCGAAACTGGAAAAGAAAGCAATCGAAACGGATAAAGTCACGTTGCACGTGGGCGCCGGCACATTCAAACCGGTGGTTTCCGAAACCATTGAGAATCATGAAATGCACAATGAAAAATTTGTAGTCCGGTTGGAAACGCTCAAACATTTGCTGAACCGGATTGACGACGCGACCATTATCCCGGTGGGCACAACCAGCATGCGGACGCTGGAGAGTTTGTACTGGCTGGCCCTCCGTCTGCATTCAGGTCAGGAGGAATTATTTGTGGACCAGTGGGATCCCTACGAACTGCAACCTCCGCAAGGTTTCGGAATGAAAGAAGCGCTACAGTACCTGACCGGTTTTCTCGAAAAGAACAATATGGATCAACTGAATGCGGAGACACGACTGATGATCGTTCCGGGATACGATTTTAAACTGGCCAAAGGCATCATCACCAACTTCCACCAGCCGAAAAGCACGTTGCTATTGCTTATATCCGCCCTCATCGGAGAACGGTGGAAAGCAGCTTATGACTTTGCACTCGATCATGATTTCCGGTTCTTGAGTTATGGGGACAGTTGTTTGTTTTTGCCTTGAAATGAATAGACAGCTCTTCCGGATTCCCGCCTGACCAGCACAGTCGGGCAGGTGCAATCCGGAAGGTTTGATCTTTATCGCTATGGCAGGATATGATCCCCGGCAGGCACCCGAATTCTGGAAAAGGATGTCCAAAGTGGGAGGCCCGAAACCGCCGGAGTTTCTCAGCACGCACCCTTCCGACGAAACACCCCGCTCCCGCACGAATCTTTCGTGTGGGAAGATTAACTTTTAGGATTGACTAATCTAAAAAAATCCTATATTTGATTCTACAATGAGCAGGAACTACAAGTTTCATAACCCTGAAGGTACATATTTTGTCACTTTCGCTGTTGTAGAGTGGATAGATGTTTTTACAAGAAATGAATATAAAGATATTATCCTCAATAGCCTGGGTTATTGCCAGAAAGAAAAAGGAATGGAAATTTTTGCATGGTGTATCATGACAAATCATATCCATTTAATATTTAGAAGTATTAATGGCGAAAAACCTGAA
>CAZMOS010000211.1:0-3963 GCA_964567945.1 uncultured Lentimicrobiaceae bacterium
GTAAAAAGCTTGTGAAGACATGCAAAACTAAATTTTAAAAAAAGTGAAAGTTTGTTTTGAAGTGGTTTGGTGCCATGCGAATAAAAATATTAGAGCAGTAAAAAAGATGACTAAGAGAAAATGATCACTGGCGCCGAAATGTACCCTATTTGATAAATTGAAAACTCTTTCCCGGGTATATTGCCGTATCGCCCAATTGTTCTTCAATACGAAGCAACTGGTTGTATTTGGCAATGCGGTCGGTCCGGCTGGCAGAACCGGTTTTGATCTGGCCGGTATTCAGGGCAACGGCAAGATCGGCTATGGTTGTATCTTCCGTTTCGCCGGAGCGGTGACTGATAACCGTTGTATAACCGTTTGCAGTTGCCATGTCAACACAATCAACGGTTTCGGTCAATGTGCCAATCTGGTTTAACTTGATCAGAATGGAATTGGCAATACCCATATCCAACCCCTTTTTTAACCGTTCCATATTTGTTACAAAGATATCATCACCAACAAGCTGGATTTTATCGTTCAACTTATCCGTCATGATCTTCCATCCGTCCCAGTCATCTTCGGCCATGCCGTCTTCGAGGGAAATGATGGGATACTTTTTCACCCATTCAGCCCAGTAATCTACCATTTCGGCAGGAGTCAATTTGTCGCCTGTACTCCATTTCAGGTGATATACATTTTCTTCCGGCAAATAAAACTCTGACGCTGCCGGATCAAGTGCAATGTAGATATCCTGACCTGGTTTGTATCCTGCTTTTTCAATGGCTTTCAGGATCAATGTAAGGGCTTCTTCATTGGATTTCAGGTTTGGTGCAAATCCCCCTTCATCTCCAACGTTAGTTGAATAACCTGATTTTTTCAATACGGATTTCAAATTATGAAAAACTTCCGAACCCATCCGTATGGCCTGGCTGAAGCTTTCGGCACCGACCGGCATGATCAGGTATTCTTGAAAATCAACGCTGTTATCAGCATGTGAACCTCCGTTAAGTATATTCATCTGGGGGATAGGAAGCGTTTTTGCGTTAACACCTCCAATATATCTGTAAAGGAATTGTCCTGTTTCCTGGGCAGCAGCGTGAGCTGCAGCCAACGAAACACCAAGAATGGCATTGGCACCAAGATTTGCTTTATTCTCGGTACCGTCTATCTCAATCATCCGCCTATCCAGTTCAACCTGCTCAGTGACATCATAACCGCGCAATTCTTCGGCCAATACCTCATTTACATTTTGAACAGCTTTCAGGACTCCCTTACCCATAAAATATTTTTCATCTCCATCTCTTAACTCCACAGCTTCGTGTACACCGGTTGAAGCACCGGAAGGAATAGCGGCCCGCCCTGCGATACCGCTGTCGGTATAAACGTCAACTTCAATAGTTGGGTTACCTCTCGAATCAAGGATTTGTCTTGCGTGAATATTTGCTATCAGACTCATAATGTGATTTATTTATAAACGTTAATTGTGGATTAAATATTAAAAAAACGAAATTAAACATTCTATGGTTTCTGCCCGATAATTTAAAATTCATTAACAAAAAAAGAGGACGACCTTTTCAGGTACATGTCCTCTTTTTTACAGATTATCAGAAGAAAATATTATTTATTTTCTTCTGTTTCTTTCCCCTCTTCTGTATCCTCTTCATTATCTTCTTTTTTCTGAGCAGATTTTTCTTTCTTTTTTGCTTTAGCTCTTTCTTCCTGTATTTTCTTTTCTTCTTTTATTTCAGCTTCGATTGTTTCTGTTTTCTCAGCCTGATTCTCTACCTTTTCAGTTTTTACTTCAGCTTTGGGTTCATCAACTTTGTCTGTCGGTTTATCAGCCTTCACTTCCTCTTTGGGCTCTTCAACTGTGTCAACTGGTTTTTCCACTTCGGTCTCCTTGGCAACGACTTTTTCTTTTAACGTTGTAGTTTCAGTTGCCGTTTTCTTTTTACCACCTCTACGGCGTCTTGTTGTTTTAGCCTTTTTAGCCGCTTTTTCACCCAAGAGGTTCTCGTTGTAATCCACCAGTTCGATCATTGCCATATCAGCATTATCGCCTAAACGATTACCCAGTTTAATGATCCTGGTGTATCCACCCGGGCGGTTGCCCACTTTCGCCGAAATTTCCCTGAACAATTCGGTGACAGCTACCTTATCCTGCAGATAGCTGAAAACCACCCTGCGTGAATGGGTGGTATCGTTCTTTGCTTTGGTGATCAGCGGTTCAACATATTCTCTCAGTGCCTTGGCTTTGGCCACAGTCGTATTGATTCGTTTATGTTTAATAAGGGAACTGGCCATATTTGATAACATGGCTTTGCGGTGTGCACTCGTTCTTCCCAGATGATTAAAACTCTTTCTATGTCTCATCGTTCTTAATCCTTATCAAGTTTATATTTTGCTATGTTCATACCAAACTCAAGACCTTTGCTGCTTACCAGTTCTTCCAGTTCGGTTAGGGATTTCTTACCAAAGTTTCTGAATTTCAACAAGTCGTTCTTGTTGTATGCCACCAGTTCACCCAGTGTTTCCACATCTGCCGCTTTCAGGCAGTTCAGGGCCCTTACCGAAAGATCCAGGTCAACCAGCTTTGTTTTGAGTAACTGACGGGTATGTAATGTATTTTCATCAAATTCTTCGGTTATCGAGCGTTCTTCGACTTCAAGTGTAATTTTTTCGTCCGAGAAAAGCATGAAATGATGAATCAGAATTTTTGCTGCTTCTTTCAAAGCATCTTTCGGGTGTATTGATCCGTCTGTTTTGATATCAATAACCAGTTTTTCATAGTCTGTTTTTTGCTCCACACGATAGTTCTCGATATGAAATTTCACATTAATAATGGGTGTGTGGATCGAATCGATCGCGATCGTTCCGACAGGGGCATTGGGATCTTTATTTTCCTCGGCAGGAACATAACCACGTCCTTTGGAAACTGTCAGTTCCATGCTCAATTTAATAGACGGATCGAGGTGACAGATCACCTCATCCGGATTCAGTACCTGGAAAACCGAAAGGAATTTGTTGATATCACCGGCTTTAAAGACTTCCTGGTCACCGATCACGATATTGACCTTTTCGCTTGTTTCATTCTGAATTTGCTGTTTAAAGCGAATCTTCTTCAGGTTCAGGACAATCTCGGTTACATCTTCAAGTACACCTGGTATTGTAGAAAATTCATGAACCACGCCATTTATTCTGACATTAGTAATGGCAAACCCCTCCAACGAGGATAAAAGTATCCTGCGCAATGCATTGCCAATGGTCATACCAAATCCGGGTTCCAACGGACGAAATTCGAACGAGCCGTGAAAATCATCAGCTTCGTTCATGATTACTTTATCGGGCTTCTGAAATGCTAATATTGCCATAATAATATTTTGTTCTTTTTAGAATACGTGTTTTTTTTACTAAAATACTTACTTGGAGTATAACTCAACAATTAGTTGTTCTTTGATGTTCTCGGGAATTTCTTCCCGGGGAGGGTAATTCAGGAGTTTTCCCTGCATTTTTTCTTCATCCCATTCAAGCCACGAAAAACTTTTTCTTCCGCTGTGCAAAGAATCAGTAATAGCTGCCAGACTTTTTGATTTTTCCCTGACACCAACCAAATCTCCTTCGCGTAAAATATAAGAAGGAATGTTTACGATTTTTCCGTTCACGGTAATATGACGGTGTGAAACCAACTGTCGTGCCGCAGCACGCGTTGGCGCAATACCCAGGCGGAAAACAACATTATCCAGGCGTGCTTCAATCAGTTTCAGCAGGTTTTCGCCGGTAATGCCTTTTTTCCTGGAAGCTCTTTTAAATATATTACGGAATTGTTTTTCAAGGATACCGTAAGTATCTTTCGCTTTTTGTTTTTCCTGCAACTGACTACCATATTCAGATTGTTTTCTTCTTTTCCTCTTCTGGCCATGTTTCCCGGGCGGAAAATTTTTCTTTTCCAGGAATTTGTCGGGACCGTAAATCGGGTCACCGAAA
>CAZMOS010000212.1:0-3872 GCA_964567945.1 uncultured Lentimicrobiaceae bacterium
AAACCCCAGAGTATCAATCCTACCCCAAACTTCATCGGAAGTTGAATAGGTCACAGCACAAACTTTAGATTTAGCACTCGAAGCATTTGAATAATTCTTATAGGCATCCTTATAAAAAAGTTTTCTATATTGCTCAAAATCACCAAAATATTTACCTTCAATTTTAAATATTAACATATATCTTTTCTTACTATCTAATCGTAAGTCTGACAGTAATTTTTTTATTTTTTCTGTCTCATTTTCTTCAATAAAGTTGTGTTTGTAATTTTTAATTGATGCTTTTATCTTTTTGATCTTCTTTTCAATTTCTATTTTCTGTTTTTCCTTATCAGAATAAACTTGATAATAAAAAGTTGGAACAATATTAGTTGCATTTGATTTTGCTTCCCGAAAAAGATATTTGTCAACATTAGATTTTTTATAAACTTCAAATGTTGGTTCACCAAATATTTTTTTGTCTTTTATTTCAAAAACAATTATAATTTTATCTGAATCGTCATTACGGGCAAAAGGATCTTTCCATGGTCTAAACCAATCCGGCTCCTGATCCTTAAGTAGTTGGCCAATATTATAAAGTGTTTTAATCATAATTTTAATTTTATCATTCCCAATCTTTCCCCGGGAACATATTTTCAATATACAAATCAACAGGCTCCAGGTCCTTGTTTTCTTCCAATTGCCACTGTCCGATGGCTGCTATTGCTCTGTCTTGCATGATGATAATTGTTTAACAGAATGTAATTTTGGTTAACGCTTTAAAATTAAACATTTATGTAATTCAAAATTTACCTGTTAATAACTTTTTTACTCGTTTGATGTAATTTCAAAAGACTATTCAACCTTGCGACACCCTAAAACGGGAGTTCTGTATCATCATTTTCCACGTATGGTGATGGTTCGTCATCCGGCAATTCTTCGTCGCAATCGCAGAAAAAGCCATAAGGGCAGGTTTCGGGATTGCCTGTGCACAGTTCCCAACCAAATCCTGATGAAGGGAGATATTGCACCGGATCGTCCCAATGGTCTGTCACCTTTTCCCAATTGGTAAAAAATTTGATGTGGCAGTATGTGAACATTAAAAACAGTTGGCTATGAAAAAGAATGATAAGTTTTCGATATATTATTTTCTGGGGATATTCTTTATGATATTCCTGATTGACAGCATGTTCTTTTCAGGAGGGAACACCGGAAAACAAATACTGACTTACGACAGCTTTGTTCAGAAGGTTGATTCGGGCAAAGTGGAAAGGGTGCTGATATTACCTGACAAAATCGTAGGAGAACTGAAAAATGAAAAATCCGACACGGCCGGTCACATTATCACCAAAGGCCCTTCGGCGCCGTGGCGTTTGAGGATAAAGAAGATTGAAGACCAGATAGCGCGGCAGTTTACTGTCAGCCGCCTACCAGGTGTTACCGATACGGAACTGCTGAGCCGCCTGTTGAAAAACAACGTGCAGGTTGTGGGCAGGTTTCAGTCCAACGCCATGAAAAACTTTTTCCTGAACTGGATCTTCCCGCTCATCTTCCTGATGGCATTGTGGGGATACATTTATAAAAAGATGGGTGCAGGGAACCCCATGTTGAGTGTGGGTAAAAACAAAGCCAAAATTCTGGCGGAGAAACCTGAAAACCCGGTTAAGTTTGATGATGTGGCCGGCGTGGACGAAGCCGTCGAAGAGGTGAAAGAGCTGGTGGACTTTTTGAAAAATCCGAAAAAATACACTGTCCTGGGCGGAAAGCTTCCCAAGGGTGTGCTGCTTGTAGGCCCTCCGGGAACAGGGAAGACCTTGCTGGCCAAAGCGGTTGCAGGTGAAGCCGGCGTGCCGTTTTTCAGCCTGAGTGGTTCCGACTTTGTGGAAATGTTCGTGGGCGTAGGCGCTGCCCGTGTACGCGACCTGTTCAAGGAAGCCAAAACCCATGCGCCGTGTATTATTTTTATTGACGAGATTGATGCCATCGGAAAAAGCCGTGCTTCCAATGCAGCCTATGGTGGCGGCTATGATGAACGTGAAAACACGCTGAACCAGTTGCTGGTCGAGATGGACGGCTTCGACGCCAGTATCGGGGTGATCATTATGGGCGCCACCAACCGCCCGGAAGTGCTTGATACTGCCTTATTGCGTCCGGGCAGATTCGACAGGCAGGTACTGGTTGACAAGCCCGACCTGAACGGCAGGGAAGCCATTTTTAAAGTGCACACCAAAAATATTCATCTGGATAAAGAAGTTGACCTGCATCGCCTGGCAACACAGACACCCGGTTTTGCCGGTGCCGAGATCGCCAATGTATGTAAAGAAGCCGCCATTTTGGCTGTCCGCAAAAAACACGATACTGTAAAAATGTCTGATTTTGAGGAAGCCATCGAGCGGGTCATCGCCGGACTGGAAAAGAAAAACAAGCTGATCAACGAAAAAGAACGGAAGATCGTGGCTTATCATGAGTCGGGGCACGCCATCGTCGGGTATTTTACCGAAGGGGCTGATGAGGTGCAGAAAGTATCCATCGTACCGCGCGGGATCGGCGCGCTGGGATACACGCTGCAAATGCCGCTTGAAGACCGATACCTGATGTCGAAAACCGAATTGATGGGCAAAATAAAAGGATTGCTCGGTGGCCGTGCTGCCGAGGAGATTGTTTTCGGGGATATTTCCACCGGCGCATCCAACGATTTGGAGAAAGTAGCGCAACTGGCCAAGAATATGATCACCGTTTACGGGATGAGCGAAAAGCTGCCCAATATCTCTCTGGTAAACAATGCCAGTCCCGGATTTCTGGGTAATCCGCAGGGTATTGAGCGCCGGTCGGAATACCTGGAAAAAATGATTGATGAGGAAGTGAGGAGCATCATCCGCAAATGCTACACCGGGGCCAAACAATTGCTGACGGAAAAACGGGATCACCTTGAGAAAATGGCCAAAGTGCTGCTTGAAAAAGAGGTGATCGAACATACGGAGATCGAGGAAATTCTGGGGAAGAAAAAAGTTAAAAATAGTGATTAGTGATTGGTGATTGATGATTGGGGGCTAACCTGTCAGGTTTCTGATGGCCGGCACGGTGGAGACCTGACAGGTTTTTGGAGGGGAGACAAGATGCGTGGATCGTGGTGAAACACCTGCCGGAGTGCGAAGCTCCTGTGCCAAAGACACTCCTTTGGAGGAAGAGTGTTTCATGTTGAATATCGAATAAGAAATAATTTGTGGAGAAAAACGTCCCCCATTCAAGGTTGAAATAACCAATGATCAACTTTTGTTAGATGATAGACTCCTACGCCCCAAGGCTCTTCCAGGTCCTGCGGACTCTCACTTACTGTATTCGCCTCTCTATCATTGATTTTCCCCAAGACTCTTCCAGGTCCTGCGGACTCTGGAAGGTCTTTAATCAACAACCGGCAGTCTCTATTCACAATCCCAGATTCCTAACTTCTAACTTCCTGCACCAACTAATCACCAATCACTAATCACTAATCACTATTCATCCTTCTTCCAGCCTCAGTTGAGCAGATAAGACATCAAAAACATATTCTTCCAGCCATTTCTGTTCAAATTATTATGTCAGTCTGTCTCTCTGATCAAATCATCCCATATCTCGCTAACGGCAATACCTCCTGTCAATTTATCGTCAAGCAGCAGGACTTTCTGAGGTTTCCCGTAAAAGTGGGCAATAATTGTTTTGGGATTTTTAAAATAAACTTTATGTATTTTTTCATCTTCATCCAAAACAGTTTTAAAAAGATATTCGATCTGATAAATATCAGCCTGTTTCAGCTTACGGGGAGAAGTAATTACAGCGATGTAATTTCCGGGCGGTTCATTCTCAAAGTCATCTTCCTCCTCATCATCTTCCCCGCCTTCCACCATCTCGCGCGGAAA
>CAZMOS010000213.1:0-3719 GCA_964567945.1 uncultured Lentimicrobiaceae bacterium
GCGGAGCATCCCAATCGAACGAAGTGAGCAACAGGGCAACACTCGGCAGTCTCCCGGAGATCATAATAAATCTGCGAAAATCTGCGTCAAAAAAAAATACCGGGGCTGCCTGCAAAATACGTTTCTGCCGCAAAACCGCAATTTCAATAATTCCCCTAACCCCACTATTATTTCAGTTCAGCGGGCGGTTGCATCCATTCGGCCGGCACATTACCCGTTAAAGTTTTCAAAAAGGCAACAATGTTGTTTACCTGTTCATCGGTCAGATTTTCATCTAACTGGGCTTTCCCCATTATTTTTACTGCTTCTTTAAGATCGGTCACGCTGCCACTGTGGAAATAGGGCCCTGTTTTTTCCACATTTCGAAGCTGTGGAACGAAAAACATGAATTTGTCCGCTTCATTCCCGGTTTCTTCAAATTTTCCGTAATCCTCGTTTTCGCTGTGGATATAATCATCATATTCGCCGTAAAGAGGAAACTGCTGCATCATATTACCTCCCAACAAGCTGCCCGTGTGGCAGGCAATACAACCCACGTCAATAAATGTCTTCAACCCTTTTTTCTCCTGATCATTCAAAGCATTTACATCATTATTCAGATAATCGTCGAACCGGGAAGGTGTGAGGAGTGTCCTTTCAAATGCAGCTATGGAATAACGTATGTTTTTAAAATTAACAGGGTCTTTTTCTTTGGGAAAAGCGGCTGCAAACATTTCCGGGTATATTTTCACTTTTTTAAGCCTGTCAATTAAAAATTGTTCATTTGGAATAGCCATCTCTGCCGGGTTCAGGATAGGCCCTCCTGCCTGCTCTTCCACATCTTTATTGCGGCCATCCCAAAATTGTGCGGTTTTTAATGCAGCGTTCAATACCGTCGGAGAATTCCTGTCGCCCGGTTTGCCGTTATCTCCCGGTGAAGTGGGCAAATGGTCCACACCATAAGTTGACAGGTTATGACAAGTGTTACAACTCTGGGTTTGGTTCATGGAAAGCCGGCTGTCATAATACAGCATCTTACCCAGTTTAACTTTTGCATCCGTAACCGGATTTTCCGGGTTAACGGCTTTGGTTGGCAATACTTTGAAAAAAGTTTGCGATTCAGCCAAAAGATCTTTTTCAGCTTTCGAGATGGTTTCTGATTTTTTTGAAGCCTTTTCTTTTTTCTGATTTCCGGTACAACCTGAAAAGAATATCGCAAGCATTGTTAAAATAAAAAAATACTTTCTCATGATTTTCGATTTAATTTGGAATGATTGGTTAACAGGTGAACAAAATTAATATTTTTTCAGATAATAATTTGCAGGAAAATATTTTCCCTGGAAAGATTTAAGACAGTGGCTTTTCAAACCATTTTCCGCTCTCAAAAAACATGACCTCCTGAAAGCCCAGGTCCACCAACCGTTCCACGGTATAATCGAAAAGTAAATTGATTTCAGAAGGCAGGTGGGCATCAGAGGAGATAAGGACGGGAATATCCATTTTTTTTACCTGATGAAGTGCATAACCGTCAGGAAAAAGGGTGTCCGACCGTTTTTTATACAAACCCCGTGTATTGATCTCAACGATCAAATCATTTTGTTTGATCAATTCAACGGTTTCGTTTACCAAGTCACGGTACCATTTGTCATCATCGCTGAAAAACCGGTTGCGGTTGTGCATTTTGATCTTATCAAAATGTCCGATGATCTCAAACTGTTGGGTTTCGATCATCCGGTTGGTTTGATGATAAAATGCCTTGACCGCTTTCCGGATATCACCCCCGAAGAAATCTTCAATACCCCGGTCGTAAACCTTGTAATCGGGGCCATCGGTAAACCAGAGCTCATCATAACCTTCCGGCCTGACCAGATGAACCGATCCGATCAGGTATTCCGTTTTACACCGTTTCTGCCAATGATCGAAACCCTCTGAAATCCCGGGGATATAGTCCATTTCAAGAGAACGGTAAACAGAGAGATGATTCTGATATTTTTCTTTTAGTTCTTCAATGGTTTGAACATAGTTCTCAACCTGTCCTTCCTTTAAAGAAAACGGATTGGAAAAAGGGAGCGGAGAATGTTCGGAAAAGCCCAGCGCGGCAAAACCCAGATCAAGGGCCTTTTTCACATATTTTTCCGGGATATCCCTGCCATCGGAAAACAGGGAATGCTGATGCAGGTTGTAATTGATCATGGCGGCAAAGCTAATAAATAATGGTTCGGAGAAGATGAGGAAAGCGCTTTTTGATTTCACGCGGTGGTGCAACGTTCGCAACTGATTTTTTACCTCAATCCGGTTCCTCCTGATTTTGAAAATCAAATGTTTTCATTTATAATAAACCCGTAAGCGACCAACAAAATATACCAAATATTGTATATTTGAAAACCTCAAAAAGCTAAATGGATAAGAAGGGAAGATGGAGTGAGATGATAAAGTATTGGCTAATAAATTAATACATTATGTTCGAAGGAAAATTGAAATCTGTTAAAAAGATTCTGAAACAACTGGATGAGTTTACTGAAACCGAATTGAATGAGCATAATAAAACCATTGCGGAAGTTAAAAAAATTGCACTTAAAGAAAGTGCGGTATATGTTTACAATCACATTGCAAAAGCTGTTTTATTTGATTCGGTTGAATCATATTGGTCATTTCTTATCTCCAATGTACCCAAAACAGGTTTGTTACTTGAGTTCGGCGTGTACAAAGGGAATAGTATCAACTATCTGGCAGAACAATTAAAAAACAATAAAGATCAACGGACAATATACGGATTCGATTCGTTTGAAGGTTTATCGGAAGACTGGGGCGGTACATCGCTTACCCGCGGAACTTTCAGCACTTCCGGAAAATTACCTGAAGTGTTGCCCAATGTGAAATTGATCAAGGGCTGGGTAAATGATACATTGTTACCCTTTCTCGAGAAAACAGATGAAAAGGAAAAATCATTGGCTTATATCCACATGGATTTTGATGTTTACACACCCACAAAATATGTTTTAAGCCATCTTTTTCAGTTTTTAAAACCCGGAACCATTATTGACTTTGACGAATTGGTCGGATTTCCGGGATGGAAAGAAGGAGAATACAAAGCTTTACAGGAAACCCTTAACGGCAAATGTAAATACGAACATATTGCATTCTGCGAAAACAAAAATGCGGAAAATCGTTTTCATGGAATTATAAAAGCCGGGATCAGAATAACTGATATTTAATTTGCTGCCGGGAGCATCTTTTTTAATCTTTCCTTTCAAATATTATATAATCATAATCAAAAGGGTTCCGCTCGTCTTTTTTGTTGGATATGCGGGAGATTTCTTTCCAGACTTTTTCATCCATTTCGGGATAAAAAGTGTCACCCTCAATTTCAGTGTGTATCCTTGTTAAGTAAATCCTGTCGGTAAAGGGCATCGCCAGCCGGTAGATCTGCTCTCCGCCCACGATGAACAGTTCACTCTCCCCAGCTTTCCGTGCAATGTCAATGGCATCCTCAATCCGGTGTGCCACGATGCCGTCAGGGATTTTGTAATCAGCATTACGCGTGAGTACAATATTGACCCTTCCCGGCAAAGCTTTGCCTTCAGTTTCGTAATTACGGCGTCCCATCACGATGTGGTGCCCCAGGGTTTTCGCTTTGAACCAGGCCATATCCGAAGGCATATCCCAGGGCAGGCCATTGTTTACCCCGATTACATTGTTGAGTGAAACGGCAACGATTTGTGAAATGATCATCTGATAAA
>CAZMOS010000214.1:0-3647 GCA_964567945.1 uncultured Lentimicrobiaceae bacterium
CAGCGACACGTTCCTGAATGCCGAGTTTATCAATGAAATGAGGGAACAGGCAGAAAAGAATCTGATCGAACTTGCCGGACAAGTCAAAGACCTTTTGAAAAAAGAAGGGATCACGAACATTCATGTCAGGCACATGGTTACAGGTGGCGACCCGGAATGGGAGATCAAGGACATTTGCGAACGCATCAAACCCAACCTGATCATCATGGGAACACGCGGGGAAGGCAAAAAAGGTTTTCTTGAAGGAAGCATGGCCGGGAAGATCATGTCAAAAGCACCCGTTCCGGTGATTGCTGTCCCCGAGTCAATCAAAAAGGTGAAGCTGAGAAATATCATGTATGCGACTAATTTCAGCAAGTCTGATTTCCAGCAGATCAACAACATGATCAAGCTGCTGAAACCTTTGAAGAATGAATTTTTTATCGTTCATTTTCTGTTAAATGATAAAAAAGGAGAAAGCAAAAGTGCAATGGATGAATTGAAAAGCGCGTTGAAAAACAAAAACCCCGACGAAAAGTTCCATTTTATCATCCTCGATACCGACAGTAAGCATGAAGTGCTGAAAGAGTTTACATCGAAGCATAGTATCCACATGATCGCTTTCATTGCCCACAAAACCAACATTTTCAAAAACCTGTTCAGCAACCAGATACGCAAAAAAGACTTTTTTAAGCTTGAATTACCTATGCTGGCATTCCATGAAGATTAAAACAATTTGTATTTTTAACTCCCTTTTTTATTGACCGATTGAAAAACAAAAGAAATCATGAAAAAAATCAACGTTATTGCCGCCATGTTTTTCCTGATGGCAACGCTTTCACCCATCGTTTCCTCCCCGCAATCATTTGAAGAAAGCGGAGCATGGTATTGCTCTCAAAAGGCAATGCATCTGACCACAAGGGAAACTGGCAACAAAAGCCCCAATACGCCCCTGCATTCGTTTGATGTATTGAAATACAGCATGCAAGTTGGTCTGATGGACAACTATACCTCGCCTTATCCTCACTCTTTCTCCGGTGAGTTGATCGTAAATTTCAAGGTAGATACGGCTCTCAACAGTATCCGGCTCAATGCTGTAAACAGCTCGCTACAGATCAACAATGTGGGCATGGCCGGTATTTCGTTTACCCATCAAAACGACACGGTTTACATCACCCTGGACAAAACATACCAGCCCGGCGATACCGTAGATGTTTCAATTACTTATCAGCACAAGGATGTGGATGACTATGCATTTTATGCAGGTGGCGGTTATGTTTTTACTGACTGTGAGCCCCAGCGTGCCCGATACTGGTTTCCATGCTGGGATGCACCGTCCGACAAAGCTGCTCTGGAATTGTGGGCAAAAGTACCTTCCGATGTGCGCCTTGGCTCTAACGGAATGCTGATTGATTCAACATTTTCCGGCGATACACTAACTTACCACTGGAGGAGCGATAATCCCATTGCCACCTACCTTATGGTCATCACATCCAAAACGGATTATAACCTTGACATTTATTACTGGTCCAGGCCATCCGACAGCGCCATGATCCCGTTCAGGTATTACTATTCTACAGAAAACCCGGAATCAGTCAAAAGAATGGCCGATTCGGCAATGAGCATGTGTGACTGGTTTTCGCAGGGATATGGAGAGTATGCTTTCGAGAAGAACGGTTTTGCATCGGCAGGACCCGAATTTCCCTGGGGAGGCATGGAAGACCAAACGCTCACATTAATTTGTAAAGGATGCTGGTATGAAGGCCTCATAGCCCATGAATTTGCTCATCAATGGTTCGGCGATTTGATCAGTCCCGGCACATGGGCCGACCTGTGGCTCAACGAAGGCTTTGCCACGTGGTCTGAAGCATTCTGGTATGAATCTTATGGCGGATATCAAAACTACAAAGCCTCCATTAAAAATGATGCCAATTATTATCTGAACAACAACCCGGGCTGGCCGGTTTACAACCCAGGCTGGGCTACCCATGTACCGACAAACGATACATTGTTTAACGGTGCCATCACTTACGCTAAGGCAGCCTGTGTGATTCACCAGTTCCGTTACATTGTCGGCGACAGCCTTTTCTTCAATGCCCTTCACAGTTACGCCACCGATACTGCCAATTTTAAATATAAAAACACGACAACCCTTGATTTCATTGATAAAATGAGCCAGGAGACCGGACAGGACCTGCACTGGTATTTTGATCCCTGGCTTGAGCAGCCCAATCATCCGGTTTATAGAAATTATTACAGCTTTGAACAAATCTCCGACACCCTCTGGAAGGTGAAATTCACCACTACACAGGTACAGGGGAATGCACCGTTCTTCCCAATGAAACTGAATATATACCTGGTTTTTGACGACCTTTCAGATACGACCCTTTATTTTATGAACCTTGAAAATGAAGAAGACTTTTCCTGGGTATTCAACAAGCAGCCCATGTACATCGAATTTGACGGGATCAACGAAATTGTATTGAAAGAGGCATCACTCATTCTTTCAAACGACGAAAAAGCCGAACCTGCAAAAACCCTGACTCTGACCATATCCCCAAACCCTGCAAAAAATTATACTCTGCTTCGCTATTATCTGCCCCTTAACGGTAAGGCCGGTTTACAACTTCTGGACATAACCGGAAAAAGAATCCAAAGTGTTTCCCCGGAAAATCAAAACAAAGGGATAAATACGTTCAAACTTCAAACTAACAGCCTGCAATCAGGTATTTATTTCATCCTGCTGGAACAGGCGGGAAACAGGGTTGTTAAAAAAATGGTTGTCCGGCATTAAAAAAAGATAACCTAAAATGAGCTTTTAGCGTATAAGGATTTGTTTTTAAAATTTTTCGCCTCTACACCGAACCAAAAACATGTAAAGGATAAATGATCTATGGCCAAGTATTTGAATATGACCAAGCAGTTGAACAGCTTCTTCAAGCGCGTTAACAAATTGACCAAACGCGAATTGGAGTCTGACAGCACATTCCACCAGGTTGAGAGGATTGCACGGATGAAAAGTGCTGAATATATCTGGGAACACATGACACCGGGTTGTTTATACAACCAGGAGCAGGAATACTGGAATGACCTGATAAGCCGGATACCGGCACGTGGACTACTGTTTGAGTTCGGCGTTTACAAAGGGCGAAGCATCAATTATCTGGCCGAACAATTAAACAAAAAGGGCGACCGCCGGAGAATTTACGGCTTTGACTCTTTTATGGGCAGGCCTCACAACACGGGCCGCTCCGGGCCCGACAGCACTAAACCCAACCTGAAAGGTATCAAGCCTGTTGTATTGCCCAATGTAAACCTTGTAAAAGGTATGGTGGAAGAAACTTTTGCCACATTTATGGACAACCTGAAGCTGAGAGACAAAAGCATTGCTTACATGCACCTTGATTTCGGTGTGTATGAACCGACAAAATATATTCTGGAACATACACTCCCTTATCTTAAAAAGGGGACTATTATTGACTTTGATGAACTGCTGGGCTACGCCGACTGGAAAGTAAACGAATACAAAGCCATGATGGAAACCATTGGCAGATATTGTGATTTTGAGCACATTGCCTATTGCGAACCCGAAAATTCACCTGATATCAAAGCGGCTATACAAATCACAAGACTATATCCGACCCACTGATATGATCCGGTGTTAAAAT
>CAZMOS010000215.1:0-3636 GCA_964567945.1 uncultured Lentimicrobiaceae bacterium
TTCATGCAATGAACGGGCTGGCCGTTGGCATTTTAGGTGGTGGCGATAAAAAACAGATCATCCGCGGGGATGCCTATTATCAGTCTTATATATGCCACATGCCGCGTGGAATTATTGAGCTGGCGCTGGACGGTCATTTTGATCAGTTTGACGGTTTTTTATTTCCTTCAATATGTGACGTGATAAGGAATCTTTCGGGCATGTTCCGCATTCTGGGCAAAGGAAAATTTGTCAAGTATATGGACTTCCCGCAAAACTTTCAAAAACACATTGGCGGGGATTTTTTAAAATATGAATTGACGGACATTGCAGGCAGAATCTCCGAAATAAACAATGTTGAGTTTTCACCGGAAAAACTGAATGAAAGCATTCAGTTATACAATAAGAACAGGACATTAATTAATTCTTTATATCAGCTCCGAAAAAAATCGCCCTGGAAAATATCCGCTGCTGATGTATATTCAATTGTCCGGGCTGGTTATGTTATACCCGTGGAAGAGCATAATGAAATACTCGAAAAGGCAATAGAATTATTGGGATTAGCGGAGGGGGAACCCATGGACAAGATACGTGTTATGGTGATCGGCGCTTTTTGCGAGCAGCCTCCGTTAAGTCTGATAAAAACCATTGAACAGGCGGGTTGCTATATTGTTGAAGATGATTTTTTGCTTGGATCAAAGTGGATACAGGGTGAAGTGGAAACGGATACTTCGGACCCTTTGGGTGCTATTGTGGATGCCTATCTGAATAAAAGTACTTTTTCATCTACCGTTTATGATGTGGACAATCCGAAAGAAGTCCGCATGACAAAATTGTTCAAAGAAAGCAAAGCGGACGGGATCATATTTGCCGCGCCCAGCTTTTGCGATCCTGCCTTGCTCGATCACCCGATACTTCAATCCGCGTGTCATAATAACGACATCCGTTATGTCAGTTTTTTATTCAGTGAAAATACCGGTCAGTTTAAAGTAATCAAAGAACAGGTTGGCACCTTTTCCGACTCAATTAAATTGTGGGAAGGGGATATGGTCAACCTCAAATAGTCAAAAGTTTATGTCTTCAAAAGTTGTCAAAGAAAAAAGCATGATCATCCAGAAAGAGATGATCGCAAACCATTTCAGGGAATTAAGCACCGCGAAAGAGACAGGAAAAAAAGTTGTTTACACTTTTGTGCCGGGAAATATTTCAGAACTCATCCTCGCCTTTGGCATGCTGCCGGTATATCCTGAAATAAATGCCCTGCAATCGGGTATGCGAAAGAAATCGGACAAATTTATTCAGGATGCTGAAAAAATAGGACATTCCGAAGATGTGTGCACCTATGTGAAATGCGATATCGGCATGATGATCAACGGCAACATAGGGCCTACGGGTGAAAAAATCCCGCCACCCGACTTGCTGCTTCTGAGCTACACAGGCTGCTTTACTTTTATGAAATGGTTCGAAAACCTGAAAAGGCTTTATCCCGGTGTTCCCGTAGCCATGCTTCACACGCCTTACCAGGAAAATAAAAGGATCACCCCTGAAATGACCCAATACATGGTGAAACAACTCAGGGAAGAGGTGATCCCGAAAATGGAACAGGTATCGGGCGTGAAATATGATGAGGAAAAATTAAAAAATATCCTGCGGAACTCCTCCAAAGTGGAAGATGCCATCTTGCGGATTTTTGATACGACCAAAAATGTTCCCTCACCCATAGATGCTTATTTTGCAGGTGTTTATTACATTGGCCCCATCAATAGCGGTTTCAGGGGTACACCCGAAGCGGTCAACTATTACGAAGAGTTGTACAGCGAAATCATGGAACGGGTGCGTCAGGGGCTGGGCCCGATTACCCCGGAAGGGGAAATGGAAGAAGAACGCTTCAGACTCGTCGTGGAAGGGCCTCCGAACTGGACGCATTTCAGGGAATTCTGGAAACTGTTTTATGATTTCGGTGCCGTTATCGTTGCTTCATCTTACACAAAAGTCGGCGGCGTTTATGACCTGGGATTCCGCGTTGATCCTGAAAAACCCCTAGACAGCCTTGCCGATTATTGCATGAACTGTTATACCAATTTAAATCTTGAACAACGTATTGACCTGCTTTCTCAATGTATTACCGATTATAAGGCTGACGGATTCCTGGTCAACTCAATCAAAAGCTGCAACTCTTTTTCGGCAGGGCAACTGATGATCATGAAAGAACTTGAAAGAAAACTTGAAATTCCTGTCGGGCTTATCGAATCAGACCTTGTTGACCCCAGGTATTTTTCCTATTCGAATATTAAAAACAGATTAGAGTCATTTTTTCAGATGCTTGATCAACGAAAAATAATCATGAAATATTAAAGGCATTTTGTTAATTTACTATGTATGAAAAAATATTATTTGGGAATTGACCTCGGTTCCACAACTTCAAAGGCGGTAATTATTGATGAAAAGGATAATATTATTGGTAAAGGGATTACCAACACCCGGGCCAATTATATTGTGGCCACCGAAATTGCCCGCCTGGAAGCCTTGTACGATGCCCGTTTTACTATTTTAAAACAAAAGCTGAAAGCAGAAATCGAAACAAAATATGAATATGCAAAATACATTGCCGATGTGGAATCTGCTTTTAAGTATTTGCAGTTTAAAAGACGGCTCGATAAGCTGGATATGCAGTTTAAGGAAACCATCAACACAACGTTTAAAGGAGAAAAACGGGAAAAGATACTGGGGTTTGTTGAGGGAATCGTTGAAAAGATCGAACCGGTGATCAAGCACAGTTATTTGTACTCGGGTGTAGGGACAAAGAATCAGTTTTTCCGAGACATTGTCAGCGAGCACTACAACAAAGAAGTTGCAAAATTAGACAAAGAGTATTTCGATTCACTTATCCTGGTTTATGACAAAAGCATCACACCTGTTGAAAATGAATTAACGGAATATGATTTTAAAGAGCTTATTTATGAGTCGCTTGAGCTGTTGGACGGAAAATACGAAAACATCGAAGAAACCTATTCGGAAAACCCGGCTGTTGATTTTGATGTTGAACTCAACCTGCTGAAAGGCAATTACAAAAAATTACATGATTCTATTAAGGAACATATTTCATTCATTGCCAACCTGGACATTCAAATAGCCAACATGGTCGGGACAGGTTATGGCAGGGCGCTGCTTCCTTTTCCTGAAAAATCCATTAAATCTGAAATTCTCTGCCATGCTTTCGGGGCGCATGCCTTTTTCCCGAACACCAGGACTGTCCTGGATATCGGCGGACAGGATACCAAAGCCATCCAGGTTGACAGTCACGGGCTGGTCACCAGTTTCCACATGAACGACCGTTGTGCGGCAGGATGCGGAAGGTACCTGGGATACATTGCCGATGAATTCAGCATTTCGCTTAATGAACTGGGACCTCTGGCGATCGAAGCAAAACATGAGGTGAATATTTGTTCTACCTGTACCGTTTTTGCCGGCGCCGAGATCAGGGAATTGCTCAATGTGGGCCAGCAACGGTCTGATATCCTGGCAGGGCTTCATAAAGCGATCGTTATGAGGGCCATGTCGTTACTGGCACGCTCGGGAGGGGTGAGAAATGAATTTACATTTACGGGCGGAGTTGCACGGAATCAGGCTGTAATAAAATATGTTACCGAACTGGTT
>CAZMOS010000216.1:0-3583 GCA_964567945.1 uncultured Lentimicrobiaceae bacterium
CTGGATGCATGTGCAGGCAGCGAAGATTGAATAAGGGAAAATTACAGGAAATGTTATGGAGTAAAACAGAAAAAAATCATTTAAAATATATTTCGATTATCGTTACGATAACAAATAATACGACAAGAACCGAATGGACCCAATATTTTTTGCTGATTGTAAGAACAAATAAAAATCCCAGATAAATACCAATCAGCATAATATGATAAAGATTAATCTGACCTAAATTACCAATTCTTTTAAAAAAAGTTATTGAAACTGAAAGGAACACAACCGAGGTCATTAATCCCCAAAAATACCTGTGATTATTAAAATAATAGTTTTTTAAATTAATCCCGGTTTTTTCAACGGCATCAGGTAAGGCAGTAGATACCAGTAAGAATAGTAAAAACAGCAAATGTCCGTATGCTATGAAGAAAAATATATTCATTGAACCAGCACTATCCTGCACCGCTATCAAATCCCACCAATTTTTTAATATTATTAAAAACAGGTACCAGGCAGCTAATAGTGGCAGCCAATGCCACTTTATCTTTTTTCTTGCCCGAATAAGTTTATGAAAGCTAAAAAACAAATCAGTTAACATAAGTCCGTAAACGATAGTAAAAAGTGTAATTACGATATCTTCTCTCGACATGACTGATCAAATAAAATTAATAACAGTATTCAAATTACAGCATGGACAAAGTTAACGGATTTTCAGTTTTCTGTTATTCGTGAAACTCAATGTTCAAAACGAAGTGCATTGACCCCGAATTATTCGGGGTAAGTTGAACGAATCCTGATAGCGTAACGTATCGGGATAAATGAGTTTAATTCCCGGTTCATATCCCAGTTCATTACTTAACCTGCCAGTCGTCTTGATATCCGGGATTTGATTCCTTATGTTTGATACCCGAAACAGATGCAAATTAAAATTACCTTTTTCTGTTGTAGATAAAATTATGTTTAAGGTGGACGCTTAAAATGGGGTAAAAGAGAGAATGAATCACTTCTCCCGGATCAGCCCGACCGGATTTTGTGTAATTATCAGCTTAAGAAAACGTTGTTGGTTAGCCACATCTTTGAATTCTTCATTCAGCCAGGGATACATCTTGTTTTTGGAAAGCATTTCCGGTGAAACGATCATAAAACGAATATTCAGGTGAAGGGCAAATGTCAGGAACTCTTCTTTTGAATATTTCTTCCCATTTTCCGCCTGGTGGTATGATTAATACTACCAAAGCCTGTTTTCAGGTTTTTCGTTAACCTATTTCAGAATGTTTTTGCTGATAACCAGTCTTTGGATCTGGTTGGTTCCTTCATATATCTGACAAAGCTTGGCATCACGCATCATTTTCTCAACGAGATAATCCTGGGAATAACCTTCACCGGCCATGACCTGAACGGCATCTGTTGTGACTTTCATAGCCACATCGGAGGCATACATTTTTGCCATGGCAGACAACTGATTGGCTGATTTTTGTTTGTTATCATAAGCCCAGCCAGCATGCCATGTCAAAAGACGGGCAGCTTCTATTTCGGTGGCCATATCAGCCAGCATAAAACTTACACCCTGATTCACCGTAATGGGTTTACCGAACTGGATACGGTTTTTTGCCCATTCTTTGGAAGTTTCATAAGCTTCACGTGCATTTCCGATACTCAGGGCTGCCACACCGGTACGTGTCCGTTCAAAAGTTTTCATAGCCAGCAGAAAACCATGTCCCTCCTGCCCTATCCTGTTCTCAGCCGGCACTTCCACATCATGGAATTTGAACTCGGTTTGAACCGATGCACGCTGCCCCATCTTTTGCAGGTTGCTCACGATCTCCACACCGGGTGAGTCGGTAGGTACAACAAATGCAGTCAGGCTTCTGGCACCTTTTTCAGGATTGGTGAGGGCAAAAACAGTGATGAATGTGGAAACAGCGCCATTCGTGATGTAACGCTTATGGCCATTCAGAATGTATTTATCGCCGTGAAGAATGGCTGATGATTTGATCCCGGCAACATCCGAACCCGCATTGGGCTCTGTAAGGGCATAGGCGGCAACTCCTTGCTTCTCAACAATCCAACTGAAGAATTTCTTTTTCTGTTCATCAGAGGCACCCAGATAAAGCGGCGTCAGTGCCAGGGTGTTTGCATCCATGCAGATACCTATCCCAACACATCCGGCGCCCAGCTCTTCCGATGCAATGGCACTTTCAAATATTGTGTGCCCCTGTCCGCCATATTCAGGGGCCATGGGGCCGTTCATCAGTCCTTCTTTATAAGCCTGCTTAACAATATCCCATGGAAATTCGGCCAGGGTATCATATTTTCTTGCATTGGGACGCATTAGCCTGTCGGCAAAATCTTTGTATTTCTCCCTTAATTCAACTTGTTCGGGGGTGAGTGAAAAATCAACCATATTTATTAATTTTTTAGATTTTAATGAATTATCAAATTGGGTTGCGATGGATTACAAAAATACATTTTATCTCTATTATTCCTAAATATTGATAGCAGAAATTACAAACACATCGTGCAAACAGGATTTATGGGTAATCGTTATCTTTGAAAACAAATTCAAACAGCTTTGCTCAGTCAATCTTATAAAAACGGTTTCCGACAATATTTAAAGCTTGAAAGGGGACTGTCGTCCAACACGATAGATGCTTATCTCCATGATGTGGATTTGCTTTTTCGTTACTTTAATGAAACGGAGAGCGGGAAAATCATCCGGGATATTGATTTGGAAGACTTACGGGATTTTCTCGCATTCATCAACAAAATGAAGCTGGGTCCGGTATCGCAGGCGCGGATCATTTCCGGTATAAAATCTTTTTACAGGTTCCTTTTACTCGAAAAAGTCGTGGAGTCAAATCCTTCCGAACATCTGGAAGCACCCAGGCTGGGAAGAAAACTGCCGGAGGTGCTCACAACGGACGAAGTCACCAGCATCATTGACTCCGTTGACCTTTCCAAACCTGAAGGTGAGCGCAATAAAGCCATTCTGGAAGTAATGTACGGATGTGGTTTGCGGGTTTCCGAACTTATCGGCCTTCGCATATCGGATCTGCATTTTAATGAAGGTCTTATCGTCGTGACCGGAAAAGGAAACAAGCAGCGGCTGATTCCCGTTGGCGATGCAGCCCGTAAGCAGGTCAACATTTACAAAGACCGGGTAAGGATTCACCAAAGCCCACAAAAAAAAGCGAAAGATATCCTGTTTTTAAGTAAACGCGGTGGATCTTTAACCCGTCAGATGATCTTTATCATCATAAGAAGACAGGCCGAAAAAGCAGGTATCGGCAAAAAGATAAGCCCGCATACCTTTCGTCATTCTTTTGCAACACACCTGGTACAGAACGGCGCCGACCTGCGGGCCGTGCAGCAATTGCTGGGACACGTCTCCATCACCACCACCGAAATTTATACACATTTGAATCAGGAAGACCTGCGAAGGGCGATTTTGAATTATCACCCGAGGAATCTTTGAAATACCGACGACTTCAGTCGCCGGTATGGTTTGTTTACTACAATTTAACAACTTTTGTCGAGTAAGTTCCTTTGTCTGTTTCTACATGCAATATATAGGTTCCTTTGGATAAACCGCTTA
>CAZMOS010000217.1:0-3449 GCA_964567945.1 uncultured Lentimicrobiaceae bacterium
TACCAGATATTGGTGTTTACCTTTTTCCCGATAATGCCCTTTTTAAAACATTCAAATTAAGCCGGGGAAGTTTATTCTGCAGTGGATATCCTCACCAGTTTGATTTCGATGTCTCCCCGCTCGGGCAGGATGGAAATCCAGTTGTTGTCATCGGAGAACCACTTGTACTGATTGCCCACACGGATGATGAAGTCATTGTATTCGCCGTTAGCGGGCACCGGCACCACAAAACCGCCGTTTTTCCCCTTGTCGCTCCCGTAGCTGAAAATGATCTTAAACGGTTTATCACCCAGGTTTTTGGCTTTGATCAGCACATAATTCGTTTTCCTGAATTTTACCGGAATGGGTTTAAAATCAAATTTTTCCGTTGAACCGTCTTTGATCTGAACGACCTGTTTCACCACGTCAACAATTGCATTTTCTTCAATGTACCGCGTTATCTTACTGATCATTTCGCGGGCATAGCTTTCATCGGGCATCAGGTCTTCCGCTTTTTTATAAGCAAGAATGGCTTTATCATATATCCTCGCTGCATACAGTTTGTCTCCGTCGGCAATGGTGATATCGTATTTGGCCTTAGCCTTCCTCAGCTCTTCTTCGATCTTGGTATTGCACTCGGCAAGGCGGCGCGAAGGATAGTCATCACCGGGTTTTATGCTGGTTGCCACCTTGTATTGCCGGGCTGCTTCGTTGTAGTCGCCTGCATCAAACAGGTTGTCTGCTTTGGAAACGGCTTCCTGAAATCTTTGTTCTTTCTCAGCTTCCAGTTTTTCCAGGACGGTATTGATATTGGCAATTTGTTTCCGGGGATATGCCTGAGCGCTTTTCAGGTTAAGGGCTTTTTCATAATTTACTTTTGCCAGTTCATAATTCTCTTCTTTAAGTAACTTATCCCCTTCTTCGATCAGTTTTTTGTATTCCGCTTCCAGGGCAAGGGCTTTTTCATAATTGACTTTCATGGTACGGGCTTTCAGCCGTTTTTCATCCGCTTCCTGTCCTTTGGGGTTAACCTCCAGCGCCTGGCTGTAAAGCGCGATGGCCTGCGCATATTCTTTCAACTCAACAAGCGAGTCGGCCTGTGCGATCAAAGCTTTGTATTGTTTTTCAATTTCCTGTTGTTTGATCCGGGTCTGAACCACACTGTCAATGCGGGCGATCTCCTTTTGCGGCAACGGATCGCCGGGTTTCATTTCCAGCGCACTCTGATAGGCTTTTTTGGCTTCATCAAGCTTGTCCTCTTTGAATAAGCGCCCTGCCAGCAAAACAGCCTGTGCAAATTTTTCATCAATTTCACGTTGTTTTTCAGCGTTGGCGAGATACTGCCTGATCTGATCAATTTGTTGCTGCGGATAATTGTCCATTGATTTAATGGCCTGGGCTTCGGTATATTTTTTAATGGCCAGGTCGTAATGGCCGGCAGAATAGAGCCGGTCGGCATCAGCCACAACGGCATTGTATGCCGAATCCTGCTGTGCTGCCGCTGCGATGAGTTCCTCCTGTTTTTTGATCTCGTCCAGTTTTTGTTTGGGATACCCGTCATCGGGGTTGATCTTCAGGGCCATATTATACTGCACTCTGGCGTCTTCATATTTTTTCTCATTGAACAGCTTGTCGGCTTTTGCGATCATATTGTTGTAATCGGCTTCAAATTTCTTTTGCTGTTCGGCATAATAATTTTCTATGTCCTTTAACCGGGATTGCGGATATTTTTCATCCGGTTTTAACGTGAGCGCCATGTTGTAATCGCCCCTTGCCAGTTCATACTCCTCGATACTATACAAACTGTCAGCCGACCGGATGTAACGTTTGTAATTCCTGTCCAGGTTTTTGCGTTGATCGGCCAGCAGGTCATCAATCTTCTGCATCATGTCCTTCGGATAATTATTCTCGGGCCAGGCTTTCGATGCTTCTTTGTATTTTGCACGTGCTGCAATAAAATCCTTGCTGATATACAGGTTATCGGCCTTTTCGATCAGCCCGTTGTATTTGAGTTGTTTTTCGGCCAGGCCTTCAATATCTTTTATCTTCTTGTTGACCGTTTTATTACCCGGAAAAATAAAATGGGCTTTCTGGTAAAATGACAAGGCCGTAACATAATCTTCGATCAACAGATACCGGTCACCTTTTTCCACAGCTTCCCTGAACATCCCGATCTTTTTCTCGTAGCCCGATTTCATCTCCTTTACCATAGCGATTTTTTCGGCCGGTTCTTTACGGTCGGGCAACAGCCGCTGGGCTTCGCGGTACACGATAACGGCGCTGTCGTATTTGTCCTTTGCTATCAGGCGTGCACCTTCCTGCATAGCCAGGTTATAACTGATAATTTTATCTTTCTGTTCGGCTTTTTTTCTTTGAATTTTAGCGATCTGATCCTGTGCATAGGCATCCCCGGGGATTATACCGAGTGCTTTCCGGTATTGAGCCAGTGCTTTGTCATAGGCCTGTTCATCAAAAAACACATCAGCAAGGTCAATGATGTCGTAATATTTTTCTTCCCTGGCCTGAGAGGCTTTCATTTTTTTGACCACCTCCTGTATCTGCTTTGCAGCATAAGTATCCCCGGGCTTTATCTTCAGAGCCATCTGGTAATATGCCTTGGCATTCAGCAATTGATTTTGCTGAAGATAACTATCCGCTTTTTTTATGGCCTCCTCGTAAGTTGCAGACTTTTGCTGCGCCGGGGCCATGAAATAAAACAACACAAAGGATAATATCAGGACTATTTTGACTAATAGTGGTTTTTGACTATATCGGTGATGCATATATCTTTAACTAATCAAGGTATTAACGATTAAACAGGTTTATTATTTTCCGGGTTGATCACGCCGTCTTTTATGATCATTCTTCTGTCGGCCATACCGGCCAGCTCTTTGTTGTGCGTTGCAATAATAAATGTCTGCCCCAGCTTGCCGCGCAAGTCAAAAAACATTTTGTGAAGCACCTGCGAATTTTGGGAATCCAGATTACCGCTGGGTTCATCGGCAAAAACGACAGCCGGTTCGTTGATCAGGGCACGGGCAATGGCCACACGCTGCTGTTCGCCACCTGACAGTTCCGAGGGCTTGTGCTCCGCCCTGTCAATCAGCGACAACAGGTCAAGCAGAAAAAAAGCTTTTTCCTCGGCTTCTTTTTTGGTTTTTCCGGCAATGAATTGCGGAATGCAGATATTTTCCAGCGCTGTAAATTCAGGCAGCAAATGATGAAACTGAAAGACAAATCCGATATTTTTGTTTCTGAACCCTGAAAGCGCTTTATCGTTTAACGATGTAATGTCAACGTTCCGGATTTTCACTTTTCCCTTATCCGCTTTTTCTATCGTTCCCAAAACATGCAGCAAAGTGGACTTTCCGGCGCCCGAAGCTCCCACGATGGAAACGATCTCCCCTTTTTCAACCGACAGGTCAATCCCTTTCAGAACTTCCAGTTTCCCATAAGATTTATGTATGTTC
>CAZMOS010000218.1:0-3288 GCA_964567945.1 uncultured Lentimicrobiaceae bacterium
TCCTCTTCTTTGGTTTTGTTCGCATACATCGGTTAGTCCCCTTGTCCGCCGGCCCATGTTCCTCTTACATTGAAACTCAAAGTCCGTTTTCTATGCCCTTTGCCGATGATGAAATCTTTCCCGCCCAAAACGTTGAGGATATAATTGCTGTTGTAACGGGTATTCCTTTCAATGCCGTCCAGGGCTTTGTATCTGGAGTCGAAGAGGGAGGTAGTGATCAGGAAATAATAGTTTTGTGAGAAATACTTCTCAACGGTCAACTCCATTCCGACATTTCTGCCGGTCCCTTTGTTCACAAGCGCCCTGTCGGGATAGCCAAAGCTGTAGTTCAATATGGAAAAGCTGCTTGTGTCGCTGTTTTCAACAGGGACATTAAACAGATACTGATAGTACATCTCCACTTTAAAATACAGATTTTCAAGAAGCAGGTTATCATATCCCACCACAAAATGGACGGCTTTTGTAAAATCCAGATCCTTGTTGGGCATAACAGTTATCCCGTCAGCCATAGTCTGCCGTGCAAAATAGGTTGACAACGATTCCATCCTGCTGTGCATTCCGAACCCGAGATTCAATGACTGTGATGGCCTGAACTGCCATCTCATGCCCAAACGGGGCTCTATCGTGTAATTTCCGTTCAGTAAAAGGTACATGCTGTGCAACCCGCTGATCAGCGTTAATTTCTCATTAAAACGGTGTTTCCAGTTTATCCACGCCTGTATCAGTGTAGTGGAACCCGTCTGGTAAACCCGGGTCACCAGTTTGTCAGCTTCATAGTCGTAACGGTCCGACAGCAGGTCATAACGCGAAAAAGTAATATCAACGCCTGTTTTCAGGACATTTTTTGCATTGAACTTATGATTGATGTTCAGGGAAATCCTTGGTGTTTGATAGGTGAAATTGTCAACGGCCTTTGAAGTGAAATCATTGTTTGTATCCAACGTTTTATAATCCCATTTGTTCACCGACCCCGTATAAGCGATGATGCTTGTCAGGTATGTCTTTTTATTGATGAAATAAATGTTCCTGGCTCCCAGTACCCACATGCCGGTGGTATAATCATCTTTGAAATGGGTTTCTTCTTCTGACACTTTACTCATGCCGCCGATACCGAAAACTGAAAAAGTCCCCGAGCGTTCAGTCGGCACCTTGATTTTAAAAGTCAAATCCTGAAACGAAGGGATGGCATCGCCGACAAGCCTGATCCCAAGTGTCCTGAACAAAGTTAAGGTGGAAAACCGGTAATTGAAAAGATAGGAAGAAGGGGTTTTCTTGCTGAACGGCCCTTCCAGCGTAAAGTCAAGACCAAGGAAACCGGTCTGTAAAGAATACTCCCTTGTTTGATTGTTGCCGTCGCGCAGAGACATATCAAACACACCCGAATAAGCATTTCCGTATTCGGCAGGGAAGGCGCCGGTAAAAAAATCGGAATTATCGAGCACAGCACCGTTAAGGATACTAAGTCCTCCGCTTGAGGAGCCCTCCTCTGCAAAATGGTTGGGATTGGGAATGTCAATCCCCTCAAGCCGCCATGCCATGCCCCTGGGTGAATTACCCCTGATGATGATGTCGTTGGTACCGGAAGGGCTGGTGGCCACGCCGGCAAAAGATGAAACCGTCCGGGCTGCATCGTTAAAAGTGCCTGCGTAATGTTCGATTTCTTCAACATTGAGTTTCATGACACTTACGGTGGCCATTTTGTTGATGGATTGTTCTTTACCCTGCTTTCCCGAAACAACGACTTCATTGAGGTTGACCACCGATTCGGTGAGCTCTATTTTCAAAACGGTTTCCTTTCCCGAATTGAGCAGGACGTTGGGCACGGTTTGCGTTTCATAGCCCATGTAATAAACGATGATGTTGTATCGGCCCACAGGCAATTTATCAAAAGAAAACTCACCGTTGGCGTCTGTGACCGTTCCTACGGGTGGGTCAGTACCGGCAATCACAAGATGGGCGCCCGGAAGCGTGATCTGTGAATCCTTGTCCACGACAACCCCGCGAATGGTCTGTGTGATGTCCTGTGCACATGAATGATAAGGAAAGAAAAAAGTAATGCCTAAAAATGCAAAGATGACAAAATACCTTATCACTTTTCGATAACCGGTTCTATGTAGCGGGTTAAAATGCATTATTGATCATAAGTGTTAACAACACTGAAATTGACCTACTAATATACGAAAGAAAGCGTGGAAAATTATTTTTAAACTCATTTTTAAAATTTTACTTGTATTTGCAATTAAGATTAGGTAAATTAGTCATTAAAGAATCCCTTTTCGATTAGCTGAACCTTGTTCGATTTAGCAGAACCGCACTGAAAAACTTTCCTGATGGGATGGACCCCGTGGATGGAATGAAGGGAACCGATTATTTTTAAACCTTTTCATTGTCCGGCCAACTCAAGAATAGTTATTTTTGCCATGATGTTGAATTTTGCCGATAAATTACAGGACGATATCTTTACAACGGTGTCCCGTGTTTGCCGCGATACGAACGTGAAAGTGTTTGTGATCGGCGGCTATGTACGCGACCTTCTGCTTAAGCGGCAATCGAAAGATGTGGATTTTGTAGTACTGGGCAGCGGGATAACGGTGGCCAAAAAGATCGCGGAAGCATTTGGACGTGATGTTTATGCCAGGTATTTCAAGAATTTCGGAACGGCTATGATCAATGTGGGGGATTGGGAACTTGAATTTGTCGGCGCCCGGCGCGAATCCTACAGGCGTAACTCACGGAAGCCCATCGTGGAAGACGGCTCATTCTCCGATGACCAGCGCAGGCGCGACTTCACGATCAATGCCATGTCACTGAGCCTGCAGATCAAAGATTACGGTCAGTTGTATGATCCCTTTAATGGTCTGGAAGACCTGAAAAACAAATTGATCCGCACACCGCTTGATCCTGATATCACTTTCTCGGACGACCCCCTCCGCATGATGCGTGCCGTCCGCTTTGCCACACAACTGGATTTCTCCATTGAGGTAAACACATTCAATGCGATCAAACGGAATAAAAACCGGATTACTATTGTTTCACCTGAGCGGGTTACGGATGAACTAAATAAAATCATCATGGCTGACAAACCTTCAAAAGGTTTCAGGATACTCGATGAGACCGGCTTGCTGGCCATCATTTTCCCTAAATTCACCGAACTGAAAGGCGTGGAAGTAGTTGGCGGACAGGCTCACAAGGACAACTTTTATCATACACTGGAAGTACTTGACAACCTGGCTCAAAAGATTGATAATTTATGGCTGCGATGGGCGGCGCTGTTACACGATATTGCCA
>CAZMOS010000219.1:0-3251 GCA_964567945.1 uncultured Lentimicrobiaceae bacterium
ACTTTATCTGCACTAGCGGCATAAACTATTTTGTCCGGAGAAAGAGTAAGGGTTTTGCCATATGTAGCTACCGGAAATGACCAATCTTCAGCACCATCGCTTTTATAAATTTTTACTCCGTTACCTCCGGCAGCATAAATTTTTCCGTTTCCGTCAAAACAGGAAGGATCCGGGATGGAAATCTGGTCAATTTGAGATCCGTTCTGACTGTTGTAACGGACAAGTACCCCTTGGTAACCGTGATACAAATTGATAGCACCCTGTTTATCAATATAAACTTTTTTATCAGCCCCCTGAATGTTTGATTTCCAGATCAGATGTCCGTCTGCCGGATCAATTCTCGCCAGACTGTCATTCGCAACAAAAGCAATCAGGTCGCCGTTATCGGCTACCGAAATATTTGTTGAACCGTAACTTGTGTAAGCCTTGATTTTCCAAAGCACATTCCCTGAAGCCGGATCAGTGGCCATAATATAATTAATATTGTTTTCTCCCGAATAATCATAAATGATTCCGTTGTAACCCACGGTTATCGGATTGGCCGAAGCCTGAATGAACCTGTGCCATTTCATGTTTCCGTCGGCGCCCACGCAATACAGCGCCCTCCAATATGAGCCACTGCCGCTGGTTTTAAAGATCAGGTCACCATTATCCGAAAGGGCAAGTGAACTGACCTCACCATAAGTATAAACATCGTTACCTTCATATGGCAGGGTCTGGGGCACTTCCCATATCCAGTTAAAGGAACCTGAACCGGGATCAATGGAGTAAAGTTTTGTATAAGACAAGACGTAAACCGTACCGTCGTCTCCCACAACGATGTTGCTGTTAACATGCCATAGTTCCAGTGGCTCGGTTTTCCATTTAAGGGTACCGTCGTTTTTATTGATGGCATAAATCCGTGATGACTCCCAGTTTGCCATGCCACCCGAAGCCGTATAATAAATGCTGCCGTCGTTTCCGATAGCCAGGGGTAATTCAGTGATCCAAAGCGTATTTGCCCCAACGGGTACCTGATGGACCCACAGCGTATCCCCGGTGACTTGCTGTGGAGTATCCGGATTATCATCATTTAAAATATTACATCCGGCAAGAAATATTAACACGGATAAAATTACGATAAAAAGAAGAAAAGTTGACTTTTTCATGATTATTTGGTTTAAGATTATAAAATAAGTACGGAATAACTGCCAACAAGTTCCAATAATCCGGTTATTTTGATTGTGAAAAAAAATCAAAGAGAAACGGTTAAAAACAGAACTCAAATTAAACTACCATGCTTAATGATTATATTGTTTCTGTGATCCCTTATTAAAAGAGCTGATCGTGAAATAATATTTAACCGTTAAAGGCCATTATTTCGTTTCAAATACTGACAAATATTGTGTGTCTAATTGAGTTTCCGTTTGGTGCAAAACATTTTGAAATTAATCAGTAACACTTCACAGCAGGAAAAGCAAAGACTTTTGTTTATTCCGGATTTTTACATTTTATTCTTTAGTTATTCCATTCGCCACCTTTATTTTATCGGATAATAGATCAAAGTCTTCCATTGAGTGGTATCGGTGTCTGTCCTGGGATCATAAGTGTAAGTCTCCCAGATGAAGTCTTTCATTTTCAGGTTAAAATCCTTGATGTATTCATCAATTGCGTTGTGTTCTTTCTCCGTATCAAAACCACCCGTATGTACGGCAAAAACAGCTTTTCCGGCAGGAATAACGGTGTATTTTATCCTGCCATAGTCTTTAACCTTTTTACCCACCGGGATACCCGGGCTGATGTGTGTATAACCTTCAGGATTCCATCCGTAATAAATGGCAAACTGTTCACCCTTTACCGGAATTTTCTTCCTTTTTATGTAGGAAAACAACTCCTGATAGTCTTTCCCGAACATTTCATTCATACCTTCAAATGTGGCCGAATCATTGATAACGAGTGCCTGAATTTCATCCGTGTTAATGACTTTGACTACCGGAGGAACAGGCAATGCTTCGCTAACCGATTTCAGCTTTTTCAGGCCCTTTTCCAACATAGGTTGTAACAATGAGTTCATCAGCAGGCCTGTCCACTTTCCGAAAGGGTATTGAAGATCAAGGGATTTGAGTGTCCAGGTAACTTCTGTACCGTCATCCTGTGAAACAAAATTCCAGGTACCAACGGCGTTCTGATCATGGCCGAAAGTCAAATGGTTCTCGATGTATTCATAAGGACGGCTGATGGCAATGGCTAACGTACCTTCACCAGATTTTTCACCTTTCCAGGTTCTCGTGGCGCCCACACCACGGTCAGGCCCTTCAAAAGTGTTGACGGTTGTAGTGTCCTCTTCAAACGGCGACCACGCAAACCATTTTTTTAATTCATTTACCTGGTGGAAAACCACTTCGGGTTTGGCTTTAATGAACTGCGTCTCGCTCACCGAAACTTCCGACGGCAGGAACAAAGGAATGATCAGAAACGCAGCCACAAGAATGAGAATAATGGTTCCGAAAATTTTTAATGCTTTCATAACTTTTGCTTTTGGGGGTTAAGGAACCAAAGATAATGAATTTATAATTAGCTGGTTTTTGACAAAATACAGCTTACCGGAATATCTTTGCCAGACGTTCTGTCGCGTCTTCAATAACCGTTAACGGTGCTGCCAGGTTCATGCGCTGAAACCCCTTTCCGCCGCTTCCGAACAATGGGCCGTGGCTCAGACCCAGTCCTGCTTCGTGGATCAGCTTGTCTTTGATCTGTTTGTCTTTGAGGCCGGTTTTACGGAAATCAATCCATGCAAGGTAAGTCGCTTCAAGGGGTGTTACGTCCAGCATTTCAAAGTTATTCTCCAGAGCCTCTTTCAGAAAATCAAAATTATTACTTATATATTGTATCAGTTCGTCCAGCCACACGTCGCCGTTGTTGTAGCCCGCCATAGAAGCCATTGTGCCGAAAATATTACCGTTGGAAATATGGATGCGCTCCAGGGTACGGTTATAGATTTCTCTTAATTCTTTATTGCTGATGATAACCGAAGAGGTGGCCAGGCCCGCAAGGTTGAAGGTTTTACTCGGAGCAATACAGGTAATGGTTTTACCGGCAATTTCTTCCGAGAGGGAAGCTGTGGGTGTGTGTTTGAATCCGGGCATAATCAAATCCCCATGGATCTCATCAGACAAAATCAGCACATCATTTTTGATGCAGATGGCTAGAAGCTGCTCCAGTTCTTCTTTTTGCCAGCAGCGGCCGACAGGATTGTGCGGGCTGGATAACAA
>CAZMOS010000220.1:0-3199 GCA_964567945.1 uncultured Lentimicrobiaceae bacterium
GTTCATCCTCTATATATTTTTGAATTGCCCGCTTCGATGGCCTTGCACCGAACTGTTCATCCCATCCTTTATCAATGATAAAATCTTTGGCTTTTGCAGTAACCTTTATTTTGAAACCCATTTCTTCAATACGCTGATAAAGGCTGTGAAGCTCGATATCAATGATCTTATGAATATTTTCACGTTCAAGCGGTTCGAAGATCACCACGTCATCAATACGGTTCAGGAATTCGGGGGCGAATGCACGTTTCAAAGCATTTTCAATAACTCCCTGAGTATGGGTGCTTTTGCTTTCCCGTTTTGCCTTGGTGGTGAAACCGACACCCTGTCCGAAATCTTTCAACTGTCTTGATCCGATGTTGGAAGTCATAATGATAATTGTATTTTTAAAATCAACGCGCCTTCCTAATCCGTCGGTCAATACACCGTCGTCAAGAACCTGAAGCAGGATGTGGAACACATCGGGATGTGCTTTCTCAATTTCATCGAGTAAGACAATGGAATAAGGTTTTCTACGTACTTTCTCGGTCAGTTGGCCGCCTTCTTCATAACCCACATATCCGGGAGGTGCCCCCACAAGCCGTGAAACGGCAAATTTTTCCATGTATTCGCTCATGTCAACCCTGACAAGGGCATCTTCTGAATCGAAAAGATATTTGGCCAGCATTTTGGCGAGGTAAGTTTTACCTACGCCGGTAGGCCCGAGAAAAATAAACGAACCGATGGGTTTTGACGGGTCTTTCAATCCTGCGCGATTTCTTCGAATGGCTTTAACTACTTTCTGAATAGCCTGCTCCTGGCCGATTACTTCTTTTTGAAGTTCTGTCTCCATATTGATCAGTCGCTGGCTTTCGCTTTGGGCAATATTAGACACAGGAATGCCTGTCATCATGGCGACCACTTCGGCAACGTTTTCACCAGTTACTTCTTCACGGTGAATCTTCGACTCTTCTTCCCAGCGTCTTTTAGCCCGCTCCAGTTCTTCGGTATAGCGTCGTTCAATGTCCCTGAACTGGGCTGCTTCCTCGAATTTCTGGCTTTTGATGGCCTGTGTCTTTTTTGCTTTGATCTCTTCAATCGAATTTTCGAGATTGATGATCTCGGCTGGGACATGGATGTTGCTTATGTGCACACGGGCGCCCGACTCATCCAGGGCATCAATGGCTTTATCGGGCAGATACCTGTCGCTGATGTACCTGTGAGTAAGCTGAACACAGGCTTTGATGGCTTCGTCGGTATATTTTACCAGATGATGGTCTTCGTATTTTTGCTTTATATTCTGAAGGATTATTTCCGTTTCTTCCGGTGTAGTCGGATCAACAAGTACCTTTTGAAAGCGGCGCTCAAGGGCACCGTCTTTTTCGATATACTGTCTGTATTCGTCAAGTGTGGTTGCCCCGATGCATTGCAGTTCGCCACGGGAAAGCGCCGGTTTGAACATATTGGAAGCATCAAGAGACCCGCTGGCATTTCCGGCACCCACGATAGTATGGATTTCATCAATGAACAAAATGATATCGGGGTTTTTCTCCAATTCATTCAGGACGGCCTTCATCCGTTCTTCAAATTGTCCCCTGTATTTTGTGCCTGCAACGAGTGAGGCAAGGTCCAGGTTGATGATCCGTTTGTTAAACAGCGCCCTGGATACTTTCCGGGCAACGATTTTTAACGCCAGCCCTTCGGCAATAGCTGATTTACCAACACCGGGTTCACCGATCAGTATCGGATTGTTTTTCTTCCTGCGGCTTAATATCTGTGCAATACGTTCCAGTTCGCGTTCACGTCCCACAATGGGGTCCAGACGGTCTTCTTCGGCCATTTTGGTCAGGTCGCGTCCAAAATTGTCAAGTACCGGCGTTTTGGATTTCGGGTCGGCAGTTTTTTTCGAACCTCCGAATGGCTTTTCTCTCTGCGGTTCATCTTCCGTTTCACCAGGCAGCTCCGACTTGGGTTCCATATATTGTGACGACTGCGTCTTTTCTTTAATGATTGATAACAATTCTTCCCGGATGGCGTTGTAATTCACACCGTATTTTTCAAGTTTGCTTGTAACCAGATTATTGTCATCCTTCAGGATGGCAAGGAGCATGTGTTCGGTACCCACCAGTTCACTGTGTAATGCTTTGGCTTCAAGGTAAGTTATTTTCAACGCTTTCACCGCCTGACGTGACATGGGAATGTTTTCGATCTTCGGAGAGGACTGACGCGGTTCTTTAATGGCATCTTCAATGCTTTTTTTACATTCACTGAAATCAACACCGAAATACGAAAGCAATTGTACCGCCATTCCCTGGCCTTCCCTCAATATCCCCAGCAGAATGTGTTCAAGGCCAAGATAGCTGTTTCCCAACCGTATCACCTCTTCCCGACTGTATGTCAGAACATTTTTTGCACGGTCCGTGAATTTTCCTTCCATATTGTTTTAAAAGTTAGGCTGCAAAGTTACAAAAAATGAAAGAGCCGGGATTTAATCCTGACCGATAATTTACCAGGATCATTTTATTAGACAATAACAGACCCCTTTCCGTTGGCTGAACCACGTATTTTTTAACAAATGATCCGTGTTTTTTAGCCTGGCAACTTATTAGATGCATCGTTTTCAAATATAAGATGATTGTAAGCGGCTAAATAAGACAGGTTTCCGATTTTTAAACACTTTTTTGTTAACATTATCGAACCTTTGTGAACAGAATTGAAAGAGGTAATTTACTAAATTCGTACCTTTGCAAACTTGAATTTAAAATATTAATAAAGAATAAGTTAATTGATGGACATAACAAATTCGGAAGATCGTATTATTAAAGTAAACATCGAAAATCAAATGAAGTCAGCTTACATTGATTATTCGATGTCGGTTATTGTTTCAAGAGCGCTGCCCGATGTACGTGACGGTTTAAAGCCGGTACACCGCAGGGTTCTTTTCGGAATGTATGAACTTGGTGTTTTGTCAAACCGGCCTTATAAAAAATCTGCAAGAATAGTAGGGGAGGTGCTGGGGAAATATCACCCCCACGGCGATACGTCGGTATATGACTCAATGGTGCGAATGGCACAGGATTGGTCGTTAAGATATCCTTTGGTTGAAGGACCGGGTAACTTCGGTTCCCTTGGTGGTGACAATACTGCTGCCATTCGGTAACCCAGCTGCCGCTTCACAAGCATCACCACAAGAATCGCGGGGAACGATGATAGAAGGAAG
>CAZMOS010000221.1:0-3117 GCA_964567945.1 uncultured Lentimicrobiaceae bacterium
TCTTTTTGGATTCGCGAAGCAAATCCCGTACGGTATACCAGAATCCTGACACTTCGGTCAGGGTTTTTTATTTAACCAAAACAATACCTGCCTTTTAATTAATTAACTTTGTAATATGAAAAACAACTAAAGGCCTGTTTCAGCCCTGTGAATTCTACCCCCTCTTAAAAATCACCAACCCGCTTGCACCGTGAGCAATCAGAAAACAAAATGCGAGAAGGATCAGCCAGAAATCGCCGATGCGGTAACCGTTCACGACACAATCGGATGAAAAATAGATGGCGATGGCAGCCAGTAGTGTCAGAGCGCCTGTGAGGTTGCCCACTTTATTAAACAACTGGCTTTCCCTTTCATCGGCTTTCTTTCTGCCGATAAACGGATGAACGGCCAGCAGGGCAATGACAGCCAATCCCCTGTTACCAAACAAAAACACGGCAATTAAACCGATTATGCCAATAATTAGTTCAAGAACAAATCGTTTATTCATTTTTCACCCTCCTTTCTTATATAAAAAATATCCTCTACCTGACAACCAAACAACTTCGCCAGACGCAAAGCCAGCTTTACAGACGGATTGAATTTCCCCTGCTCGATGGCAATGATCGTCTGCCGTGAAACTTCAACCTTCTCAGCCAGCTCTGCCTGGGTCATCATTTTCTCAAACCGTATTTTTTTCAGGTTGTTCCGTAAAATCATTTTCATAAAATTTGTCAATAACGCGTGCAAATGTAAACAACACTAAACAAAATGTCAAGTATTATGTACATTATTGACGATTACTAAAACATAAAATGAATTTTATCAAATTATGCTGGCGGTGAGATAATAATTTGAAGGAAAGAAAAAACAATAAAAGAATTAATATTTCCCATAGAAACTGGTAATGTCAAACCACAGCTCCCTTTCATAATGGCATTTGAGTTTCTCCACTTTTTCAATATGCTTTTGTACATCAAAACCCGGATTGTTTTCATTTGTCAGCCATTCTTCTTTCAGCATGGCAAAATCATTATCCCGGAAAGCCGTAACATCAAAAACAAGCACATCATAATGTTTTCCGTTATCCGACTTCAGAAACTGTGTCTTTAATTTGTTTTTAATCCCGCTAAAACGTTCTTCCTGTTTTCTGAAAACGATCAGTAATGTTGTACCCAGGAAAAATCAGCAAATAAATTTTTTGCATTTTAGAAGCTGACATCTTTCTGCAGGATGAGATGTTTAGCCTTTTTTCTTTTTCTTTGTGTCAACCATAATTAATGAAAGAATGTCCGGAAAGAAAGTCTATAAATTTCAGAAGCTAAAACTGAATACCCCCGATTATAAAAGCAGTCCGAAGATACGGCTGGCTGTCCAGTTGTTTTTCCTGATAGCCACACTATACACGGGATGGCGTTTTGTCCTTTTTGTCAACTCTTTGAATAGTGGTGGCGAAGTAGTATCCCGTCCGCCGGGGGTGGAGGCCTTTCTGCCCATCAGTTCATTGATGGCTTTGAAATACTGGTTGCTGACCGGTGATTTCAACCCTATCCATCCGGCCGGACTTGTACTATTTTTGGCATTTGTGGTCATGGGGTTATTCCTGAAAAGGACTTTTTGTTCGTGGGTCTGTCCTGTGGCATTGTTATCGGAATATCTATGGAAAGGCGGCCAAAAGATTTTCGGAAAAAACCTCACAATGCCGCGCTGGCTGGATTACCCCTTACGAAGTCTGAAATACCTGATCCTGATCTTCTTTGCCTGGGGTATTTTTATGGATATGGGAGCCGAGGACCTACGCAACTTCATTTACGGATCATATAATCGCATTGCCGATATCAAGATGATGTTGTTTTTTGTTCATATCACCATCTTCTCATTAATGGTAATTATTTTATTGATGCTTTTATCGGTGGTGATCAAAAATTTCTGGTGCCGCTATCTTTGTCCTTACGGCGCCCTGATGGGATTCCTGGGGTTGTTCAGCCCGGCAAAGATCACGCGCAACCCGGACACCTGCACCGACTGTCGCGCCTGTACAGAATCCTGTCCGGCCAGTATTCAGGTACACAGTAAAACACGTATCCGGAGTGATGAATGCACGGCCTGCCTGACCTGCACCTCGGTTTGTCCCGAACTGAATACCTTATCATTCAAAATATACAAACAAAAAAAATCCATGTCCGACAGAATGGTGGCTTTACTGGTCGTTTTGATCTTTGTGCTGTTTACCGGAGTAGCAAGGTTCACCGGATACTGGCAAAACAACATTACAAACAAAGAATATAAAGCCCGCATCAAAGAGTTGAATAATCCTGAATACAATCATACGGGGGAGTAAACCCCGGTCAACAGTCCTCCTTCCCAATGTTTCGTCTGGCACAAAGACAGCAAACAACAGATTTTCGTTTTACTACTTTCTCAATCATTTATCCTGTCTTTATAAGGTAGGGCTCATAACAGGGCTTTTATATTTTTTTCAAAAAAATGCCTCTCTGTTTTTGTGTTCATATTGGAAAACAACAGATGATCATAAAAAACATTGGAATTTATGAGAACTAGATAATTCCAGTTCTTAAAATGAAACTATTGAGTTGTAAGTCTGATAAATTAAAAAAATCAAAATTGTTAAATACAACATCCTCTATCCGCCGAGCATCTTTTTGATCTCATTGAGTTTCATTAGTGCCTCAACGGGCGTTAAGGTGTCAATGTTGGTGTTCAGGATGTCATTTTTTATCTGATGAAGCAGGGGATCATCCAGTTGGATAAAGCTCAACTGGAACTCGTCGGATTTCACTTTTTCTTTTACCGCTTTGTTCAGCTCGTCACCTGAGTGGCTTTCTTCAAGAATTTTCAGCATTTTTTTTGCCCGCTCAACCACTTTCCTTGGCATACCTGCCATCTCAGCCACATGGATACCAAAACTGTGTTCGCTCCCTCCCCTTTTAAGTTTGCGCATGAAAATCACTTTGTTGCCTACTTCTTTTACGGAAATATGATAGTTTTTTACCCGGTTTTTGGTGGTTGCCATTTCATTCAGTTCATGATAATGAGTGGCAAACAGCACCTTGGCCCGGAAAGCCGGATGATCGTGGAGGTATTCGGCAATAGACCATGCGATGGAAATGCCGTCATAAG
>CAZMOS010000222.1:0-3074 GCA_964567945.1 uncultured Lentimicrobiaceae bacterium
AAATTAAAGATAATTATTGATTTAACAATATCATTTTTCCGGTTTCAGTAATTCCATCCGAACGCAGCGTATAATAATATATCCCGTTTTTGAGGTTTGTCGCCTTGAATTCAACCTCATATTTTCCGGCAGCTCTGAACCCGTTCACCAGGGTGGCCACACGATTCCCCAAAACATCAAAAACTTCCAGTGTTACATAAGTTGATTTTGTAACCTGATATTTGATGGTTGTTGTCGAACTGAACGGGTTGGGATAGTTTTGAGAAAGAATAAAACCTTTATTAATTTGATCGCCATTCTCTTCAATTCCTGTAGCATCCACTACCGTGATCACAGCGTAAACATCAATTTCTGCACTGGCATCTGTTACCCATACGGTATCGGTTGTCGTGACGGAAGGCGCCACATACAGACCATCAGCATTGATGTTTCCCGTGGCAGCGCTCCAGACCGGTTCAAAATCAAACGGGTATTGATGCTGATCGTAGGCGATAGCGGCAAATTGCAGAGTGTCGTTTAAGACAACCTGACCAGAGTCGGGAAAAATGGTCAGCCTACTTATTAAAGGGTGGTAGGGGTTGATGATAATGGAGTCAATATCCTGTTTGCCGGTATGGGTTAGTGATGTTGCCCTAATGGTGATCAGGTTTAACTGATCATCTGCTACGTTTTCAGGGATGTTCATACCCAAAAGGATACCGCCTCCGGTGTGTTCGCTCAAATGTACCGTTTGCTGTGCCGGCCCGGTGAGCCAGTCAAATGTTTCCGTTACGGAAACGGCAAGGCTGTCTGTTTCGTCCGCCCAGTTCCGGAAAGCGGCCCCAATAGTATCAACGGAGCCGACAGGCAAAAAGATGGTGTCGGCGCCCGTGGCGACGATGACAGATGCCGGTTCGTTGAGCCAGTCGGGGTAGTCCACGCCGTCGCTGACTGCATCGCCGTTACCTTCTCCCGGTCCGCCGGGATCGCCCCACCAGTTTTCGGCAGCATCCACAACGAAGGAGGGGGATGTGTTATTCAGCCCAAAGCCCTCATTGCCGGAGATGTTATTCTTTCGTACAACAGGCCGGGAGCCATTCACACACCGGATACCGTCACCGGAATTGCCTTCGATTTGGTTTCCCCTGACAATGCCTGAACAGTCATCCAGGTAAACGCCCGTTGAAGTTCCCGTGTTGTCTTTGATGGAATTGCCTTTCAGGATCAATCCTGCCGCATCGCCCTTGATACCGGTATTGTTGAACCATATCTTGTTACTGATCACTTCGTCTTTGCCGGCGTTGTTTACCCTAATTCCGATATTACTGTGCATGAGTTGATTTCTGTAAATACGGTTTTGGGATGTTCCATCCAATACCAGGTTACGTTTGGTGTTTTTTGCAATTAAATTCCCCGCGCCGTTTTTCATTCCACCAACATAATTTCTTGAAACCTGCAGCAAGGCAACACCTGCGCTTTTATTCGGCAGCGGCATATTCTGGTCTGCAGCCGTTCCGATGGTATTTCCCTGAACTTTGCATCCCGTGACATCAAAAAAGAGCACTACCCCTTTTTCATTTGCCGATATCACGTTCCCCTGGCCGGGATAATCGCCTCCTATCAGGTTTTTGTTGGCCCCGGCGCCGATGAAAACGCCCCATTCGTTACCGAGCGCCTCCATTCCGTTGGCTGTTGTCCCGATATAATTACCCTGGATCTTGTTTTTTTCAGTCCTGATTTTATTAATGTGGTTGATTGGTGTGTATGGCCTGCCGGATACCATTTCCATGATTTCCTGCGGAAGATTGAAGTTGCTGTATTTTTGCCTTGAACCGGAAATCTTCATGGTGGCATCCCGGAGCTCATTATAATAATCTCTGCTGCCAGACATCAATTTGTTAGCCGGGCTGAAAGGGGAGTTTGGCCCCGTTCCTCCGTTGCCGTTCAGATCGTCGAGACTCATCACCAAAGAAATACCTCCTTTGTTGCCGGAAATCACATTACGCCTGTTATCCGCTATCCCCCCGATGATATTGCCGGAAGCCTTGAACAATCCGATGCCTGCTTTGTCTCCGTTCCCCAGGGCTATGGTGCCAGTGATGTCCGTACCAATATAATTTCCGGCCACAAGATTATTTTCCGATTGCTCAATAAAAACACCGTAAAATTGATTTCCGGAGATAAGGTTGCCTTCATTTTCGTTTTTTCCGCCGATCACATTGTCGGAGCAGAGGGTTACAAAAATTCCCAATGCTTCCGGTGGGTTCTCCGGGATGGTTTTCCCGTCGCTGAATGTACCGATAAAATTACCCGCCACCTGATTGCCTGTTGCTGCCTCCTCCTCAATGGAAAGCTGAATTAACTCGTTACCGGTGATCACATTTCGCGCAGCGGGGTTGGAACCACCCACCAGGTTGTTTGGCGAATCACTGATAATCACCCCTTTGAGACCATTACCCAGCACTTTGTGTCCGGTGATGTCAACACCGATAAAATTGCCCGCCAAAACGTTGTAGGAAGCCTGGTCTCCAATAATAAAGACCCCGGCCGTCCGGTTACCTGAAATGATGTTCTTGTCGCCGGAAACCAAACTTCCGACCTGGTTGCTGTCGGCATTTTTGATCATAACACCGAAATACTGGTTACCGAGGCTGTCGGTACCATCGAGGTTGGGGCCTATTAAGTTTCCTCTAAAACTATTGGAATGCACTCCTGTTTCCCCCGAATTTCCCTCTATTACCAGTCCAAAGCTTAAATTGCCTGATATCAGGTTGCCGGGAGGCCTGCCCGGGGTTGTTGCGGTCCCGCCTATCTGATTTTTTGAGGATTTTATTACAATCCCACCTTTGTTAGGCAGCGCCTTGTTCCCGTCTTTGGTGGCGCCGATAATGTTTCCTTCAATCCTGTTTCCGGTGGACTGTTCGCCTTCGATTATTATGCCCCACCCGCGTGGCTTTCCTGAAAACCCGTTTCCTGAAATCACGTTTCCGTCATCAGACATCTGGCCGCCGATCAGGTTGTTGGCCGAATTTTTAATGAGGATACCGCCGGACACATTTGGTTTGGCCGTCTTTCCTGTGGCATCAGTTCCAATG
>CAZMOS010000223.1:0-2961 GCA_964567945.1 uncultured Lentimicrobiaceae bacterium
GAGCACTGTTGGGTATTCCGTATGTTACATAATATAAATGATAATATTGATCATTTTGCCATTCAAGTTTTAAATCATCAATGATTTCAACCCTTACAAAATCCTTTGTTGGTGGCCTCAATCCACCATTATAATCATAGGTATAAATAATATCATCAGATTGCTGGAGGTAGTATGTGAGCAAATCATCGGTCAGACAATTGTCTTCAGGATAATCCCAACCTACATATAATCTTTGGTTACCATTTTCATCTTCAAAATCCCAGCCGGTTGCCTCCAGTGTTATTAGATCCGTATAAAAAATTTGTTCAGTGGGTACTGGCATTGGGTTGTTCAACCGCCACCTCAGTTCATTTGAACCGTCGGAAACCCCTACTTCTGTTCCGTCGCATTTTCCTACAGGTGGGTCACCATATTCTTCTCCCAACGTTCCCCAAATCCAATCATCATCCTCGTCAAACGGAACATAATTCCTAGGCGGGTCAACGCCGAAGCCATTGGTTACACTCAGATAGCCCGTGCTGCCGACAATTGAATCCTTGGCAACGTCGGAAAATGATATCACCTTATATGAATTGGGAATGGCGCTGAATTGAGCCAGCAAGGTATCTTCCATCAGGCCGTACACCGTTTGAACCTCATCCATCGAAACCAGCCCCGCCGCATCCACGGTTATCGTAAAAAACGATTTTTGGGTGAAATATTCCGCCGTAAGCGAATCGGGATGCGCATACTGGTAATTCAATGTAGCTTCAAGGTACCAAACAGCCGAATCGGAAGTGATCATTTCGCCCGATTTCAAATTGTTTTCCATTTTGCTTTTAAAATCTTTGATCAATGCAATAACTTTTTGACTGTGTGTGATCATTTCATCGTTGTTTGGAACCTGATTTTCCAGTGCATTCTTTTTGCAGGAATGGATTGTAAAAATCACTCCGGCAATTGCAAGTATAAGAATTATTTTTTCATTTCAGTAAAATTTAAATTAAACAATTAGTAAACAGATACGTCCGGTTCGTTTACTCACGGTTAATTAATAACACATTAAGGCGGGTGGCGATCTGCCGCAAGGGATGAAATAATAAGAAAAAAGGAAAAAGGGTGAAAAGGAGTTAGTACTCTCTCTCTCTCTCTCTACGTATTCAATGGTTTGCGTAGTCATGGCTGCAAATGTTTTATCAGCAATAAAATGTGTTTTAGGCGTCAGTTCGTTTTTTCAAAAAACTGCTCTATTAAAATAAGCCAAAAACAGCCATTTGGCAAGGGAGGGAAATGACAGGTTTTACCCTGTGCGAAAGGGGAGGGAAAAATTTTTGATTATGAGTAAATTGCTCAAATAAAAGATGATTGATGTGTTTTATTAGTAAAAAAGCCGGTCGGTGGGGCCGCAATCCGTATACAGTTTCTTTTAATCCAGCAAGATGATTTGGGCTTTTTTACCGGATGTCAATGACAACCGGTTTTTTCTCCAAAAAAGAATGTCAGATACCCGTTAATATTTAAAGCCCGGTTTACCGGAACCGGGCAGAAATGACCGGCAGGTTAATGAATAAAATTCCTTACTTTTGGACGCATGGATCCTTTGCTGATATACGTGCAGAAAAAGGCAAACCGCCTGCAATACACATTCAGGGTTGTCTTTAAAGAAATTCTCCGGGCGGAATACAGGATAACAACCGACCTGGATGAGTTCCAGTCGTCCGACCTGCCTAAGTTCACCTATGGCGAAAAAGCGTTTTCCGATGACATTTTTTTCCAATCCTCCGGATTGTTATGGAAAAGAAATGTGGAAAGCCTTGAACTGGAAACAACAGATTATCAGGGGATGAAAGCGTTGTTTCCTGTTTACGATGAGAATTCGGCCATGCCGTTTGATGTTTTCTCGGCCATTTTCTTTTTCATTTCGCGCTATGAAGAATACCTGCCTTTTGTCAGGGATATTCACGGCAGGTTTACGGCGCGCCTGAGCCGGAGCAGCCAGTGGGACATCCTTGAAAAACCGGTAGTCAACATCTGGGCTCTGGAGATCAAAAAGATACTCCAGGATAAATATCCTTCGCTGAAATTCCCGGAAGTCAAATACAGGTTTGTTCCGACTTACGATATTGATTCGGCGTATGCCTATGCCCAGAAAGGACTGGTCAGGACAATCGGCGGTTACCTGATTGACATGAAAGAAATGAGATGGGGCGATGTTGCCCAGCGCACAAGGGTTTTGATGGGGGTGGAAAAAGACCCTTTCGATACGTATGACCTGCAAATCGGCTATCAGAAAAAATACAACCTGCACCCGGTCTATTTTATCCTGTTCGGCATGTATGGCCGTTATAATAAAAACCTGAATATCAGAAACAAATCTTTCAAACAGTTGATCAAAACGCTTGGTGATTATGCTTCCATAGGGATACATCCGTCATACGATACGGTTCACGACGCCGAAATGATGCGAAAAGAAATTGAAAACCTGTCGAAAGTTGTAAATAAAGAAATAACAAGCAGCCGCCAGCATTTCCTGCGCCTTATGCTACCCGGTACTTACCGCAATCTGATAGAAAATGACATTACGGATGATTATACGATGGGTTATGCCTCTCTGCCCGGATTCAGGGCGGGCATTTGCAGTACGTATCCTTTTTACGACCTTGATATGGAGGAAGAGACCAAACTGCGGATACATCCTTTTGCCGTGATGGACGGCACGCTTCGCGATTATTTGAATTACGGCCCCGTTGAAGCCATGGAAAAGATCAGGCAACTGATCAGGGAGGTGAGGGCAGTCAACGGAACTTTTATATCCCTCTGGCATAATGAACCGTTGAGTGATCAGAAAAGATGGTCCGGCTGGAGAAAGGTTTACGAGGAATTGTTGAAAGAAGCGGTTGAATGAGGGGTGCGGGATAGGGTTGCAGGGTGCGGGGTGCGGGGTGCGGGGAGGAGAAAACACCTTCCAGAGTGCGAAGC
>CAZMOS010000224.1:0-2935 GCA_964567945.1 uncultured Lentimicrobiaceae bacterium
TCATTGAGTACCAGCACCAGTTGCTGTACTTGCCGGGTAGCTTGCTGGGTAGCTTGCTGGGTAACTTGCTGGGCAACTTGCTGGGCAACTTGGTTTTTTCGCCAGATTATCGTCTTGAATGTGCCTTCCTGTACCAGATCAGGCTCTTTCAATCCGGCATTTATACATTCTCTGATCATATCGGGTATTCCCGTGCCCATACGTTCAATATATCCTGCCAGGTACATCGGTTCTGCCAACAGTGGATTGGCAGGGAAGGAACCATGAGCTTGTTTCAGCTTTTCAATCGTAAGATGGTAGGGAAGCTGTCCCGGGTTCCAAATTTCCAGCCGGTTGCGGAAAAGCATAACCTGCACCGAACCGTTGCTTGTATAATCGCGATGTGCCACAGCATTTACAATGGCTTCAGTTACCGCCTTGCGCGGTATTTCGTATTGAACCGGAACATCCACCGATTGACTGCGGTCACCCACGTACAGGTCGATTCGGGAAAGTACAAAATCAACCGCCTGGTCTACCAGCTGAAATACATCTCCTTTGTACACCTGGTAAGAAGGGATAGGTTTAACTACCTCAATGCCATGAAACATGGCACAACGGATTTCGGTGGTGATGAAAAACCGCTGGGGTTGACTCCCAAAAAGCAGGATGGCAGCATTGGTCAAAAAGTCGTTTTTAATCAGGTTTAAATGAGTTATAATTTTTTCAGGATAGGTTTCTGGCGATAACGGGAACCCCCTTTTACTTTGAGCTGTACTTACAAACCATTTCACTCTTTCCGGATCAATATTTTCCAACGAAGCTTCTTTACAAATAGTGGCATCAAACGGGCCAGAGCGAATCAGTTCCTTTTCTTCGAGCAAGTTTATCAGGGCTGCATAAACTGCGGTTTTTAGTTCATTCGCATCGATAAATTTTTTTCTGATAACAGCATCTTCTGCTTTTATTATTAGCCTTCGTTCTTTTGGATGACGCTTAGGGTGGTTGAGATCGCTGATAAAAATAAGCCGGATTTTATGTTCATCAGTTGCCATGTCAAATTCTCTTTCGGTAGGGGAAATTCCTTCATGATCCTGGTATCCATATTCTTTTCCGAAAATTCCAAGGTATATATCGGATTGCTTTACCTGTTCCAGATATGCTTCATAAGCTTTCTTGTCGGTTGCAGGCAGGTTTTCAAATATGAAAACATCAAAAAACTTACCCAGTAAGGCATCTGTAGTCAAATAGTCGAAAAGCATTTGCCTTACAGAAGCAAATTCAGATTGCACACTGCTTATAAATACTTTTAATCTACTCATACATTCACTTTGCAATAATGTTTAAAGTCGCATTCTTTGCAAACTTTGTTTTTATCAGGTTTATTTCTTATCTCGAATTCTTTGTTGATGATACATTTTGCTACACTATCAAAATGCTTTCCTGCTGTTTCCACCAGCTGTTCATTATAGTTTATCTCCATCAGCGCATCTTTTCTGTGTTCCTGCGAGGTCCAGTACAGGTAAAGTCGTTCGGGATTTTTACCATAACGCTCTTTTAAAATGTGGGCGTAAATATGCAATTGATATTGATATTTGAGAAGCACCGGGTCATTTTTTTTCGGTTGTTGCTGGCTCTTAAAATCCAATATTTCCAGTTTGTCATCTTTTCCCAGAAGCAGATCAATTTTTCCGTTTATGATGAAATCGTCCTTTTCGTATGAGACATCTATTTCCGTTTCAACCACTCTTTGCAAAAGATCTTTATTGTTCAAATAGTACCTGATCACATGATTCAGAGCTTGTTCTTTTTGGGTAGGAGCGATTGGTCTGAATCCATTGGATAGGAGCCCTTTGTAATTGTTTTCAAAATCTGTTGCAATAATTTTATCATTTACTTTTTCATTGTCCAAAATATGTCTGTGGAGATCTTCAATAGTTTCATGTACCAGGGTTCCAAATAATATCTGCCCGGTTCTGCTGGGTGTAAATTCATATTCCTTATAAAACTGGTACTGTCTGGGACATGTTTCATATACATTGATATGGGAAGTGAGTGACAAAGATTTCTTAGGTATAAATGGCGATCTTGACTGAAACTGTTGGGCCTTCAGTGTTGCTTTTTTGACATGCGGCCATTGGTCAAGACCTTCCCATATAGGAGTAAAAATCGGCTTTGTTTCACCGCTCGTAGTCAGTACTAATAATTTTTGTGGCCTGGAAAAAGCAACATAAAAAAGACGTGTGTGATCAAACTCTGTAATTCGATTTTCGGGTTCAAAAACCGGGCGCTTGTAAAACGGTGATAAAAGACGGTCGGCCTGTTTATTCACACGATATTGTTTATCCAGTGAACCAACCACAACAACCGGAAATTCAAGTCCTTTGGACTGGTGAATAGTCATGATCTGGACATATCGTTTAGGTATTGGATTGTTATCATCCTCAAATTCGTTTTGACCGGTATTTAGCAGAAAGTTCAGGAAGCTGTTAAAAAATTTGTATTTAAGTGCATATTTCCCTTTTGCGGAAATCACCGGGAAATGATAATATTGCATAAATGTACTCATTAACGCTGAAAACTGAGACAGGTTATGTGCAGCATTTTCATCTGTCAGATAATCCGAAAAAGGTTTATAGGCAAACAATTGGTAAAGAAAGTCTGCTATGTTTTCATCAAGAGTTTCTTTCCCTGAAAGATCCCTTATTTTTTGATTAATTCTGCTTAAATATAGTCCAAGCGGTTTATTTGAATAGGACCCTAGCAATTGGACTCCTTCATTTACAATGTCCTTGTGATAATAATTATCCAGATCATTTCCGATAAAATCAAGCAGAATTGCATAGCAGGCAACTAAAAGCTTTATTTCAACATTTTCAAAATACGCACGTGCTCTGGGACAAAAGGCCTTGATATTTCTTCGACCTAAAGCTTCAATATAGGGTCCGCTATGTTC
>CAZMOS010000225.1:0-2726 GCA_964567945.1 uncultured Lentimicrobiaceae bacterium
AGTTCCGTCTGTCAATACACTGTCCTGAACCTCAACCTCCATAATAGGGTCGTCACTGTTTCCCAACGTTGAACGCAGATAAGGCGGGGCATACACTTTCAGATACACGGTTCCGGAAAAATCCGTTTGCGGGCTACCGTCTTCTTTACTTGTGATCTGTCCTTTAAAAGTCAGGTAATTACCCGGTGCAATGGTATCCGAAAAATCTTCGATGTCAATGCCGTTCAGCATAGTTGTCATCACATTGTATTTTGGAAAACGGATTCTCAGCGCCGGGTCGCCAAGCAGGATGTATTTCAGATCGTTGCTGCCTCCCAGAGGTTTAGAAACCGTCAGGTCGCCAAAATGCAAATCGTTTTGTAGGGATTCATCCATGATTTTAGATAAAATAAAATAGTTGTAAGCCAGGTTTGCTGAAGCAAAAGTAGCTCTTGATGAACCTATCAGCGCAATTGCTCCACCACCATCTTTCAGAAAGATGGCCTCGCCGAGCGAAGTACTTCCGGGATCAGCATAACGGGCAATAGCTGATGTAGCGACAACCCACAAAGGCAGGTTATACATATTGCTCCATTGTTCAAGGTCTTCTTTTGACAAAACCCGTTCCTGTGCCAGTTGTTCTGATCCGCCGTGTCCGGTGTAGTTTACATAAAACACCCCTTCATTCATTTTACTGTTTATCAATGCATTTGCTTCAGGGTACCTAGGGCCGTCATCGGTTTCAATTCGCTGAAAGAAATCAAAATAATCTTTGGTCTGGTTGAAAAACGGACTGTTCGTGTCCGCTTCATTTGAAAGAAAATCGGCCTGTTTCAGGTGCAGATTATTATCCCCGTCATCGGCAATGAACATCATTTCGTTTTTCCAGTTACCCAGTGCGCCGGAGCTGTTGTATGCTTCAATCTTTTCAAGGACAGCAATGGATTCTTCCACAGATTTGACGGGTATCCTGCCTACACCGATAACCGGTGAGCTTCCGGGGTTAAAGCTTCTCAATCCTAAATAATCATCGGTCGCAATCGACCACACAATATTGGCTGATTCCCAACTTTCATAAGTCGGAACGAAATTGGTGTTGTTTTCCACCCGATCGAGGTAATCGTATGAAGCATCGCCGAACAGCAACAGATATTCCGGTTTGCTGTCGGTGGACTGTTCCCACAGATATCTCACAAAATTCCTGATAGCCATCACATCCTGTGCGCCGCTGGAAAATTCGTTGTAAACCTGATCCGTTGTGTAAGTGCTCACGGTCATTCCATCAATTTCTTCATGAAATGCAGCCAATTGGTTGGCTTCTTCCAGAAAACCGGGTAAGTGATGATCAGCAGATCGGGCGGCTGGGCGGTATGCAGGTTTTGGTTTTCAATTTCGCCCGCAAATTCAGGTGAATAGAAGGTGTTGCCATTGAAAGCGCAGAATTCGAGCAGGTTATCATTTCTGATCCTGAACCATACACTGTCATTTTCAGCATTCAATTCCATATCGGAAACATTCAGCGGGTCGGAAACATTCCAGATCGTGAGACTTTCGGGATGGCCGGATTTCAGATAATAAAACGAAATATTTCCTGCTCCTGTATTCTGAACGGACCGGAAGCACATCTGATCGCCTGAAAAAACGGGATTGATCTTCAGGTCCATCTCAAAATAATCGAGCCATCCTTTGGCATCATCACCTGAAGGATCGAAGTTGTATGAAACAGTGACCGGATTGCTATTTATGCTGAAAGCCGTATCGAACGAAGAGGAAGTGTAAAACTGATAGGGACTGTCGGGATTGACCCGGCCCATGGATATCGGCTGAAACCCGGTGTTGTTAATGGAAATACTAAAATAGGTTGTGTTATAAGTTCTGGCCATCATTTGTGTGATAAAACGGTGACCGCCGGAATAAGGTTCATATCCGGTCAGGTCAATATCAAAATCACGATTCAGTACTTCCTGAAACAATTCACCCAGCCAGATCTTTCCTGTTTTTCCGGGGTTGACCAGCTCTTTCTCATGCCAGATCAGGAGGTCAAGGGTGTCAATGATGGCATTTTGCGGCAGCGTTTCGCTTTGCTGGGTTTGAATTCGTTTGCCGGGCGAATCCTGAACGGTAAGAAAATAACAGGTCTTTTCCGAGTACAGGTTCATTTCGTGAAAAAACCGTTTGGTTCCGGAGTCGTACTTCCAGATGACAGGTCCCTGACCATAAAACAGGATATAATCTTCCGGATCGAAGGAACCGTCGTCTTCTCCAATTACTTCAATGGCTATTTCGGACAGATCGGTATAATACGGGTCGTCCATCGGTTCGGGAAGCATGCCCGCAGGATTTCCGTAAAGGGCGATGTTGCGGGGATCAATTTGATCCGGGTCAATGCCGTAAACGGTCAGGTCATCGTAAGTGATCTTGTGAATGCCTGTTTCTTCCACAGCGATCTTATACCAGTTACCGGATGAAAGTACTGAATTAACCTGGGGAAAAACAAATAAAGGAAACAGAAAAAGAAAAAATAATGCTGACGTTTTCATGACGCTTGGGTTTTTGGTGAATAATGAAATTTGTCAGCGTAAAATGTGTTTCGATAAGCAAAAGGGTTTTGGGTTAACATTATAACGCATGGGTGCGGGGAATTATTTTGATGAGGGGGGATTTTTTATTGGGTGGGGGAATTAGTATCTTATTTCTAATCTCTACGGGGTTAGTTCCCCGAAGCTCTGCTTCGAAAATAACACATA
>CAZMOS010000226.1:0-2707 GCA_964567945.1 uncultured Lentimicrobiaceae bacterium
CTCCGGTATTTGTTTTTGTCGCAGCATTTCGCAGATGTATTATGATCGACTGGAGACTGCCGAGTGTCGCCCTGGTGCTCACTTCGTTCGAGTGGGATGCTCCGCTGAGCTTCGCAACTGCCGATTGAAGAATAAGCACTATTTAAAAACAGCCGATAAAACAATCGAGCAATTGAACTGTTTACAAATCACTCCCAAAAGGCTGCCTTCAGCACAATCACCACTCACAAATCACTAATCTTATTCCCTTTTGTCAAATTGTCATTTTCATTTTTTAAGAACTGTTAAAAATCTGTCAATTTTTACAGATGCAAATGTCAAAAATACAGTATAACTACCTGGCATCTAATTTGATAAGAGCAGGATAAAAAAACAGATAAAAATTAAAAAAGAAAGGAGGGCTGAACCATGAAACTGGTAAAAAGAAATGATGATTGGAGACTCCCGACATTATGGGATGATTTCTTTACAAACGACTTGTTTAATTTCCCGTCGTTTGTTGCAACCGGAACAACAGTACCGGCAGTGAACATTTCGGAAACTGATAACGAGTACATGGTTGAAATGGCTGCTCCGGGGATGAAAAAAAGTGATTTTCACATCAATCTTGATCGCAATGTATTGACCATCGCCTCGGAGAAAAAAGAAGAAAAAGAAGAAAAGGACAAAAACTACACGAAGAAAGAGTTCAGTTATCAGTCTTTTGAAAGATCGTTTACTTTGCCGGAAACTGTTGATCAGGAAAAAATTTCGGCTAAATACGGCGATGGCGTCCTGAAGGTAATTTTACCTAAAAGAGAAGATGCCAAACAAAAAGCAGCCAAAGAGATTAAAATTTCCTGATCGAAAGTTCTTTAAAATGCTGGCCCGGGACGGGCCGGCTTTTTTATTTAATAAGAAAGGAGGGGTTGGTTATGAAAAAGTTAGTTTTGTTTCTTGCAATTCCTTTTTTGATGGTTTCGTGCAACGCACAAACCAATAAAGGTAATGACGTTACGGAAAAACCACAGAACAAGAAGGAATTGACGGCCAACCAGCCAAAAGTGGACATCAAGGTTAATAAGATCTATGATGAAAATGGTAACCTGATTGGTTATGATTCCAGTTACGTTTGGTCTTATACCAACGAATACGGCGATTCAGTGAATATTAATCCTGATTCGGTTCTGCTTCAGTTTAAACCGATAATCGGCTCCAATTTCCCTGACTTTATGCAGAATTATGATAAAGAGTTTTTCGGCGACTCGCTTTTTTATCATGATTTTATTGCCCCCGATTATTTTATGGAAAGATGGGAAAAGGAAATGAGCCGCATGAGCCGGATGATGCAGGAAATGGATTCACTGAAAGAGCAATTCTTCAAAGAGCATTATCCCGGGTTGAAAAAAGAGACGCCGAAAACAAAAACGCTCTAAAACCCATTTTCAGAAACCCCTGCTTTCATACCGTAGGAAATGTGTGTGAGACTAGAGAGCAAGGGTTTCATTTTGGGTCATAAGCCCATTTCAGGTAAATACTCCCCCACGTAAAACCGCCTCCGAAAGCTGATATAATAAGATTGTCGCCCTTATTCAGTTTATGTTCCCATTCGTGTAAACACATTGGGATCGTTCCATTGGTCGTATTACCGTACCGTTGGATGTTGATCATCACTTTCCTGGGGTCGATGCCCATGCGCCTGGCAGTGGCATCAATGATACGCAAATTGGCCTGATGTGGCACGAGATAGGCAATGTCATCACTGGTCAGGTTATTGCGTTCCATCATTTCAACGGAAACATCAGCCATTCCTTTGACAGCAAATTTAAAAACGGCCTGTCCTTCCTGGTGAATAAAATGCAGGCGGGCATCAATGGTTTCGTAAGTGGGTGGTTTTACCGAGCCGCCGGCTTCCTGGTATAAATAAATTCGTCCCGAACCATCGGTATAATTTTGCTTATCCAAAATGCCGTATCCCTCGTTGTTGGGTTCCATCAGGACGGCCCCGCCGGCATCGCCAAAAAGGATACAGGTTGTTCTGTCGTTGTAATCAACAATTGAAGACATTTTGTCGGCACCCACTACGATTACTTTTTTATACTGCCCGGATTCGATATAAGCCGATGCTGTATTTAATGCAAAAAGAAATCCTGAACAGGCTGCATTCAAATCAAAACTCCAGGCATTTTTTATTCCGGTTCTATCGCAGATAATGTTGGCCGATGCAGGGAAAAGCATATCAGGAGTGACCGTAGCCAGGATCAGCAAGTCAATTTCTTCGGGGGGGGTGTTTGTTTTTTGTAGTAATCCTTTTACCGCTTCCGTTCCTATGTCGGAAGTTCCTTTGCCTTCTCCTTTTAAAATATGTCTTTCTTTGATACCTGTTCGTGTGGTGATCCATTCATCAGTTGTATCCACCATTTTTTCCAGTTCCTGATTAGTCAGGATATATTCAGGTACCCAACCATAAATGCCGGTGATGGCAGCTCTTGTTTTGTTCATAATCTGAATTTATCACTTTCAAACGGGCGTAAAAGTACAATTTTTTATTTCGACAGGTTTTTTTAAACGGTATCCTCCTTTTCCGTTTATTCTGATGATGAGGAAAAATGCAAATCTTCAGGTCAGCTTAAATGCAAAAACTCTTGATCCTGTGATGATCAAGAGTTTTAATAATTAATTTATACTTTAAGCGGGCTACTCTGGTTTGGCATTTTCCAGCACCAAT
>CAZMOS010000227.1:0-2690 GCA_964567945.1 uncultured Lentimicrobiaceae bacterium
TTGCGTAACAGCCCTGCCCGTCCGGTCAGGCGGGTATTTCGCGAAGAACCGCAAAGAAGCCGCGAAGAACCGCAAAGTTTTTTCTTATGCTAAACATAATGTATTCCAGATATATAGATTTTTTTATCAAGTGCGAAACTTCAGTGAATAAAAGAACCAAGACAAAAGACAGAAGACAAAAGACAGAAGACAAAAGACAAAAGACAGAAGACAAAAGACAAAAGACAGAGAAACCATATACCCGAATAACTCAAAAAATAACACAACTATCTTCTCTCTCATTTTAAACGAAACGAGAGGAAATGTCCGTCGGCTGACGGACAGAAGGGGCTACCCTTATAACCCCTAGACCCTTCAACCACACCACTCCTCCGGTTTACAAATAGTTTTTATCTTTGCCGCTTAAAACCATTCTAAATAATCACAGCATGTCATATCATTTATTGGAAGGAAAAAAGGGGATCATCTTTGGTGCCCTTGACTCCAAATCAATTGCCTGGCAGGTTGCCGAACGGGCTCAGGAAGAAGGCGCTGTTTTCACGTTGAGCAATACGCCCACTGCTATGCGCTTCGGGAAAATAGCCGAGCTTGCCGAAAAGACCAGCTCCGAAATTATCCCTGCCGATGCCACCAACGTTGACGAATTGAATTATGTATTTCAGCGTTCGATGGAAATACTGGGCGGTAAAGTTGATTTTGTCCTTCATTCCATCGGGATGTCGCTAAATGTCAGGAAAAAGCGGGTTTATAATGACCTGGATTACAATTACCTGATGAAAACCCTCGACATTTCCGCCATTTCATTTCATAAAATGTTGCAGGTGGCCTACAAACTGGATGCAATCAATGAATGGGGGTCGGTGGTTGCCCTTTCTTACATTGCCGCACATCGTGTGCATTACGGATACAATGACATGGCTGACGCGAAGGCACTGCTTGAATCCATCGCCCGCAGCTTTGGTTATATTTACGGCAGGGAACGAAAAATAAGGGTAAATACCATTTCGCAGTCACCTACCCTGACGACTGCAGGATCAGGCGTTAAAGGCGTTCAGGGGCTGATGGATTTTACAAACCGGATGTCGCCTCTTGGTAATGCCGAAGCCCTGGAATGTGCAAATTATTGCATTGTCATGTTTTCGGACCTGACAAAGAAAGTAACCATGCAGAACCTTTTCCACGACGGAGGATTCTCAAGCATGGGCATGAGCATGCGTGCCATGCAGATGTATAAAAAGAGCCTGGATGTTGACCCCGATATCGAATAATTTTGACGCTATTGCTTTGTGCAGTCTGAAAAGTTTAAAGATTGTTGTAAATTAGCATTACAAAAGCATTAATAATGGGTGGTGAAGGTACTATAGCCGGGATGATTACAGCGCTGCGAAACAACGCCAATATGAGGCCGAAACGTAAGCGTTTTTTTTACTGTTGACAGAAATTACCACTCGCAAAAACACACCGGCCCGGCAAAAACTTTACATGTTGAAAGGTCATCTGAAGAAATACGCCGTTTCAGGGAAAAATTAAAGATCGAAAAAAGAAAACAGATGATCAAAATCATGATAGCATTGGTTATCACAATGATCGTAGGCGGTTTTCTTTTTTATTTTATCTTCACTGCCTTGAGATAAGTTGATTTTGTGAAACGGCGACTGAAGTCGCCGGTACGTTAGATTCCCAGGTCTTTAATGATGTTTTCAATCTTTTGTTCCAGTTGTGCCGAGACTTTTTCGAAGTCCTCTTTACCGGCCAGCGGCGCTTTTACCCCGAAATAGAATTTGATCTTGGGTTCAGTACCGGAAGGCCTTACGCTGACTTTGCTTCCTTCTTTCGTGATGAATTGCAGCACGTTGGATTTGGGAAGCGTGATTTCGGCGGTCTGGCCGGTTTCCAGGTTTTTGTCAGTTCCGGCCAGATAATCTTTGATGATAACTACCGGGGAGCCGCCCAATTTTTGCGGCGGATTACGCCTGAAATTCTCCATGATCTGTTGTATTTCCTCGGCTCCCGATTTGCCTTTTCTAACTATGGAGATCAGTTTCTCTTTATACAGGTCGAACTCAACGTAGATATCGAGCAGAAGGTCAAACAGACTGATTCCGCGGTCGGCGGCCCACGCTGCCGTTTCGGCGATCATGGAGCAGGAGATAACAGCGTCTTTGTCGCGGACAAAATCCCCGACAAGGTAACCGTAACTCTCTTCCCCGCCACCAATGAAAGTTTTCCGGCCTTCAAACCGTTTGATGATGTCGGCAATGTATTTGAAGCCGGTGAGCACATCATAGTGTTCAACGCCGAACTTACCGGCAATGTCAGCAAGCAATTCACTGGTAACAATTGTCTTTACAATGAATTCTTTGCCGGTCAGTTTGCCGTTTTCTTTCCATTTTGTCAGCAGGTAAAATATCAGCAATGATGCTGCCTGGTTACCGTTAAGCAGGATGAGGTCATTGCCTTTGCGAACGGCAATTCCCACCCTGTCACCATCCGGATCAGTAGCCATGACCAGGTCGGCGTTCACTTCTTTTGCCTTTTGAATGGCCAGTTCAAGGGCTGCCGGTTCTTCGGGATTGGGCGATTTTACCGTCGGGAAATTGCCATCGGGAACGGCCTGTTCTTCTACAAGATAAACATTTTCAAAACCGAACCTTTTCAGCGCATCGGGTACAAGTTTCACACCTGTTCCG
>CAZMOS010000228.1:0-2639 GCA_964567945.1 uncultured Lentimicrobiaceae bacterium
ATTTCAATGAACTATGTATAGAAATCCTTTGCTAATAAACCATGAACTGTAACTTGTTTATATGTTCACTTTTTTTCTATATATCCAACAAACACCTGCGGATATATACACCTTTTGTTGTTTATAGTTCGAACCCGTCCAATGGGTTTTTTACGTTTTTCAGGTTTTTCATGCTCACATGCGTATAGATTTCGGTCGTACGACTGCTCTTATGCCCGAGTAGCTCCTGGATAATGCGTATGTCAACTCCCATATCCAGTAAATGCGTAGCATAACTGTGCCGTAAACTGTGAAGTGTAAAATTATGGTTTTTTATCACTTGTCCCAGATACTTGTGGAAAATTTTCTCAAGACTAGTCGCAGAATAGGGCCTTCCGGGTTTTTGACCCTCTATTAACCAGGTGTGCGGCCTGACCTGATCAATATATACAGTGATGAGCCCCTTTAGCTTTTGGGGCATCGGCAAATCCCTGTCCTTTTTACCTTTGGCATTGAGTATCCTGACTGTATCCCTCTTAAAACTAATATCTTCCAGTTTTAAATTTAACAACTCGCTTCTTCTTAACCCCAACGAATAAATCGTTGCCAATGCTACCCTGTGTTTTATGTTGGGTATCCTTGCCAGAAAAGTCTGCACATCTTCAATAGGTATGACTTTTGGCAGTTGTTGTGCTTTAATGGGGCGTTCTATTTGGCTTAATTCGTAATTGATGCCTTTCATTTTTATGTAAAATGTTTTTATGGCACTGATGTATTGATTTTGTGTTTTCGGCGAATATCCATGTTTTATTATGAAATCAAAATTGAATTTCTCAATATCATGAATTGTAATTTCATGGATTGATTTCTGGGCGTAATACTTGAAAAAAACGCCAAGACAACTGTTGTAGATTTTTACCGTATTGGCAGAATAGCGTTTTTGGATCATCCACTCTCCAAAATGTTTCAATTCTTTCATGTGCAAACCGGATAATTGACCCAGCTCGTTTTGCTTATATTTTTTGACTTTTTTTAAACTGAAATCACTTTCTGAAATGTTTATTATTATATCCGGACCGGAAATCTCTTCCTTGATTTGCCGTAAATTTTCATCAGTATCATAAGTTACCCATAATTTTCTTTTTGCATGCCACTGTGCACCTTCCAGCTTTTTAATCTTATCTTTCAGGGCATAAGGTACATCAATGTATAACAACCGATCCTCTCCGTTGTGCCTGATCTCGATCCTGTAGCTCTTTTCAATCTCTTTTTTTTGTGATGTTTCAATAGTGTTAACCTTTATTTCTTTGAAGAGTACCTCAATAAGCTCGCTTTGCAAACGGGTTAAATAATCTTTACTGTAAGGTATATACCAGCATTTATTACTTTGGCTCCACCTTATCCCTTTGATCTTCTTCACTTGTTCAAGGAGCTTTTTGTCATACGCAAAATACAACGCAATGCGGCGCCCCCCGCGATGATAAAATTCTTTCAAAATAACAACCGGTTTTGACATGGCGACACTCTGGTTAAATTGAGCACAATAAAATTAGAAAAAAAATAAACATGGAGAGCAAAAGATTTCTCCTATTTTTGATAAAAAAAAACAAAACCATGCTGAAAGTTGCACAAATACAGTTTGACCCCCAGGTGGGGAAACCGGGAAAAAACTTTGAAAAAGTTGAGAATCTGCTGAAGCAGACAACCGGCGCCGGGCTGGTTATCCTGCCCGAGCTGGCCAATTCGGGATACAATTTCACGGGCCTCAAACAGGCTGAATATTTGAGCGAAACAGTGGAAAAAAGTAAGTATGTCGAGATGTTGTCACATCACAGCCGGAAGCACAAACAGTATATTGTTTCCGGTTTCCTCGAGAAGGAGGGAGACGAGCTTTTCAATACCTCCATGTTGTTCTCTCCCGGCGGGAGAATTGATAAATACCGGAAGATCCATCTGTTCATGAACGAAAAACAGATCTTTTCAAGGGGAAACCTGGGGCTGCCCGTATTTGAACTGGAAGGATATAAGCTGGGCATGCTCATCTGTTTCGACTACCTTTTCCCTGAAGTGTGGCGTATCATGGCTTTAAAGGGCGCCGATGTCATTGCCCATCCGTCCAACCTGGTTACTTACAAGGCATTTAAGGTGGTGCCGGCACAGGCGGTCATCAACCGGTTTTTTATCTTCACTACCAACCGCACCGGCAGCGAGCGGGACATTTCTTTTTCGGGACGCTCCTTTGCCGTTGACACGGAAGGGGAGGTGATCGCCGAAGCCTCTGTGGAAGGCGAAGAGGTGCTGTTTACGAAAATTGACCCCCTGAAGGCAAGGGATAAAATGCTCACCCCGAAAAACCATGTGCTCAACGACCGCTTCCCGGAACTTTACGGGGATATTTTGAAATGATTGTTTCACGCAGAGGCGCAGAGGCGCAGAGGGTGGTGATTTGTGATTTGTGATTAGTGAATTGAAGAACCAAGAGCCAAGACAAAAGACAAAAGACAGAAGACAGAAGACAAAAGACAAAAGACAGAAGACAAAAGACAGGGAAAATATAAACAGATAAAATCAATAAATAGCACAACGATATTCTCCCCCTTTGGGAGAGACACAGAGGGGGCATAAACACGAATAAATTATCAAATAACACAACGATATTC
>CAZMOS010000229.1:0-2465 GCA_964567945.1 uncultured Lentimicrobiaceae bacterium
CCGATTACATTGTTGAGTGAAACGGCAACGATTTGTGAAATGATCATCTGATAAATAATAAAAAACAAGTATATGAATATTTCTATTCACATTACAAAATCATATCTGAAAAGGATCTCATAATCCCAGTGATAACTTCCCCCGTCAACACCATATCCATCCACCTGCCCGTAAGCATATTTCCCGTCAGGTGAAGCAAAAAGTGTTCTTTGGAGCAATCCCGCTTCCGTATCATCGCCACTTCCGGCTGACTTAGTACAAAATTATCGTGGCTTTCTGCAACTTCGTAAGTGTTATCGGACGGATTAAATCTCAGTAAAAAAGGAGCATACTGGTCACCGTAACTTATGTCGTTTGTTGCCGAGGAATAAATAATGATCCCATTATTTTTCAATGAATAACATATTTTGAATTGTAAGGATTTACCTGCTTGCAGGTTACAGAAAAAATGCAGGAAGACAAGATTTGGATGAATTCAATTCACGACAATTTTCCTGACCACACGGCTCCCCTCCGGGCCGGTGACCTGCAACAGGTATATTCCCGGGATCAGACCGGAAACATTAATGCTGAACTCCCCCTGTTCAGTAAATCCGCCGGCTAATTCTTTCCCGCTTACTGAATAAAGTTTCCAGGAAGATTTGCGGGGTGCATTTTGAACTGAAATCAGGTTTCCGGAAGGATTGGGGTAAATGTTTAACTTTTCAAAATTGTTTTTAACGATGCCCAGCGGAACGTGAAAGATAACTTCAGACTCATCATTGTTCACGTTTCTGTCTGTTTTATTGTTGGGCAACATTGTGTTCAGCCGGAAATCATGCATAACTTCATTCGTGTCGGAAATAAAAAACGGGCCGTCAGCTATTTCACCCAACGGTATCATCACACTGTCTCCCGGAGCAAGATATATACCGGTAACGGGTTTGAATACAACATTGTATCCGCAGATAAATATCCTTTTTAGTTTTCCCGTGATGTAACAGCTTATAACCGGTTCATTTCCGAAATTTTTTACCCATGCCGTGGCATTCCAAAAATAGTTGTAAACATCCGGGTTATAATCATCCTGTTCTGCCCTGACATTGTCCACCACAATGTTTGTTATCCCGATATCCAAATTATGTTCCTCCGTATGCCCTGAAAAAGACCAGGTTTTCGCCACAAAAGCTTTACTCAGGTTGAATACCGATGAACCGGACAAAAACAGAACAGTATCGGATACGGCAACATCATTTACCTGAAATTTTTCCGGTTTATCATAGCCGGTTTCCAATACCTGAAAAGTATTAAGGTCAAGCCGCACGATCTGCGTGGCATTGACCAATACACAAAGACTGTCGCTGAAAACATTCACGGTGCTGTCAGAAAGATATTCCGAAAGATCAACGCTGTCAGTAACCGTCAGGTCTTTACCGGTTCTTAACATCCGTTTTTCAGTCAGTATATAGTAATTGTTGTGATAACCGGAGATGTCCCTGATCGTTTCGCTGAAATAATGTTCCGACAAGATCACGCCATCCGGATCAGTAACCTGAATACTTTTTTTATGCCCCATCAACAAAAGGTTGCTGTCAGCATATCCACAGGAAAAGCGCTCATCATAGTTAAAGCCGTAATCCACCAATAAAAGACTGTCACCCGTTCCGGACAATTTGTAATATACTTTATCTGTTAAAATACCTGTTTCTCCGTTCACCAGATCAAAGATTCCAACTACTTTGTAATCAATATACTCAGTGCTGACCAATATCTGCTGCCAGAGGGTTTGTCCGTCTTCCGAATATTTTTCGACAAACACACCTGGCGGGCCATAATCACATCCCAGCATACAATTTCCGGCAGCAATGATATCGCCTGCTCTGGTGATCGCCATTGCATCTGTGCTTCCAACTTCCCAGGAATAATCCATCGGTGTTTTCTGCCAGAGTACCTCTCCGGTTTCTGATAATTTGAACACCACCGGCGGATAAATGAAATTCATAGGGTTAAGCATCCATCCGCCAACGATCCATCCGCCGTCAGGCACGTTAAGTGAGGTATTCAAAACGGATGAAAAAGCAGGCATATCGGCCCATTCGAAAAAATGATCGCCTTTATCATCACTCATTTTCATTGACTGGCTTTTCAATTGCGGGAAGGAACCGAAAAAAAGAAGAACAAAAAAAAACGAAGTGATATAATGTTTTGTTGCTGTTTTCATGATCGCAGGTTTGGATGACTTTAGCCAAAGGTAATAAAAAGAAAGGACTTTTTTGAGGCTGATCCTGTTAATCTCAATAATATTTCATAATTTTGAAAGCCTCGGCATCAACCATTTCCCAAAGTTATGAAAAAGCTGATCCTTCTGTTACTCTTTGTTCCTGTGGGCCTTTTTTCACAAAATTGGCAAATCATATTACACATCAATACCTAAACACACTCATTGATTATCAAGTGGATTGCAGATGGTGTGTGCTTGAAGGTTA
>CAZMOS010000230.1:0-2446 GCA_964567945.1 uncultured Lentimicrobiaceae bacterium
GATAAATATTAACGAACAAGTAAAAGATTATTTAGAACAAATATTTGCGGAGGATATTGAAAAGTTGAAAAAAACATATAACATTGAATTCGCTGGTAACTGGCTTAAAAATGAATATCATTAATTTACAAAGAGCGGCACATTGGTTACTCATTCACAAAGTTCCAATTTTGCCTAAGCTGATTTACGGATTACAATTTCTGATGTATAACTCCTCCATCCCTCCATCGGTTAGTATCGGTAAAGGAACAAAATGTGCTTATAAAGGGATAGGTGTTGTTATTCATAGCAGGAGCGTTATCGGAGAAAACTGTTTGATCGGGCAGGGAATTACCATTGGAGGTCGTTCAAAACATTATGAAGTCCCGGTTATTGGAAACAATGTTTATCTTGGTGCCGGTTGCCGGATTCTCGGGCCCATAAAAGTTGGCGACGACAGCATCATTGCGCCCAATGCTGTTGTCATTGATCATGTTCCCGACCATTCTATAGTTGCCGGGATTCCTGCCCGGGTAATTAAACAAAATATAGAAGTGAAAGATTATGTATAAAATACTGCAAATAATTCCTTCAATAACCGATGGCGGGGCAGAACGTTTTGTGGTGGATTTGTCAAATGAATTTGCCGGTAAAGGGCATAAGGTCATCATTTGTTCTTTATACGGACTGAAGGAAAGGGATTCGTTTTTCAGGAACATAATTGACGACACTATTACTGTTGTACCCCTCGACAAAAAACAGGGGTTTGATAAAAGTCTGATAAAAAAACTGAAAAAATTAATAAAAAGGGAACAGCCCGATATCATTCACACCCATCTCCGAAGTATTAATTATCTTGGACTGGCTTTATTGGGCGGCCATAAACAACCGGTTGTACACACCGTGCACAACGATGCCAGAAAAGAAATTTCCGGTAAATGGGAATACCAAATCCGGTCTTTTTTATTTAAATACCTGAAATTTAATCCGGTTACCATTTCAAAAAAAAGTCATGAATCGTTTCTGGATTTTTATAAACACATCCGGCCTGTCAGGATTGATAACGGTAGAGTTTTTCCTGGAAAAACTGTTTCTTTCGGTGAAGCTGAAAAATATATTAAAGGAATTAAACTGAAGTTTGGCAGCGAAACTAAAATTTACATAAACGTGGGCAGGATCACCCCACAGAAAAACCAGGCTATGCTTGTTAAAGCTTTTTACAAGTTTGTCGGCCAGGGGAAAAATGCGGTTCTTCTTATTATCGGTTCCGAAAGAAAGGGAGTTAGTGAAGTGATTGTTGAAGAAATGCAAAACTACCTGGGTGAAAGAATAAAATGGATTGGCATTAAAGAAAATGTTACAGATTATTTACACCTGGCCGATTATTTTTGTCTTTCTTCAATCCATGAAGGCATGCCCATCAGTTTGCTGGAAGCCATGGCCTGCAGGGCACTTCCTGTTTGCACACCCGTTGGCGGAATACCTGAAATGATTGGCGAATACGGTGTGCTAAGTAAATCAACGAGTGAAGATGACTATTATCATGCTTTGGTTTCATCATATCAGTTATCCGATCTGACAAAACGCACAGAGGCGCTTTTGAATAAGTACAAAAGTGAATACAGTATTGAAAGTTGTGCAGAGTCTTATTTAAAACTATATTCTGACCTCCTTAATAAGTAAAAGTAATTCTTATCTCTGATTAATATACACATGAACAGGCTCTTCATTATCGGGCCCATTCCTTTTAAAAATATCCCTGCATCCATCGGAGGAGCCAGCAGATTGTTTGAGGTATTAGCGAACTATATCAAGGAAAATCAATTGCCTTACCCGATTGTTCCGGTTAATAAATTCACCGGTAAAACAGGCGGAAAATTCCTTAGCTTGTTTTATATACTCTGGCAGTTATTACTGAATATCCGTCATTATGACTTAATTATGATCAATGTCTCGCAGGGGGGGATCAGAATCCTTTTTCCCATCGTTTGGGTTTTTTCAAAAATGACCGGTAAAAAAATGGCTTTACGGGCATTTGGCGGCCATCTTAATGAAACGATCAAACAATCTTTTCATAAAAGATTACTTTATTATATGCTTTCCCGGGCAAACGTGATTTTTGTGGAATCAAAATTACTGGTCAGTACAATAAAAAAGATCAACCGAAATACGTATTGGTTTCCCAATTGCAGGAAACAACCTGAATTTACACCCGATCTCAAAAAAAAATACAATCATCGTTTTGTTTTTATCAGTCATGTTAAACGATCCAAAGGAATCATGGAAATATTGGATGTGTTTGATGATCTTCCCGATATATTTTCCGTTGAAATTTATGGGCCTGTGATGGAAAACGAAGCCGGGTTGATTCGTAATGATAAAAGATACAAAGGTGTTTTGGAAGCTGACGGTGTCAGCCGTGTTTTACAGGATTGTGATGTATTATTGTTACCTACTTATTATGAAG
>CAZMOS010000231.1:0-2395 GCA_964567945.1 uncultured Lentimicrobiaceae bacterium
GTTTACGGATCACGGAAAGGTCAACTTCATCAAAAAGGGCCCGCATGGAAATCCCGGCATTGTTGATCAGGACATCTATTTTTCCGAAACGTTCAACAGCGGTGATGATCAGGTTTTTACAATCGGCTTCTTTGCTGACATCCGCAGCCGCATAAGCCACATCGCCGCCTTTCAGTTTGATGTCTTCGGCAATTTCGATGAGCAGGTCGTGCCGACGGGCGCCGATCACTACTTTGGAACCTTTTGATGCAAATTCGTAAGCCAGCGCCTTGCCAATTCCGGAAGTAGCGCCTGTGATGACTACAACTTTATCTCTCATAATTTAATTACTTAACAATTTACTGATGGCTGATGGCTGCTTTCATTTTGTCATGATTTTTTCATGCTGCGCGAAAAAAATCAGTTACATTATCTCCTCCCTTTCAAATGCCGTTCGATTTCCCGTTTTGAATCTTTTTCTTTCAGGTTTTCTCGTTTGTCATAAAAATGCTTACCGCGTGCCAAAGCGATCTCGAGCTTGGCCAGCCCCCGGTCGTTGATGAACAGCGTCACCGGAACGATGGTCATCCCTTTTTCCTTGACTTTTGTATGCAACTTGCGCAACTCCCTTGCGGTGAGCAAAAGTTTACGATCGCGTTTAGCCAGATGGTTATTGTAGGTTCCGTAAGTGTATTCGGCAATATGCATACCCCTGACAAACAACTCGCCATTTTCAAAATAGCAAAACGAATCCGCAAGACTGGCTTTGCCTTCACGGATGGATTTGATCTCCGTTCCGGTCAGGACAATGCCTGCCACGATCTTTTCAACGAGATGGTATTCCCACGAAACCCGTTTGTTTTTTATTCTGAAATCGTTTGCCACTTTTGTTAAAAATTATTTACTGTCACCTAAAATAATCGGTAAACCATCCTTGCTGTTGCCGATAATGACAATTTTTGTATTCGGCGACTTGGCCAGTTCAAGCGTTGCGCTGATCCCTTTTTCGCGAAGGATCTTATCTGTCAGGCTTGCATTCAGTATCTCATTGGCTTTGGCCTTACCCAGTGCATCTATACGCTGACGTTCTGCCTCTTTGCTGGCTTTTTCAAGTTTAAACTTGTACTCCAGCGATTCCTGTTCCTGTTTGAGCTTGCTTTCGATGGCTGTTTTGATCGTGGGGGGCAATACGATAGACCTGATCAAGACCTGATCGAGTTCCACGTATTTATCTTTGAGAATTTTTTTTGTTTCCTCAAAAATTTCATCCTGAATAACATCCCGCTTTGTGGAATAGATTTGTTCGGGTGTATATCGGCCTATCACACTACGAACAGACGAACGTAAGGCCGGAATTACGACACGGGTCAGGTAATCTTTGCCTATTCTGGCGTGTAACAACCCCAACTGGCTGTATTGAGGTTTGTACCACGCAGAAACATCACATTTGATTTCCAGTCCGTTTGATGAAAGGACATTCATGTCTTCGGCCGTTTCCTGCTGCCGGGTTTCGTAGATCACCATATTGTTCCAGGGTGCCAGAAAATGAAACCCCTCGCCATAAGTCTGTGTAGTATCTATCCCGCCTCTAAAGGTCTTGAACAAAACACCGGCATGCCCTGCGTCAATAGTCACGGTCATCCTGCTCCAGAATACAATGATGAATATGATAACTCCTACGATCACGATAATGGGTATCGCCTTTTTAAAATTGAATTCCTGCTGTGCCATTTTTTTTATTTTTAAATTATTAAGATTCTCCGGCAAAGATACAGATAACCAACCAATAAAAGATTATCGGTAATTTTTATTTAATCTGCGCTTTATCTGCGACAATCTGCGTCGTGTCTTTTGACGCTGATGAACGCAGATTGATTATGATTCTATCTGTACTTTATCAGTGTCAAAATTTTCAGACGCTGATTTTCGCGGATTGGTTATGATTTTTTTGCCGGGGAATGAATTCTTTGTTACGGGTCGAAGCGTTGCTCCTCTGTTAATTTCTCATGCTCACGCTCATCCGGATTCCTACCCGTCCGGCAGGCGGGTGTAATCCGGACGCTAAAGACCATCATGCTCGTCCGGATTCCCGTCCGAACGCCGTTCAACCGGACAGGGAAAAGGTTTGTAAAACGATAGTTTTTTCGACTGTGAAAAATCAAAAATTCGTGTAATTCGTTCAATTCGATGATAAAACTTCATCAATGATCTTTCCCCCGTTGTTGGTGTCCCCACCAATAATATTTTATTGACCATAGCACCGGTTGGTGGGGACACCAACCGGGGAGACCGGGAATCGGCGGCTAAAGCCGCCGGTACGGGTGGCCCGACAATGAATTGGCGGGCTTGGGTTTTTCGGTAGTCTCGTTTTGAACGGGACGCTTGAACCAAAGCCGTGGAATTCATTCCCCGGCTG
>CAZMOS010000232.1:0-2383 GCA_964567945.1 uncultured Lentimicrobiaceae bacterium
CCACGGTATCCGGCCCCAGGTCGGGATGGGGAATGTCTTCCACGGTAACCACGCGTGAGGTTTGTTCAACCCTGCCGGAGGGATATTTTACGTAAACCGACACTTCGAATTCGCCGGCATGGGTAAAATAATGGACGGGATTCAAATCGTTGGAATAATTATCGGAGCCCGAACCGGGATCGTCAAAATCCCAGGCGATCAGGGTGGGTACGGGCTGGAAATTGGATTGAAACTGAAACGGCCCGCTCTGGCATTGGCCCTGCCATTCGAAGCGGTACAGGTAGTCTAAAAGGATATTAGGAAGAGGACCCCTGGCGCCGACCCCTTCTTCAAAAAAAATGACATTCTTTTCATAATTGCAACCTGTACCCCGCACCCAGGGTTTATGAATGACACTCAGGGAGTCACGAATTGATCGTCCCTTTGATCCACAATATATTTGCCCGTCCCTTGCCAGTTGAAGATAGTTACCCCCTTCTCCTGCATCGGCAATCAGCAGGCCCGACTGGACAAATTGTGCTGAATCCTCTATCAATTTCATATCGTATTGGTAAATCTTATAAGAGCCAGGATCTACCCAGGTTAGATTTGTGAAATTACAAAGGTAGGCAAGCTTAGAATCCGGTGAGAATTCTACTGAATTTGGGGTTTCTTCATTTGCCATATCAGGATCAAGCGTGTACATGAATTCAATAACCCCGGTAGCTGCATCAAAACGACAAATATCGTAAGTACAATAAGAATCTGATGGTAGTTGGTCCCGACTATACGGAGCTATCAGATATTTCTTATCATAAGAGATTTTCATATTACCATATAGCCATTGAAACGGCCTGTCGGGTGAATAGCTGATCAGAGGGTCATCCTCTATTCCGTCTTCGGTGAGCAGGAAAGCGGCGTAAGAATCAAAATCGTGTTTTCGTGTAATGATCCAGATGTCCTTTCCATTGGCATGGTGCACCGCAATTACTTTTTCGTAAGCATCCCAGGCTGCATCAAGTGGGATATTCTTTTCGTTGGTCACGGCCCCCAGACCCCCGTCCAGGTTCATGTCAACCACTGAATAATATAGGCCGGGTGGGATATTGTTCTGCCAATCGGGAACGGCAAATATGTAATACAGGTTGTCTGACCCGGGTTTTTGGACTGTCACCACACCCTGCCAGGCAAAGCCACCGCCAATCAGGTTTTCACCATTTTGCATTACTTGCTTGTTCTGGTTCCATACTGTCTCTCCATCAGTTGCAAAAAGAAAATTACCGTCCGCATCGCTCATACTAGAATTAGAACGAAAAATAGGAATACCTGTTTGGATTATTGGTGGTTCAACATTAAAAGTCAACCCGCAATATTCATAGAAATACCAGTTATTGGCTTCTTTTTGCGCAAAAACCGAGCTAACAGTAACAATAGAAAGATTAAGAAATATTAAAAGTATTTTCATAATTCTTATGCCTTTAGCATAGTTAGTAAGAATACCTGGCTGAAAATTTTTCAGCCAGGTATAAGTGTTAAATTACGAATTATTGCAATGAAATTTCATCCATTGTCAGTTGACCATTATTATCAAAGGTCCTACAATCGGCATCTTTAGTATCAGGACCTGTACAACAGGTGCTTTCATCAGTCAGTATCAGCCAGACAGTAACAGATACAGTAAAGTCAGGCGTGTAATCATGGGTGTCATGGCAATAAGTGGTCACTTCCGGGACATCACATACTAAATAAGTAGGTGTTGCATCTGAAGTATAATACAAACTGTTTTGTATCACGTATGTGCTATTTGCATCATCATAAATAGAGATTGAAATTTTGAAATGATCGGGAGCAGGTGAACAGGAACAATTATTTGTGTTCCACCGAACTTTAACCGTCGGCCCCTGGGCAAAGCTTGCAGTAATCCCTAACAGGATTGCTGCCAAAAGCAAAATTAATTTTTTCATAAAGCGTTAGTTTTTAAATGAGTAAAATTTATAAAATAGTTATCCGCTTTGTTTTGATTAGTCAGGCCACACTGTAAAAACCGGAAAACACAGCGTGGCCGGGCCTGATGAACCTGTTGATGCATTTCGCTAAAAAGGGTCTGCTGTTTATGTGTTGAATTGATGAACATTTTTTTGGATAATTACCGTGGCTGAAATTACGGCTAATGGGTTCGCCTTCGTCAGGACTAAGGCGAACGGGGGGGGGGTATAAGATATTGCAAACCAGTTGTATAGGGTCTTATTCCTTGTTGTAACGTTTTTATTTTGTTAGTGGTTTGCATTTTAACGGTAAATAATCTTCAAAGATAATACCAAAAACAGGTTTTGTCAATAGCGGAAAACCATGATTTTTTTGCTTTATTCATTGTTCTTCGTTCTCCTTTTGCGCAGCGTAACGA
>CAZMOS010000233.1:0-2383 GCA_964567945.1 uncultured Lentimicrobiaceae bacterium
GGAAATCGGTTGTGCTGCAAAGCCATGTGGACATGGTCTGTGAAAAAAACAGCGACAAGGATTTTGACTTTGAAAAAAATCCTATTGAGGCGGTCATCAGAGACGGATGGGTCTTTGCCAACGGAACTACGCTTGGTGCTGACGATGGTATCGGAATCGCAACACAACTTGCAATACTGGCTTCAAAAGATATTGATCACGGGCCTATCGAATGCCTTTTTACCGTGGATGAAGAAACCGGCCTGACAGGGGCCTTCGGATTAAAACCAGGGTTTTTACAAAGTGAAATATTGTTAAATCTTGACTCTGAAGACGAGGGACAGTTATTCATCGGTTGCGCCGGTGGACAGGATACGGTGGGACGGCTATCCTACGAAAAACACAGTGTGCCTGATGATTATCCGGCTTTCAGGATCAGTGTATCGGGTTTGAAAGGCGGCCACTCCGGGGATGATATCAACAAAGGCCGCGGCAATGCCAATAAGATACTGAACCGTTTTTTGTGGGAAAACCTGATGGACCTTGACATGAAACTGAATAAGTTCGACGGAGGCAACCTTCGCAACGCCATCGCCCGTGAAGCTTATGCTATTGTGATGATACCCGGAAAACAGAAGGAGGAGCTGAAAAAACGAATTACAGAATTTGAAAAAACCATCCGGGATGAATTTCACATAACCGAACCTGAGCTGAAGATCAGTGTGGAAAAAACCGGGATGCCTGATTTTGTGCTTGATGATGATTCCGTTTTCAAACTTTTGAACACCCTTTATGCCTGTCCCCACGGCGTGACGGCCATGTCGCAGGACATTGAGGATTTTGTGGAAACCTCCACCAACCTGGCATCGGTGAAATTTGAAGAAAAGGAGATATTGATCACTACCAGCCAGCGCAGCTCGGTGGAATCGGCCAAAACAGACATTTGCAACATGGTAGCCAGTGTCTTTAACCTGGCAGGCGCCAAAGTGGAACAAAGTGACGGTTATCCCGGCTGGAAACCCAACCCCGAATCAAAGATCGTTGAAATTACCGAAAATTCTTATAAAAAACTGTTCAACACCCGGCCGGAAGTGCTGGCTATTCACGCCGGCCTGGAATGCGGCCTGATCGGCGACAAATATCCAGGAATGGACATGGTCTCTTTCGGCCCCACCATCAAAGGGGCACATTCGCCCGACGAAGGCATTGAAATAGAAAGTGTGAAAAAATTCTGGGAGCTTACACTGGATGTTTTGAAAAATATTCCCGAAAAAGACTAATTCAGACAAATGTTTTTCAATCAATATTTTGACAGGGATAACACATTCCAATGATCCGGAAATTTATTTTATCGGTTATTTTGGTTCTTGCGGCTCTGACTGTTTCGGCCCAACATGCCATAACAGGCAGGATAACCGATAAATTAAACGGAGAACCCCTGCCCGGTGTCAATGTTTACATTCCCGATCTTTCCAGAGGGACGGTTTCGGATACTTCGGGATACTATTCTCTTTCCAACCTGCCCAACGGCCGCTTTATCATACAGTTTTCGTTTGTAGGGTTTAAAAGGGTCAACCGTGAAATCCTTTTATCCGGAAAAGATATGACCCTGAACATCGAAATGGAAACGACTGTGATACAGGGTGAAGAGGTTGTCATTTCAGGAAATTTCACCACTACCCAGCACGATAACACGATCAAGATCAGTACCATCGGCATTGACCGGATTGCTGCCTCGGGTAACCCTTCGCTTGTACAGTCCCTTTTGAAAGTCCCGGGTGTTTCCATGATCTCAAAAGGGCCGGGAGTCGTTACACCTGTTATAAGGGGGTTGTCGCTGAGCAACATCCTTGTGCTGAATAACGGCGTACCGATGGAGAATTATCAGTTTTCACAGGATCATCCTTACCTGATTGATGAAAATGGGCTGAAAAGGGTGGAGATCATCAAAGGTCCTTCTTCGCTGATCTATGGTTCCGGCGCCGTGGGCGGTGTGATCAACCTGATCCCCGGGCACCCGACAGCCGAAGGAACGGTGAAAGGGGATGTGGATCTCAGGTATTTCAGCAATACAACCGGATTCCTTTCGAATATCGGGCTGAAAGGAAATCACAAGGGATTTGCGTGGGGAATCAGAAGCGGAGTAAACTCAAACAAGGATTTTATCCAGGGTAATAATGAATTCGCTCCCAACTCCCGGTTCAACCGTTTCAATATAAAAGCCAATGCCGGCCTTATTAAGGAAGTCGGTGTTTTCAGGGTATTTTATTCTTACGACAAAAGCCGTTTCGGACTTGCTGTCCCTCCCGCTTTCAAGCTTGTTACCGAAAACGGAAGGAAAAACAAAGTCTGGTATCAGTATCTGACTGATCACCTGATCATTTCACAAAACAAATTTTTCCTC
>CAZMOS010000234.1:0-2268 GCA_964567945.1 uncultured Lentimicrobiaceae bacterium
GGGTGTGATCTGGTATTTGAGTGCTGCCAGATGCATATTGTCCATACTGGCCAGGCGGAACGAGACAATTCTGGTTTTCTTTCCGTCAGCATCTTTTATGATCATCGTCCGGGTCAGCAATCCGTTGCGGAAGTCCAGCGTGCGCGAAATTTCTTCAATTTTGGTTTCATTGGGATTAAACCATTCCCCGTCGTCAATCCGGAAACTTACCGGCAGCCAGTTGGATACATTGACGAAATCCTCGTTTTCCACATCCCTGCCGGCCACTTTTGTTACCAGCCGGTTATACAAACCTGCAATGTAAGTTCCGGGATAATTCGTTTTGCCTGCTTCGGTTTCTTCCATCGCTCCGCGGGTGCCGAAAAAACCATTCCCCACTGTCAGCAAGGCTTCCCTTGATTTTTCTTTTGCCGGGTCGTAATCATAATAGATCAGCTTCCAGTTGTCTTCTTCGATGCCTTTTTCAAACCAGTTGTCCAAGTCTTCAAGGGTCAGCTCTTCCATATCCCTGACCACGATGTCAGCGCCGTTGGCTTTCAGCGCCTGAATGTTGTCTTCGCGTGCCAGCCCCAGCACCAGCCCGAAATTACCGTTTCGCCCGGCCTGAACACCGGATGTGGCGTCTTCAACCACGATGGAACGGGCAGGTTCAGCGCCCAGGTTGCGGGCAGCCGTCACGAAAATGTCGGGAGCGGGTTTCCCCTTCAGCCCAAGTTCTGCCGAAACCACGCCGTCCACACGCGTTTCGATCAAATGCATCAGCCCGGCAGCAGTAAGCACCGCTTCGGCGTTCTTGCTTGATGAAGCCACACCGATGTGTACGCCGTCTTTTTTCAGTTGTTCAAGCAGTTTCACTGTGGAAGGATACACTTCAACACCTTCTTTTTTCAACACCTCGTTGAAAGCATTGTTTTTGCGGTTACCCAGACCGCAGACGGTTTCCATATCCGGTGTGTCTTCGGGTGTTCCGTAAGGCAATTCAATGTTTCTTGATTCAAGGAAAGATTTCACACCATCATAACGCGGTTTGCCGTCAACATAATGAAGATAATCCCCGGACGTAAATTCCCGGAAAGGTTCACCGTACTTCTCCTCGCGGTACCGGAGATAATCGTCAAACATCTTTTTCCAGGCATGGCTGTGTGTGGTAGCGGTTTTTGTGATGACTCCGTCAAGATCAAATATTACGGCTTCAAACAAGTGTTTCGACATAGTACTTCATTTTTTAATGGATATGCAAAGGTCGGAATAATCTACTTTGCTAATGTATTGCCTGGTTAAGGGACCCTGAAATTTCATATTATTCGAAAAGAGACGTGGAGCAAATATTGAAACAATCGTTTGCGGGAATAATTTTTGGCTTTCTTTAAACTGACCAGTTTCCCATGTGATTTTTCAATGCGCCAAATCTTTTTTGATTTTTCAGTTCAAAACCTCAACACTCAAAATTCTGATCCGTGGTTTCAGCCATTGACCTTCTGCCGGAGACTGATGGATCTTACGGACAACATCCATCCCTTCAATGACTTTCCCGAAAGCGGCAAAACCCTGTCCGTCCGGGTTCCGTTTGCCACCGTAATCCAACGAAGGTAGGTCACCTACACAGATGAAAAATTCGCTGGTCGCCGTTCCCGGTTCATTGCGGGCCATACTGATCACACAGTCTTTATGGAGGATGCCTGTTTCTTTTGTCGTTTCGTGCGGGATGGGAGGTAACGCCTGCGGACTGTTGTCTTCATACAGTCCGCCCTGGATGACTTCTATTTTGATGTCGTTATACGGCTGGTTGTCCATTGTCACCGTCCGATAAAATGTGGCACCTTCAAACCGGTTTTCCTTTACATATTTCAAAAAATTGGCCACGGTTACCGGCGCTTTGTCAGGATACAATTCCACCGTAATGTCGCCAGGTTCCGTGCGAATAATCACCCGTAGATTTTTATCTGCGCAGGAAAAAAGCACAGCGGAAACAAATAATAACAGGAAGATGTTTTTCATAATAAATTTTTCACGATCATATAAATCGCCAATCCGGCCAGAGTCCAGGCCATCACCTTTTTCACTCTTTCTTCCGGCAGTCCGATAGAAATCCGGGATCCGATTTTGGCACCGATAAAAACCACAATCCCCAGGGTAAATGCAAGTTTCCAGTCGGGTTGTTCATTCATCAAATGCCCTCCTAACCCAAGCAGGCCCGTAAAACTAACCATCAGCGAAGAGGTGGCCACGGCTATTTTTGCCGGAATACCAAACCACAGTATCATAATG
>CAZMOS010000235.1:0-2237 GCA_964567945.1 uncultured Lentimicrobiaceae bacterium
ATTTTACGGTTATCGCCCTGTATCCTGAGTAAGTACACATTTTCATTCGTCAACCCGGGAACCGAACCGTTGATCGTGTATTCCTGGCCGTAAACCACGGTCGCCATGAAGACCAGTAAAAAAGACAATATCTTTTTCATTTTTTAAATTTAAATCTTATGCCAAAGATAGAATTTCAGCCGGATAAACAGGGAATTGTCACCGGATTTTAAACTTGTTTTTCACAAATTTTCAATCTTTTTATGAATTTTTTACTTTTGTATAAGATTCCTTGTTAACGAGAATTCAGTCACTTTAAATTATCATTATGTCCGAGTCAATGATCCCATTCAACAAAAAAGGGCGGTTGGATTACAAATTTTACCTTGATGAGTTGGAAAGATTGCAGATCGAGCTTGTTAAGCTGCAATACTGGATAAAAGATATGCAAGCCAAAGTCGTGGTCATTTTTGAAGGGCGGGATGCGGCAGGCAAAGGGGGAGTGATCAAACGGATCACGGAAAAGTTAAACCCCAGGATATGCCGTGTGGCCGCTTTGGGCGTGCCTACCGAAAAGGAAAAGACCCAATGGTATTTTCAACGTTATGTACCCCATCTGCCTTCGGGTGGTGAGATGATCTTATTTGACAGGTCATGGTATAACCGCGCCGGTGTGGAGCGGGTAATGGGTTTTTGCTCAGATGAAGATTACTGGGAGTTTCTGCGTTCCTGTCCCAATTTTGAACGCATGCTGATACGGTCAGGCATCATCCTGATTAAATTCTGGTTCTCCATCAGCATGGAAGAGCAGGAACACCGTTTCCAGGATCGCCTGAAAGACCCGACCAAAAGGTGGAAACTAAGTGAAATGGATTTGAAGTCACGGGATTTATGGGTAGATTATTCAAAAGCAAAGGACGAGATGTTTGCTTACACAGATACAAAAATATCTCCCTGGTATGTTGTCAATGCCGATGACAAGCGAAAAGCCCGGCTCAATACCATTCGTCACATGCTCTCGATCATTCCTTATGACGACCTTACCCCGGAACCCATTGAACTCCTGCCGAGAAAAATACAGAAAGGATATGTCCGTCCGCCCATGCAGGAGCAAACCTTTGTTAAAGATTACTATCCCAAGCCTGCGGAGTAGATGGTTAGACATAAGATACTTTTAGAATTCAGAAATTAGACTTCAAATCACAAATCACTATTCACAAATCACTATTCACAAATCACTATTCACAAATCACTATTCACAAATCACTCCTCATTACCTCCCCCCAACCTTTCGGGTCTAAGTTGGCCTGCGGGTGGAGACCTGAAAGATGCACAGGGAAATACCCTGACATCAAATTTCCAAATGTTAGCGACCTCGTCATAGCGCACCCTGCATTCCGCTGCTATCACCAATTATTGTGCGTTAGCCCGGCCCTTCCGTCTTCTTTGTCAAATGACGGATTCGGACGGGCAGGTAGGGGTTGGGGTGCGGTTGCCTGCGTTACCCCTTGATCCCCTGAAGGGGAAACCTACCCGCAGTTATCATAAACCCTTGCGCATTGGCCCGCCCCTTTAAGGGTTAGGGGGTGCGAAGGAATATTCTTCATTTCTTATTTCTTATTCAATGTTCGATATTCATCCCAAACTGAAACACGCCCCTCCCTAATACGTTTAGCTCTGAATCATTGCGCGGGAGGCCGGTTCTCCCCCTTTGGGGGAGTCAGAGGGGGTTGGGTAAGCAATGATGAACCCGCCTGATTAGTCGGGCAGGGAGTCCTAAGCAAAAAATGGTATAAATGAGGTTTCCTGTTTCATAGGTTTGGGATTCTTTCGTCGCCCACACCCAAACGCTGACGCATGCTCCTCAGAACTAAACGTGGGTTGGTGGTTTTGGGTTTTATAGGGTGAAACCCTGCATCCCGCACCCCGTACCCCGCTTCACCTCACCACCATCACATTCCCCGCCACGCTCTGCGGTTCGTTACCGGTGGAAGTGGCCGTGTAAACGATTTTGTAAACGTAGGTGCCCTGCTCGACGGGTTTGCCTTTGTAGGTGCCGTCCCAGCCGGTGTTGATGTCGGAAGTTTCAAAAATGAGCTGGCCCCAACGGTTGTAGATGTACAGCCGGTAGGTTTTTACAAAGTCATACCGCTGCACGGGTTTGAATTCATCATTTAAACCGTCGCCGTTGGGCGTGAAGGCATTGGGCAGGTAAAACGGCTGTCCGCCCCAAAAGACCATCACCGTGTCTTTTGCCT
>CAZMOS010000236.1:0-2151 GCA_964567945.1 uncultured Lentimicrobiaceae bacterium
AATCCTGCTACCCCGACTCTGCCCGCCGAAATCTCTTCAAAATGAGATGAAGGCGGGCTCTTTCATTTTTACGCTTACTATCCCAACCCATTCCTCACCTCCCTAAAAAGCCTCCAACCCTGCTTCCAGATTCTCAATTATTTCCTCTGCAAGCAAATCAGGGTCAGTCAGGTTGTTAAGGTTGACCAGGCTGTCTTCTTTGATCCGGAAAATATCCAGACTGGTTTTCAACGTAAAATGTTTGTTGGTTGGCATATCTTAAATCCACACTTCTTTTGTCCAGGGTTCTTTGCCGGCCGGGCATATTCATCCACCATTTTCAGGAAGAGCAGGTAAGTCAACTGTTCCAGATAATCGCCTTAGCTTACGCCGTCATCCCGCAGGACATTACAGTACGACCAGACTTTATTGACTATGGTTGTTGTGTTCATTATCTCACAAGTTTTTGTTCATACAGCATTTTTTATACTTTTTTCCGCTGCCACAGGGGCAGGGGTCATTACGTCCGATTTTCGGGCCTGTATGTATGGGTTCTGTAAGGGGCATGTCTTCATAGTCACTGTATTCGAAATCATCATCATCAAACTCGTCATCAGCAATCTCGTCGTCATTATATCCTGCCCAGGTGTTTGTAATGTGTTCGTAACGATCCTGAATACTCAGCAGGTCTTTCTTATAGTAATGTTTTTTAGGTGTTACAATATCTTTTTCAATTTCCCGATAATCACCCGGGATACTTAATGTTACATAACCCTTGTCATACAGTCTTTTTAACTGAGGCAGCAGAGTTTTGTATCTCATGTTAACGACATCGCATATCAACAGGCCAATGGTATCGCTATCAATCACATTATCTTCCACTTGACTGTTTGCAAAGAATTCAAGCACTTCAGCATACCACATCATCACTTCTTCATTCCTTTCCGGCTGATGATACGGGATTTGGAAAACCGCTGCTGATACGGCAGTCAGCGCAAACGTACTTACGCCGGGTTTTTGCATAAATTGTTTGAAGACATCGAGTTGTTGGTTGCCGAGATGGTAAAGTGGTTCCCACAAAGTGCCGGTAAGATGATCGTCAAACCAGAATCGAAGAAACTCTTCATCCTGACTGAGCACATTTAATACTTTTGGCAGACTTTCTTCGGCCCGGAGTTCACCCAGCAACATCATAGCATGGAGGGGGAAGCTCATATATTCCTCTTCCCACCCTTCATTTTCAACCTCCTTCCTGAAAAATTCATAGCGGCATTGTAAATCGTCCAATATTTTCTCCAGGTCGTCAATAAGACTTTCGCGGGGAAGTTTCAGTATGTCGTTGATTAATTCCGGGTCAATATAAAGGCCGTCTTCGTAAAGCAGGTTAATGATCTCATTTTCAAAAACCGGAGGTGTGATAATCTGTTCAGGCAATGTATTTGGAAGAGGTGTTACATGGATTTTTGTTTTTTCTTCTTCCTCCCATTGGGCGAATCCTTCTTTCATTGTTGCTTGTATCAACTGAACGGCGGCAAATTCGGTATCCGGGTGATCGGGAGCAACTTCCTGCATGATTTCAAGACGCCCACGGGCAGCTTCCAGGTTGCCGGTGGAAATAAAATATAATATGGCGATTTTGTAAAAGCCCGTTACTTCGGCCATGTGGAATTTTTTGCGGTGAGGATAAAGACCTTGTATTTCCATGTCCGTGCCGAGGACTTCAGGCATCTTTTCAAATTCCCCTTTCTCATAATATTCCGCTGCCAGATTGAGTTTTCCAAAAAGGTAACCGGGGTGCTCTTTCAGTATCCAGTGGTTAACCTCTAATGCTTTGTCGTAATTTCCGGCATTTTTATATGCAACACAAAGATAGTTTTTTAATTGAGGATTGTCAGGATATTTTTCTATGAGTTTCAATAGTTTCCCGATGGTTTTCTCTCCTTTATTTTCTTCCATTATCTCAAAATAAAGCGATTCCTGCAGTTTACGCAGTTCCGGCGTCATGGCATTTTGCTTGTCCATAAATTCCGGATCGGTGGTGATCTCGTATGCGAAAGATTTGTATCTCTTGGTCTCCATCGGGTTTATTAATTAAACGGCTTGAATGCGTGAGCGGATAAAAATGATTGAATTTGTTGCAAAAGTACAAATAGAAATGTTTCATTTTGTTTC
>CAZMOS010000237.1:0-2151 GCA_964567945.1 uncultured Lentimicrobiaceae bacterium
TTTCCGGTAAGGAACATGTAAAACAACGGAATGGATGAAAAACGTAAAAGTTTAAATTCAAGGTTAACCCTGTAAGTGTCGGGTACAGATTTATATAACAGGTTAAGAACAAGAAATATCACTATCATTAAAACAAGTACGTAGTTGGACTTTGACGAAGTCCGTAATGAAAACAGGTGGTATAAAACCGGAATCAATATATAAAACTGAATTTCCACTGCGATAGTCCATAAACTGCCATTCAGCACGCCGTCACCATATGAGCGCATAAAATCAGGGTTATAGAATTGAAGGAATGTTGTTTTAGCAATAAACAATTTGGCCCAGTCACTCGTGCTTGCTCCTGCCTGGGCTCCATAGCCGCTTGAGAAAATTAGAACGAATGACAACGTAATGCATATAATGAGCGCAGGGTAGAGCCGCAAAATCCGGTTCTGGGAGTATTCAATCAATCTGCTGTTGGATTCAAAGGACTTGCTGATTAAATATCCGCTTATGAAGAAAAAAACGGGTACTCCAGGGATCATGCTGAGATGTCTCAGGAAATTGATTGCCCATTCACTGGTGTCGACATTCATTATCACGATGGAATGGTAGATCGCGACCTGGGCTGCGGCCAGCAACCGGATCAGATCAAAGTTATTTGTTGAAAAAGTCTTTCTGTCCATATGGCGTTTAAACTTTGATAGTCTCGACGTTGCGTTTCTGACATAAGGCGGGGTGTGTGTGCCACCACCTTTACGAGTCACCAGTGAAAGTTGTTTCCCAATGCTTGCTGCTTTCGTACCCGTATTTTATTAAGTAATCGGACATTTCGGGGAAGCTTGTGATTTGTTCGCGAATCCTTTGCGAGTGTTCAGGGTTCTTGTACTTTCCCAGATTCGAAGAGTCTATTGGCCGAATACCCCCCAGAGACTTGATGTCCTGGTGACCTTTATCTACATTATTGAAAAAATCCTTGAAGTCATTTTTCAGTTCGAGGCCCAACTTCGCCGTTATTTTCTTCTGGATGGAAAGGGGGTCTGTAATCAGGTTTTCATACTTGACCAGAACGATGTTGTCATAGTCAAGGTTTTCATAGGCAGTCACCGCCTTTTTCCATAGTGGGAAATTCACAAGGTAGTGATCCTTGTTTTTGAAGTGTTTGCTTATTATAACGTCTCTTGGATCTCGCAGCATAAACAGGAATAACGGCCTGTTGAATGTTTCGATGAATCTGGAAAAGAAATTGAAGTCAAGAGGGTGCTTTGTTACAACATACTTTTTATTGGACACCAGGTACGGGAAGCGTAAGGCGCGTTCCTCTCTGTTCATGACATAGGTTCCATAATAGGACCTCATCAGCTCATTCATAAGGGTTGTCCCACTGCGTGGTGAGCCGCATATAATTATCCGCTTGGGCAGTACTCCGGATTTGTTCAGGGCCCGTGATGAGTTTATTGACCGAAAAATCGGGGCAAGACTCGCTTTGAATAATACATTTGTCAGGTCATCAAATATATTATCGTACTGGCGCCAACTCATACCAAACTTCCCCTACTGGTTTCTTGAAACGTAAATCGTGAGATCCTTGCTGGCCTGATGATACTGCATTAGTCATGCGCGAGATGGGGAACTTATCTATTTATTATCTCTGTGCCGTCTTTCAATTGAACCTTTTCCAGTCAGCGCTGTGCACGATAGAAAACGAGCAAGATAATAAAAGTAATATAAAACGCTGACTACAGTGAAACTTCTTAATGTAGTTGCGCGATGCTTGTAAATGGCCGGGACCATGCACATACCAGCGATCAGTGCGATGCCAAATTCCGCCAGGCGAAACTCGGCTATCCCGGCGATAGTCATTGCCGGAAGAGTATGCAGACCTACCAGGAGAATTGACGCAGCCATGACTTTTGATGATCGTATTGATTGCAATGATTTGCAGTCCCCTCGTCCATGCCATATCTCCCGTCGGATGAACTGAAGTAGCGTCTTGGGGTATCCTTCGTGTACGACGGCAAGCGCCGGGTTATTTGTAATCGTTGCATTTGCTGAAGCGGCAGCCCGGGAGAAGGCATAGTCTTCCCCCGTTTCAAGCGTTTCATCAAAGCCTCCTACGTGCTCAAATAGTTCAAGCGTCGTAACCATGTGACCTGTATTGATATACTT
>CAZMOS010000238.1:0-2148 GCA_964567945.1 uncultured Lentimicrobiaceae bacterium
GTTGCTGAAAAACTTGGCAGACGCTGGATAGGTGTTGATATGGGCAGATATGCTATTCATACAACACGCAAAAGATTATTGGAAATTGAACACAGTAAAAGTCTGGGAGACGTAAAAAAGAAATACGGCAAAAAAGTAAGACCCTTTGAAATTCTCAACCTTGGTAAGTATGAAAGGCAGTTCTGGCAGATAAAGGCATTCGGCAGAAAAGATGAGAAGCAGGCTTTGTATGAATATCTAGCGTTTATCTTAAAATTGTACGGAGCTGAACCCATTGCCGGATCATCACATATTCACGGTAAAAAAGGAAATGCACTGGTCTATATCGGTGCGGTGGATGCGCCGGTTACCATTCAGGAAGTCACCGATGCCCTGAATGACACCAGGGAAATGGGACTAAAAGAACTGCATGTATTGGGCTGGGAGTGGGAAATGGGTTTGAACGATGCCATACAGGAGGTGGCCAAGCAAATGGCTGTTCGCTTAAAACTTCGCATTATCCCCATGGATGCCATTGATCCGCAGGCAGCAGGAAAAGGTGATGTGAAGTTTTTTGAACTGGCCTATTTCAAAACCGATATCGAAACCAAAGGGCTGAAAGTAATAGTGTTGTTGGAGGATTTTGTCATTCCGCATACCGACTTAATTCCCCAAGATGTAAAGGCCAGCATTAAAAAATGGAGTGACTGGATTGACTATTGGGCTGTTGATTTTGAATTCCAAAACGACACTTTCAATAATGGCTGGACCAGTTATCGCACCAAGCAAGAGAGAAAACTCAAACTTGTTGCTGATTATGAGTACAAAAAACCCGGTACATACAAAGTGTTTGTAAAGATCATAGACATTTTTGGAATTGATACATCACAGGTTTACGAGATAAAAGTTAAATAGTCATGCCGCAATCATTCGTACAATATAATAAAGAGCTTCCTTACATTGAAAACCGCAATCCGTGGGAAGTGCCGGTAAATTATCTTCGAAAGAAATCTACGAACCAGTACGAATTAGTTCAAGGCCGCCGGCCTAGCCGAATGTTATTGGTAAACAAACTCCGTTCTGAAATTGACAAATGGCGGAACGATGGCTATCCAGGGGCAACAGTTACCTCACAGGAATTACTGACCTATTGGTTTGAGAATTCGCACTCGCCTGTATTCGGTAGTGAACCTTTTCATTTTTATTTCTGTCAGCGTGAAGCGATGGAAACTATCATCTATTTGTTTGAAATAAAAAAATTCACTGATGTAATTCCGCTGATAAAGAAATATCATGAAAAGTATTCGGGAAGTCTTTTTTCATCCACTGTAGAGTTCAGTGTAGATTTGGATGGTAAAAGAAAAGTGCAACGATATTTCCCTGAATTAGACCAGGAAGGTGAACAGGAATTGCCTGAAGAAGAGTTATTGCGTTATGCAATAAAAATGGCAACAGGTTCGGGAAAGACCTTTGTTATGGCTTTTGTAGTTGTATGGAGTTACTTCAATCGTTTACGTGAAAAAGACAGGCGTTATGCCAACAACTTTTTACTGGTTGCCCCTAATGTTATTGTTTATGAAAGATTGGCAAAAGATTTTAAAAACGGTGAGATATTTGAAAAATTACCATTTATTCCAGTTTCCTGGAAATCCAAATGGAACCTGAATATCAAACTACGGGGAGATGAAAGTCCGTTGGCTTCCGAAAACAATTTTATTCTCAACAATATTCACCAGCTTTACGAAAGCCGTACAAATGAATTTAATCCTAATACCATTATTGAAGCCATTTTAGGAAGGAAACCTCAAACGGACCCGGGTAAATCACCTCAAACACTCCTTGAAAGAATAAAGGAGCTGAACAATTTATTGGTGATGAATGATGAAGCTCATCACGTGCATGATGATGAACTAAAATGGAATGAAAGCCTGCTTTCCATTCACAGGAACCTGCCAGGCGGATTAAAAATGTGGCTTGATTTTTCAGCTACACCCAAAACTCCTGAGAATACTTACTATCCTTGGATTATTTGTGATTACCCCCTGGCACAGGCCGTGGAGGACAGGATTGTAAAAGTGCCATTGATCGTTCATTCAGTAAATAGAAAAGATCCGAAAAAAGTAACAAGGGATAATGTGGTTCAAAAATACGGCGACTGGATTTCTGCTT
>CAZMOS010000239.1:0-2007 GCA_964567945.1 uncultured Lentimicrobiaceae bacterium
ACTAATCATTTTCTCTAAAGGAAAAATTTGAAACAAAATTAGTTATTCACAACAAATATTGAAATGAATTTTGTGATCCGCATGAACAATACTTATAAAAAAACTTATTTTTGACGTGTTTATATAAAAAACCAATAACCATGAAAAAAATCATTGTATTCTTCATCGCAGTTTTAGTGACAGTTTCATCCTACGGTCAGTTTCATGTAGGTCCGCAAATTGGCTATACTGCATCAAATCTATCAGTGAATTCTGATAGCATTACAAATTCTTTAAAAAGTAATTTTTTGGCAGGGGTCTTTTTCCGGATCGGTAAAAAGATATATTTTGAGCCACAGCTCAACTGGCTGACCCAGGGAAGTATTTTCAAATACCCGACTCTGGGTAATCTTTCGCCCATTGAACAGGAAATTAAACTGAGTACATTACAGGTTCCGCTGAATGTGGGCTGGAGGATTATCAACCTCAAAGTGGTGAGCATAAGGATTTTTGCCGGGGCGTCAGCCAATTTTGTTTTGAATACGACCATAAACAACTCCGGAGGTACCCAGGCAGATTACGAAAAACTTCTTCTTCCCGATGATTTCAGCAAAGTTCAATGGCAGTGGAATGTTGGTGCTGGTGTTGATGTCCTGATGTTTGCCCTGAATATAACTTACATGGGTGGGATTAATAATATTTTAAAGGATGTCTCAATTGATGGCAACAGCATCACCAGCAAATCGAACCTGTTTGTAGTCACGCTCGGGTGGAAAATATTGTAAAAGCTTTTTTTAAAAGTCAATCATTTTATGAATGTCAGTACTTTTGTGCTGGCATTTTTTTCGAGATGAAATATGCGTAAACAGGCGGATAAAACCGTTTGTGCAAATAAGAGGTTGAACATTTCCAAAATAATTTCAAAATATGAAATTTAAAGTCCTGATCATATTGATTTTACTTTTTGTCGTTTCATTATCCTGCAGCCGGCAGAAAGCCAAAATACCCCAGGCCGACGTGAAAGACCTTCCGGAGATCAGTTTGAAGATCCACCGTTATGGAAAGGCCTTGTTTCAGTTGGATACAAACCGTTTTGCAGAAGGATTGAAAAGCATACAGGATGAATTCCGTTTTTTTCTGGGCGACAACCCTTATGATAAGCAAAACATCCGGCAGCTTCTGGATTTTGTTTCCGATACGCAGATCATTTCAGTTTATCATAAAACCATGGAGGTGTTTCCTGATGTAAGTGATCTTGAAATGAGTCTTGAAGATGCATTCAGAAGGTACCTTTATTACGTTCCTGATCATACTATTCCCACTGTATATACTTATGTATCTGATATTTATTATGAGGCGCCCGTGATGAAAAAAGATTCTGTTGTAATTATCGCACTTGATGACTATCTGGGCGCTGATTTCCCCATATACCGTGCACTGGGAATACCGCTCTACCGTGTAAGATGTATGCAGCCGGATCATATTCCGGTGGATGTGATGAAGGCGCTTTACTACGATGAATTAATGCCTCATTATAAAATGAAAACCCTGCTCGACCGTATGATCAACGAGGGGAAACTGATGGTTTATCTCGATGCGGTTTTACCCGATACCCCTGATACGGTCAAGATTTGTTATACAGGTAAACAAATGGGTTGGGCTACAGAACATGAGAAAGAGATATGGGGCTTTATTGTTGAAAATAAGCTGCTTTATTCAACCGATTACCAGATGATTGCCAAGTTAATGCAGGACGGTCCTTTTACAAACGGATTCGGAAAACAGTCGCCTTCACGCCTTGGTGTTTTTATGGGTTGGCAAATCGTCAGGGAATTTATGATCAATAATCCTGATTTGACACTCGGGCAAATGATCGGAATGAGCGATTCGCAAACTATTCTTGAGAAATCGCATTTTAAGCCCTGAAGGATGAGGCAAAAAGTTTTGGAATAAAAAAACAGCCACCAAGACACCAAGGCACGAAGCAATCACAAAGGTTCACGACATTGAAAATTACGATACAAATAA
>CAZMOS010000240.1:0-1989 GCA_964567945.1 uncultured Lentimicrobiaceae bacterium
TTCCATCAACGACATTTGAATAACTTCATACACAACCCCCTGACCGGCGATGGCAGCATCGCCATGTATTAAAATGGGTACAATTTTACCATTATTTCCATGATAACGTTTATCAATTTTTGCCCGTACGACACCTTCCACTACCGGGTCAACCGCCTCCAGGTGTGAGGGATTGGCAACCAGGTTCAAGTGCACTTGTTTGCCGGAGACGGTGTTGATGTTGCTGGAATACCCAAGGTGATATTTTACATCCCCTTCGAACACTGCGTCGTCATATTCAACTCCTTCAAATTCGGCGAAAATGTCTTCATATGACTTCCGGAGAATGTTTGCCAGTACATTTAACCTGCCGCGATGCGCCATCCCCAGCACGAATTCCATTACCTCCATGGATGCCCCCTTCTCGATGATGGCATCCAGCGCCGGAATTAAGGTCTCCCCGCCGGACAATGCAAACCGCTTCTGACCCACATACTTACTATGCAGAAAATTCTCAAATACAACCGCCTGGTTAAGCCGGCTCAGAATGTGGCGCTTTTCTTCCAACGTGAAATTCGGGGTGTTTCGGGTGGATTCCATCCGTTCCTGAAGCCATTTTACCCGCTCCGGATAGCGGATAAACATATACTCCACTCCGATGGAGCCGCAATACGTTTGCTGAAGATGTTCAATGATGTCTCGCAGCGGAGCGGGTCCTAAACCGATTTCCACTCCGGCTTCCAAAACCGTGTCCAGGTCATCTTCGCTCAATCCGTAATTTTCAATATCCAGGGTCGGTTTATACTTTCTCCGTTCCCGAACCGGGTTGGTTTTGGTAAAAAAATGCCCCCGACGTCGATAGTCGTTTATCAGATTCAGAACGTTGACTTCTTTTCGCCGCCCGGCACTGACCACTTCACCGGTTTTCCCGTCAAATGTCCGGGCAAAGTCGAAACCCTCAAAAAACTTACGCCACCCTTCATCCACTGACAGGGGATCTTCTTTATACGCCCGGTACATTGATTCGATGTACTCCGGATGGGCATGGCTGAGATAAGAAAATTTTTCCATAATTAAACCGTTGATTAATTTCGGTTTTTGTAAGATGATGATTATCTAAAGCTATATTGTTTTAATGGCAGCCGATATGATTGCTTGCCATTATACCCCCACCCTAAATCTTAGAAGAAGTGCAAAAAGATACTTTGTCATTTCGGCAATGTCAATGAGAAGGTCCGAATGGATTCCGGGATACATGAAACCTAAAACCTTTCCCGGAAAGCCTTATCTGGCTGAGAAAAACCGGGCATGGAAGTTTTGAGGTGTTTCTTTATCACATCCAATAACTTTTTACCTTCTTTATCATTCGGAGTAACCGCTAACAGGGTGAGAATTTTTTTCTCAGCCGCTTGAAAATCCTTTAATTGAATACAAATGTGGGCCAGTGTGCTGAGTAATTGCGTCCTTTGTCGACATGTTTGGTTCGTGTTTAACCCGGTATATCTTTCTAAATAAAATCGGGCCTGTGATACCCGTTCCCCGCTAAGCAGGGCGGTGTTGGCATACGCCAGATAAGCGGTTGCCTGTTCGGGAAATTCTTCAATCATAAAACCAAAAACAGAAAAGGCTTTTTCCATTTCTCCCATTTCACGATACAAAAATCCCAATTTAATACGAAAATACAATTTCTGTGCTGGAATCTTTTCAACTGCTACGACATAGAGCGATTCAGCCCGTAAGTATTTCTTCTGCCGGATATAAACAGTGCCAAGATCATCATAAAATTGTTTTTCCTGTGAATATTCGATAATTGCCCGGTTAAGAATTTCCTCTGCCCGGGAGTATGATTTTTCCAGGAAATAAATTCTGTCAAACGCTTTGTATCCTTCCCATCGGTTCTGCTTCCACAGAATTTCTGCATGTTCGACAGCTTTTGCTTTGTTTCCGCCTAATATTCCGGGCGCCAGCATGTAAAATAGAATTAAATCCTGCCGTGCACCGGTATTGGTG
>CAZMOS010000241.1:0-1779 GCA_964567945.1 uncultured Lentimicrobiaceae bacterium
AAAAAAATCTTGTCGGTTTTGCAAATCAATTTGTAAAGATCATAAGAAAACGATTAAAATCCAACGAAATACAGGCTGTAAATCATGATCCCGGAAATGTCAGGATTGTTAAACATAAATCGAACTATCTGATTACAGCACTTGTCAACGATGTGATTCATTCCGGATTACCGGGTTCCACTTGTGTATTAACCCAAACAAATGACGAAGCCCTTCAGGTCACGGGACAACTTTTGAAAAATAATTATCCTACAAAGCTTATCCAAACCAATGATGGCTTCAGTTTGAAAAATCTTTATGAAATACGATATTTTCTTTGGTCTTTAAAATTAAAAGATGATGTATATACCATTGATGACCAGACTTGGAAGCAGGCAAGACATGATTTGGTAAAACGGTTTTCCGGAAGCAATAAACTTGAAATAGCAATAAATATCATTAAAGCTTTTGAAAACAGTAATCCGAAACAAAAGTATAAATCCGATTTTGAAGTGTTTCTTCAGGAATCAAAACTCGAAGATTTTATCCCGGGCAATACCGAAACTGTTTTTGTATCCACCATACACAAGGCAAAGGGTAAAGAGTTTGACAATATTTACCTGATGCTCAATCAATTTTATTTAAACAACGACAGCGACAAGCGAAGTTTATATGTTGCCATCACCCGGGCAAAAAACAATCTGATCATTCACCTGAACAACAATATTTTCAACAGGATTAAATATGAAAACACCAGCATCGAATTTGATGACAATGTCTATAATGCAAACGATATTATCGTAAAACAACTGACCCATAAAGATGTATGGCTTGATTTTTTTATTAATCAAAAAAGACAAAACCTCATAAAACATTTACAAAGCGGCGATACGCTTTCTGCAAAAAACGACACTTGTTTCAACAAAAAAGGCGATGAAATTTTGAAATTCTCAAAATCGTTTGTCAACGTTATGGAAGAGTTAAGAAACAAAAACTACAACATCGAATCCGTAAAAATACATTTTATACTGTTTTGGACAAAAGAAGAAACAGGCGAAGAAGTTAAAATAGTTTTACCCGAAATTCATTTTAAAAAAAATATTACGTTTTTTACATAACGTAAAAAACATATATTTATATTTTTTAATATGGAATATTTTTACGTACTTTGCGTTACGTTTTTTACGTAATTAAATAATATGTTCTTTCTTTTATACTTTAACCCAAATCATCATGACGATCGAGAACCCTTTTACTTTAAGTGTTTATGCAGGACCTCAATACTTTTGCAACAGGGCGGAAGAAACAGAGGCCATTATCAATGCCATTAAAAACAAAAGAAATATTACCTTGATTTCTTACAGACGACTGGGAAAGTCAGGGTTAATAAAGCATGTTTTCCATCTGCTTCGGAACGAAAAAAACCTGAAATTGTTCTATGTTGACATTATGGATACCGAAAATATGAAAGACCTTGTCAGTTTACTGGCCAAAGAAATCATCGGGAAGGTGGATAGCCGCACCATGCGTTTTTTGAAAAGTTTCGGTAAAATCGTTAAAAGTCTTCGTCCGAAAATATCTGTGGATCCGATGACCGGGCAACCGGAAATAGAAATCACGGTGCAAAACGACAGCATGCCCGAAACCGGCTTGTCCGAATTATTTACTTATTTAAAAAAACAGGACAAACAGATCATCATTGCCTTTGATGAGTTCCAGCAAATTACCGAATATCCTGAAAAGAATGTAGAAGCCATTTTACGTAAACACATTCAGCATCTTACCAATATACATTTTATT
>CAZMOS010000242.1:0-1661 GCA_964567945.1 uncultured Lentimicrobiaceae bacterium
CAATATGGCCGACACGGTAAGGATACGTTTTAATGATAGTGGAATCATAAGGCTGGCTTTGCAAGCTCACAAGTGCAAAAGAAAAAAGCAACAATATGGTAATTTTGTTTGCCAAAACACTAAACCAGTTGATTCGATAATTCTTTCCAGTCAATCCCATCAAAATTTCCCGAACTCATCATCAGAAAAACAGTTCCGGGTTGTTTTTGTTTGTGCAACCAACCGGTCATTTTTTTTGAATCGTTAAAAATAGCAATTTTCTCATTTCCAAAACCTTTCCTGACATCGTCCGCATGAAGTTCAGGTAATCGTTTCATGGTGACCGCGTGCGGGTTAAAAAACACACAGCCTTCGTCAATCCCGTCGAAACTTCCGCGGTATTCACCCAGAAACTCTTTACTCAAACTGCTGAAGGTATGCAGTTCCAGGCAGACCACCAGCCGGTGCCCGGGAAACTGTTCCCTCATGGCCTGAACGGTTGCCCTCACCTTTGATGGCGCATGGGCAAAATCCTTATAAAAACGGTTTTCGCCGTTTTGACCGACAAGTTCCAGCCGGTTGGCTGCTCCTTCGAAAACCGTTATGGCCTGGTAAAACTCATGGCTGCTTATGCCGAGTTCGTTGCATAACAAGCGTGCTCCATTGATATTCATAAGATTATGCTTACCAAATACCTTTAACGAAACCGGTCCGCCGGAAGTTTCAAGATAGGTTATACCATCTCTGACGAAATAGTCAGGAAGTGAATAAGATACCTTTTTTATATCAGCCCTGCCATCCAGCACCAGCTTCTCCAGAAGGTTATCATCACTGCAATAGATCAAAGTTCCATCTTTTTCAATCAGGCTGATAAATTTCCTGAACTGGTCAACATAATTCTCAAATGTAGGAAACACATTGATATGATCCCACGCAATGCCTGTCAGTAATGCAAAATGAGGCCTGTACCAATGAAATTTCGGCCTGCGGTCAATGGGAGAAGTCAGGTATTCGTCACCCTCAAAGATCATTACGGGGGCTTTGTCACTCAACCTGACCATCACATCAAAATCCTTCAGTTTTGATCCCACCATGTAATCGAAATCCATTCCCACAGACTTCAGCACATGCATAACCATCCCCGTGATGGTCGTTTTCCCGTGGCTTCCGCCGATAACCACCCGTTTTTTATTCTTTGAATGATAATACAAAAATTCGGGGTAGCTGAAAATTTTCAGCCCCAATTCTTTGGTTTTCAGAAGTTCTGGATTGTCGGACCGGGCATGCATACCTAAGATAACCGCATCAAGCCGCTTTGTGATTTTTTCGGGATACCATCCCTCTTTTTCGGGCAACAGGCCATGTCTGGCCAGCCTGCTGCGGGACGGTTCAAATATCTCATCATCAGAACCGTTAACTTCGTCACCGTTTTGCTTTAATGCAATGGCCAGGTTGTGCATGGCACTCCCTCCGATGGCAATAAAATGGATTTTCATCTTCAATTCAAAAATAGTCTTTTACAATCATTATGACCCACATATCTAAAAAAAGGTTGTAAGCTTATTAAAATTACATTATTTTTATACCGAAATATAATGCCTGAATATTATGAAAAAATTTCTTTTACCTGTTGATTTTTCCGAAGGATCCATTGTAAACTGTAAATATGCATTTCATTTGGC
>CAZMOS010000243.1:0-1608 GCA_964567945.1 uncultured Lentimicrobiaceae bacterium
TAAACATAATGTATTCCAGATATATAGATTTTTTTATCAAGTGCGAAACTTCAGTAAAGTTATAGTAGTAGTCGTCTAACGGGCCTAATTCGCTTTTCAGCACACTCCTCGCATATACTCTTTCCTGCGCATTACCGATCACCGAAAGCGCTGCATAAATGTTCCGTCTTTGTACCAGGTTACGACCGAATCACGATACACATCAAAATTGACCGGGTTTTCTGTGTCCGGGTTGATAAAAGTACAGGAGCCGACCTGACCCGGTACATCCACGGTAATATTTGGCGATATACCTGTCAACAGATAAACTAATTTTTAAGCGTATCTTTTAAAATGTCAACCTGGTTAGGAAGCACATATTTCCCCGACTTTTCATCCCATTTAAATTTCAGAATTAATAATGGTACAAAAATGAGAACGGGAAGGGAAGGGGACCAGGCTCTTTTAAATCTTTTTTATAATTCCTTTTTCATTATCACTGCAGTTTCGGGGCAAATGCCTGCGAATTCCTTTGTTCCTTTGATCAGGTCAGGAACACTTTCTCTCCCGGTTCTTAAAAAGCCGAACTTTTCAAAATATTTTTCGGCTGTGGTTGTCAGAAGATACAATTCCTGCATACTGACTTCAACGCAAATCCCGGTGAGATAATCAACCAGTTTCCTGCCAATCCTGTTATTTCTATACTGCTGTTTTACAGCCAGTGACCTTAAAAGTCCGGTTGATTTATAATTTTCAAGCCCGATAACACCGGCAATCGTATTTTTCACTTTAGCGACAAACAGTTGCACAATTTCATCATGGAGATCGTTAACAGGAAGATCATTTTCAACGAGCAGGTTTTTTACGGCTTCAAAGTCTGATCTTTTGATGGGTTCGATTTTCATAAAGTGTTGATTTACGAAATTTTGTATCAGGTTACAATGAGTATTGATCTTATTCCTTCACAAATTTTGAAACAAAAATGCCTGCGTTGTTGTTCAGCTTTACAATATAAATACCGTTTTTGAAACGGCTGATGTCAATATTTATTTTGCTTTTTCGTGCTTCCTGTTGAAGTATTAAATGACCCCGGAGATCATACATACTGATCATGATTTTTTTCATGGCGGTCCATTTCGGTTATTCAGAAATTACTGCTTTTCAAAAATACTACAAATGACAGGCAAAGTCAAGGCCTCCCCGTGTAAAAAAGAAGGCGGTAGTGAATTAATCAATATCAGAATTACGATTATTATCAGGTCCGGGATTTGAAATGAAATGAACTACCAGTAATTTCCAACGGACGAAAGGGCAAAACAAAGAAAAACCTGACATTGAATTTTTTTCTTAACCCGCTGCCTGGTTTTTTGGGCTCAATTGGGTCTTAAATTCTATTATATTGTGCTTAGTACTATTTAATTAATTTATCCGAGTTGAATTTTTCATTCAATTTAGCTTGTTTCTCTTTCAATTTACCCCTCCCGTTGTTGGTGTCCCCACCAACAACCTGACCCTGCCAAGAACCTATTCTTTCCTAATATTTAACTAACTTTGTTTTTACGATGTTCAATGATGGAAATATTTATTTCACTACCGCCACAATTTATGAATAGTTACCTCTTTTACAAA